>DAMC01000077.1:0-2982 GCA_002499525.1 Nitrosopumilales archaeon UBA218
CATGAGTTTGGAGGAAAAGTAGTCAATGCAGGGTGCGCAAGACATGGAAAAACCAGCCAAATCAAACATTATTCGGATTCCTTATTTTCAGGAGTACAAAACCCGTTCCGTGCTACTAGGTATCACTCACTTGTCGGTGATAAAACCATCATACCGGATGTTCTGAAAATAACTGCAGTTGCAGAAGATGATGGGGAAGTGATGGGTGTATCTCACAAAAAATATCTTATTGATGGAGTTCAATTTCACCCAGAATCAATACTAACTACAGAAGGAAAGAAAATTCTACAAAATTTCATAGATAAGGTAAAAAAATGCTAGAAAATTATATTGCACGACTAGAAGTTGGTGGAAACCTATCCACACAACAAATGAATGATGCGATGAACATGTTATTGTCAGAAGGAACATCAGACAATGTCAAGGCAGTCTTTTTACAACATTTGGCAAACAAGGGAGAGACCGATGACGAACTACTTGCAATGCTAACAAAGATGGAAGAATATGGCATACATATTGCACCAAAGTGCAAGGGCACAATCATTGATGTGTGTGGAACTGGTGGGGATAGAATGCACACTTTCAACATATCGACCACGGCATCATTTGTCATAGCCTCTTGTGGGGGGATCGTAGCAAAACACGGTAATAGATCCTCATCCGGAATATCTGGTAGTGCGGATATTTTCGAGTATTTTGGTTATGATCTAAATGCAGATCCTGATACCGTAGCATCGATTATTGAGAAATATAATATTGGATTTTTGTTTGCGCAAAAATTTCATCCTGCAATGAAACATGTTTCTGCTGCAAGAAAATTACTCCAATCCAGAACTGCATTTAATCTACTGGGACCGTTATGTAATCCAGCGCATGTCAAAAATCAACTAATAGGCGTCTTTTCAGATGAATATCTAGAAAGAATTGTTAATATTTTGCACCGAAAGGGTGCCCAAAAAATCATGGCTGTTCACTCCAAAGACGGCCTAGACGAATTATCTACCACCTCGAAAAACACAATTTGTTTTCTGCAAGACGATAAAATCGACAAGATGATAATTGATCCGCAAAAATTTGGATTACGCCAAGCAACTATCAGGGATTTACAGATATCAACAAAAAAAGATGCAATCCAAGCCTTCATATCAGTATTAGACGGCACTGCAAATCAATCAATGATTGAAATTACCGCACTAAATTCTGCTGCAGGTCTAGTTGTCGGCAACGTCGTCAAAGATTTAGAGGAGGGGTTACAGATGTCACTTCATTCCATAACCTCTGGTAAAGCATTTTCTCATTTTGACAGTTTTATTAGGAATTGCGGTGATCACGACAAAATCAAGGAGATACAACAATGAACACGTTACAGAAACTATTTGATAATTCCAATAAGGCAATCAAGGACGGCACATATGAAATCAATACAATCATTCCAAAATCGCAAATCGACCTAATACAATCAATCAAAGAAAATAAACACGCATCATTAATCACCGAGGTAAAATTTTCATCACCATCACTAGGCAAGATTAGGCAAAAATCCGATCCTGTCAAGATAGCTCAATCAATGGTAGAAGGTGGCGCAAAAGCACTTTCAGTTCTAACACAGCCATACCTTTTTGATGGCTCTCCTGAATATTTCATGGAGATAAGAAAACAAGTCAAAATCCCCATGCTAATGAAAGATATTGTAGTAGACAAAGTACAGATTGACGCAGCAAAAAAAATCGGCGCGGATTACATGTTATTGATACAATCACTATTTGATGTCGGTCTTCTCAAAGAAATTGATGAATTCGTAGATTATGGACACAAGCAGGGCCTAAAGGTACTAGTAGAGGCACACACAAAAACCGAATTTGTCAATGCTCTACAAACAAAATCTGATTTGGTTGGTATCAACAATCGTAACCTAGACACACTGGAAATTGACATTAATACCACAAAAACACTACTAGAAGGATTCAATGAGAATAGAATAATTGTGTCTGAAAGTGGAATTGAGTCGCCTCTGGACATTCAATTCCTGCAAAAATGTGGGGCCGGTGCGTACCTAATTGGCTCAAGTATTATGAAGTCAGAAAATATTAAAGAGAACGTAAGGAGTCTGGTGAACGCGATATGAAAATAAAATTCCCTAAAAACGGAAGATTCGGCGAGTTTGGGGGTAAATACATCCCAGAAACCCTAGTGCCAGCAATTGAAGAATTAGAACAAAATTATCTGAAATACAAAAATGATGTTGATTTCAAAAAAGAACTGAACTACTACCTGACAGAATATGCGGGACGTCCAACACCATTATACTATGCAAAAAACCTCACAGAGAAAATCGGCGGAGCTAAAATCTATCTAAAACGTGAAGATCTCCTACATGGTGGTGCACATAAGATCAACAATACGCTAGGACAAGCCCTACTTGCAAAAAGAATGGGTAAAACCAGAATAATTGCAGAAACTGGGGCGGGTCAACACGGAGTAGCGACTGCAATGGCATGTGCTGCATTGGGACTAAAGGCAGAAGTGTATATGGGTTACAAGGACACCATACGCCAAAAGCAAAATGTTTTTCGAATGAACCTACTTGGATGTGAAGTTCACGCAGTAAAATCTGGGTCACAAACCCTCAAAGATGCAATAAATGAGGCAATTCGTGACTGGATTACAAATGTCAAAGACACATACTATCTTTTAGGCTCCGCAGTGGGACCTCATCCATATCCAGTAATGGTTAGAGACTTCCAATCTATTATCGGTGAAGAGATTAAACACCAAATCAAAAAGTTTGGCAAATCGACGCCTGATACAGTAATTGCATGTGTTGGTGGTGGTTCTAACGCAATCGGAACCTTCTATCCATTAGTTGATTCGAATACTGAAATTATTGGAGTGGAGGCTGCAGGTCAGGGACTTAGATCTGGATTACATTCTGCTACACTGTCAGCTGGCACTAAGGGGGTTCTTCACGGTATGATGACATAT
>DAMC01000077.1:3315-6371 GCA_002499525.1 Nitrosopumilales archaeon UBA218
GGGGTTGGACCAGAGCACTCTTATCTCAAAGATCAAAAACGAGTCAAGTATGTTTATGCAACAGACAAAGAAGTGATTGATGCATTTCTGATGCTGACAAGATCCGAAGGAATAATTCCCGCACTGGAATCATCACATGCTATTGCAGAGGCAATTAAATTAGCAAAGAAGAAACCGAAATCAGAATCCATCGTGGTAACATTATCGGGTAGAGGAGATAAGGATGTTGAGGTAGTACAAGAATATGTCAAGAATTCAAAATAAGTTTTCAGAATTAGAGTCATCTGGTCACAAGGCATTAGTTACCTACATTATGGTTGGATATCCAAACCACAAGGATACATTATCTGCAGTGCGAGGATTAATCGAAGGTGGTGCAGATATAATTGAATTAGGTTTTCCATTTTCAGATCCTTTAGCTGATGGTCCAGTGATTCAGCATGCGAGTACTGTATCTTTAGAAAAAGGAACCAAAATGGGACAGTTTTTGAGCCTTGTAAAACAAATCCGTAAAGAAAGCCAGATTCCGCTCATACTAATGACTTACACCAACATACTATACTACAAAGGATATGAGAGATTCTTCAAGCTTGCAAAGGAAGCCGGCATTGATGGATTAATCACACCTGATATGACAATCGAAGGTTCCAAAGAGTATCTCAAAGCTGCAAAAAAACACAAACTAGACACAATATTTTTGGTCTCACCCAACACAAGTAAATCCAGATTAATTGAAATTGTAAAACAAACCACGGGGTTTTTGTATCTGGTATCTGTTTTTGGGACAACTGGTATTCAAAATAAAATTCAAAAATACACTATAGACGCCCTCAAACAAACCAAAAAAATTGCCAAGGGTAAAGTTCCAGTTGGAATTGGCTTTGGAATATCCACGCCGGACGATATCAGGTCTTATGTGAAATATGGTGCAGACGCAGCTATTGTTGGCTCGGCATTAATCAAGATAATCGAAAAAACACCTTCAGCAAAAATCCAAAAAACTGTAGCTGGTTTTATTAGACAATTAAAATCTGCAACAAAATAATTATTTGGAATATCTAAACTTCATTACTACCAAAATCATGTTTAGAATTATTGTAGAAATGTTTGCGCCAATTATAACAAAATCATTTTTTATTATTCCATAACCTATCCACAGTGACATCCCGATACATATTGTAATCATTAGCCAGTAGGATACATCATCTAGGTGTTTTGTTCTGTATCCCTTGACGATCTGAGGAATAAAGCTTGAAGTCACTAAAGCAGCAGCAATAATACCTAGTATGGAGACCCAGATGTCATCGATCATTTCTTTTTTGCAGTTTAATGTGCATTAAAGCGTTGGTAACAAAAAAAGAATTAAAAACATGATTTTCCTTATCCAAATGTGCAGACAAAGTTCATTTTTGTTACTGGTGGAGTAATGTCGGGACTCGGCAAGGGGGTAGTTACATCTTCAATTGCAAAACTATTACAATTATCAAATCAAAAGGTTTCCTGTGTGAAAATCGATCCGTATCTGAATTATGATGCCGGTACAATGAACCCTGTTGCACACGGAGAGGTCTTTGTCACAGATGATGGTGGCGAATGTGATATGGATATTGGTAATTACGAGAGATTTTTGAATCAAAACATGAGAAAAACACACAATATTACAACTGCACAGATTTATTCTGCAGTTATAGAGGCAGAAAGACGTGGGGAGTATCTTGGAGCATGTGTTCAGATAATTCCGCATATTACTGATGAAATCAAAAAGAGAATTCTGAAAATTGCTGATGATGAACACCTTGACTTTCTAGTAGTAGAGTGTGGTGGAACTGTTGGCGATATAGAGTCATTACCATTTTTGGAGGCTTTACGTCAATTAAGATTGGAGTTGGGGCCTCAGGAAGTCATATTTGTTCACGTGACACTGGCACCTTCACTTGAGGTGGTTGGTGAACAAAAGACAAAACCAACACAGCACTCAGTTCAAGAATTACGCAGAATAGGAATTCAGCCTGACATGATGGCAGTAAGATGTACTCAACCCTTACTTGATTCAACAAGGAAAAAAATATCCATGTTTTCTAATGTCACTTCAACTGATGTATTTTCATGCCATGACGTTCCATCTATTTTTTCAGTTCCACAAATATTGTATGAGCAAGGAATCGTTGATAAGATTTTTACTAAATTTAACAAGGTTGGCATGATCAATTCGGCTGCAAATTGGGACAAGTGGAATAACATAGTTAACTCAATGCAAAATAAAGATGGGGAAATCAAAATTGCAATGGTTGGAAAATATGTCACACTGACAGATAGCTATGTCAGTGTTAACCATGCGCTAAAGCACGCAGCAGCTAAAATTGGAAAATCCGTATCAATTGACTGGATTGACTCTGAAGAAATCAATGGTAAAGTCAATGATTTAGTCAAATACAATGGAATTCTCGTTCCTGGAGGATTCGGCTCTAGAGGTGCAGAGGGAATTATCAAAACCGCCAATTTTGCAAGAGAGAAAAATATTCCATATCTTGGCATCTGTTTTGGATTTCAACTTGCCGCAGTTGCATTTGGAAGACACGTCCTCAATTATTCTGATGCAAATTCAACAGAACTTGATCCTAAAACCAGTCATCCGGTTGTGGATTTACTGCCAGAACAAAAAACAGTATCTAATATGGGGGGTTCTTTAAGACTGGGAGCGCACGATATTACAATAAAGCCTAGCACTATTGCTTACAAAGCGTATAATGCTAGCCATGTTTCTCGACGACATCGACATAGATATGAGATTAATACAAAATATTTGCCAGAATTTGAAAAACATGGACTAGTGTTTTCTGCTGAATCTGATAATTCTAAGAGAATGGAAATGCTCGAGATACCATCACATAAATTCTATTTTGGCGTACAATTCCACCCGGAGTTTAACAGCCGACCTGGATTTCCAGAGGAATCTTTTGAAGCCTTCATTCAGGCTTCAGCAAGCTAGGTCTGGATATTTCATAGATTTTTTGTCTTGAATCACGAATTGAGATCTTTTTCTTGACATACCCTTT
>DAMC01000077.1:6765-6887 GCA_002499525.1 Nitrosopumilales archaeon UBA218
AGTAAATCCTCAGCCAGCTTGACTTTTTTAGTGAGAGCTGAAACAGCAGTTGAATCTTTTTTAATTTTTATTACTTTTACTGATGGTACTGATTTAGTACACTCCAAAATATTATTAATTCT
>DAMC01000077.1:7218-9489 GCA_002499525.1 Nitrosopumilales archaeon UBA218
AATAACCTTGATGAGATATCATCTACCTCTATGATGCTGGTGTCATGAACAATCAATGGCCTTCTGGTAATGTCTAATGAATTAACTGAAACTATTCCGAATACTGGCGAGTCTTGAAATATCATTGGACCTCCAGCAGACATCGAATAAGCTGAGGAGCCAATCGGGGTTGAAATGATTAATCCGTCGCTAGAATCATGCCAAACTTCTTCATGGTTCACTCTCAATACGTGTTCCATGAGCATTGCACTCTTTGATGAAAATACCGCTACATCGTTTAAAACAGGGTATATTGGTTTTCCATCTATTTTGACAGAAATTCTTGAAAACTCAGAAATCGCATAATCTGATTTTTTTATACGGTTAACAATAGAAGAAAATTCTTTCAAATCAATCTGTGCCAAAAAACCACTAGATTCAGACTCTCCAACTCCTAGTACTGGTATTTGTGCATCTTGAGTCTTGTGAAAATAATTGCGTACTCCCCTGTCCCCGCCAGTAACTATTATGCAATCTAGGTCTTTACGAGTTTTATAACCCGTATAAACAGAAGACAATCCATAATCATCAAGTACTGTCTTGATAGTCTTAACTGCTATATCGTTAGGAGTTAGACCTGAGATTCCTATTTGCATGAAATGAGTAAATTCGCATTCGATAATAAAAGCTTAGACTTCTTCAAACTTCATAATGTTATAGTAGTAAGACGCATTCGATTCGGTTGCTCCCTTTGGAGGTATTTTATCAAGACCTACCATTTTTGATTCAAGAGCTGCCTGAGCTGCACCACCAGCAAAACTAAGTGCCCAAAGAGCATCCTTTTCTTTAAGCATCGTACAACAGTATGTGGATGTAAAAATATCTCCTACTCCCACAGTATCATAAATGTCCATATTTGGTAGAGTGATTGAATAGCGTTTTGAATTATAAAATAATGACACCTCACGCTTGTTAGTATACAATAAATGTTTCACTTTTTTATTTAGTAATTTAGCACCATCAAAACCTTGAACTCCAGTTAACTGAAAAACTTCATTTGGATCTGACTTGAGAACATCAATCCCATCTAATTCTATATCTGTTCTATGAAATGAAACTCTCCCCTCATCATCTGATCTTCTCAAGTATCCCTGAGGATCAAGACCTACTAAATCAGCATCAGATTTTATTCTGTGCAAAGTATCTAATGAAATCTCATCAAATACTGGACTAATCAAAATTCCATCACAGTTGGTTTTAGTATATTCAATTCTTTCACACATGTTTTTAATCCAAAGAATTCTATCTTCGTTGATAATTTCTAGCCTAAATCTGGTTGTATTTTTTGCAGATTCTGGGTTTTGCAGGTTGATCTTTTTTTTCCTTAACGAATCTGCAAAAGAATAATCTGGGCCATATTTTGTGTACAACTCCACATCAAATCCCAGATTTTTTGCCGCAAGACTACAATAACAAGCAGGCCCGCCAGGAGTCTCGTATAATTTATCTTCAATTTGAATTTCATCTATTGTGCAATGTGAGAAAATTCCAAACTTCATTTCATTGACTAACTAAGATTCGGATTTAGTTTTTTGCTTTAGACATGCTGGACATATGATTTGACCGCGCTCAACTAAAATCTCGACGTTGGATCTCAAGCAGAAATGACATAACCCTTTCATCGTTTTCTATAGGTATGAACTAACATAAATCTAGTTAGGAAATCTTAGAAAAAGAGATAAGCACACAAAAGAGCTTATTTTCTATGGCGAAATTAATTCCTGTAACTATAGATAAAAAACTAGTATCTCTTGTCATATTAGTCTCATTCATTGGAATTGGTCTAACCGTATTCGTTTCATTTCATTATGCTAATCTGATTTTGGAAGAGCGTGTCATGAACCAACTTCGTGGTGAGTCTGGTGTACGAGGTGATTCTATTTCAAGCATTCTAACTGGAAAGACTCAACAAATTCAGGTAATAACATCTAATCCGATGATTAAAAAATCAATTTCTCAAATGAACCAAATTACTGATCAAGAATTACTTGCAGATACAATATCACAAAAAAGAATTGATTTTTTAATTGAAGTTCAAGCGTTCGAGGCCAGTATTGGAGGATTAAATGATTTGGAAAATGTCGAAGTCATAGGAATTGATGGGCATAGATTATTTGCATTAATTAATACTAAAAATCCAAAAAACTTCCTAATTGACCCAGTTTTCATTAAAGGTTCCAAAGAATCTTTCACTCAACTCGTTCAGGATAAAAACAATAAAAGAAAAATAAT
>DAMC01000018.1 GCA_002499525.1 Nitrosopumilales archaeon UBA218
TATTTCGAACAACTAAAGGAGTGACTTCCACTGCAGTTGGCTATGGTGGTGGACATACAACAAACCCCACATATGAACAGGTATGCACGGATACGACAGGACATGCAGAATTAGTTCAAGTAGAATACGATCCAAACGTCATCTCTTATGAAAAATTATTAGATGTGTTTTGGGATTGTCATGATCCCACCCAGGTAAACAGACAAGGTCCTGATGTCGGTACCCAGTACCGCTCTGCCATATTTTGTCACGATATAGAACAGCAAAAAGTCGCCGAGAATTCAAAACAAAAACTAGAAAATTCTGGAAGATTTCCCAAAAAAATAGCTACGGAGATCAAACCATCATCAGAGTTCTATAGGGCTGAGGAATATCATCAAAAATATTATGTCAAATGTGGAATTTCCAGATAATTTCTACGCGTTATTTTAATACAAAATTCTTAGATACATATCAATAGGTGGGATTAATGCCGGACCCTGACAATTAAATTGTCAGCCCACCTAATTTTTTCAAAGTTTCATATCTTCGAATTCTTTACAATACCAGTATTGTCTTGAATATTTTTCATGATTAAAGATTGGTTTATCAACTAGGCTGTAATTACAGCAAGTTGTTGTATAGGTATTTTGTATTAGCACTCTTACTAGTTGGAGTGTGTGGATTTGCAAATGCTGAGCAAATCAACCTAGATTCAGGATTGAAATCAAAGACAATCGAAGTAGGTAAGCAGGTTCAGATTGCTGCAGACTTGAAAAACAATCAAGGTGTGGAGCAGAGATTTGCATATATTGTTCAAGTCCAAAACGAGAACGGGATTACAGTTTCCTTGGCATGGATTACCGGTCAGCTTACACCAGGACAGTCTTTTACTCCTTCGCTTTCATGGACTCCTGATACAGCTGGACATTACGACGCAACGATTTTTGTCTGGGAGAGTATTGATAATCCCACAGCTCTTTCTCCAACACTATCGCTTAGAATCAATGTTCAAAGTTCCGCATAGGTATCTGTATGAATCTGGAATTTGAAAAAGTAGTATCTGATAGACGAGGCTCTATTTTATTTTTAAAATTCGGTCAGAAAAACATAAACCTTGTTCAAATAAAAAAAGGATTTGCTAGAGGTGGACACTATCACTCTTTTGAGAGTTCACATTACGTTTTATCAGGAATAATAGAATACAAAGAAAAGAACATCGAGACAGAAGAAGAGTCCATAACCACGATTAAAGGTCCAGCCACAATTTTTGTTCCTCCGATGAGAGCACATCTCCTAATTGCACTAGAAGACACTTTGTTTTTTGAGGCTTTTGATACCGAGTACTCTGCAACAGACTATGACCAGTACAGACAGATAGTTTTGCAAAAGATATCATGACCTACTCCATATGGCTCGTACCAGAAAAGGTTGATTCTTTATACCTAGACAGAATCATAAAAAATCTCGCCAAACTATACTTTGCACCAAAATTTAGTCCTCACATAACAATATACGGTGGAGTCAGAGATTTAGATGCTGCAAAAGTAGCAGTATCAAAGATAAAGTCAAAGCGAGTCATCGCCATAAACAATGGAATAGGACAATCAGATTATCTATGGAAAACATTGTTCATCAATATCAAAAAGACATCCAATCTTAGAAAAATCCACAATACATTACAGCAAAATCTTGATTCTAACTACAAATTCAATCCTCACATCAGTTTAATTTACAAAAAACTTGACAAAACCACAAAAAAAACAATTAGACATAATATAAAATTAAAAAAACGATTCACGTTTAACAAAATTGTAATAATCAAGTCTTCATCAAACCCAAAAAAATGGAAAAAATGTTACTCGTCAAGCATCAAGACCAATAGACGTGTGCATAATTTGTAAAAATTAGTAAATCTGTGAGGTCTTAAAATACCAGTAATCATAAATTAGTAAAGTGATATGGTCAATCTAACTAGGGAAGAAACCAAGGCATTTGTAGAAAAACTAATGGTTCTAGGCAGGGGAGATCCAGGACGCCTTAATCACATTCTAATTGTACTTACCGAGGGCAGGGAATTATACAATTCTGATAAAACATACCTTGATGAAAAATTCTCACAAGAAATCGGACTCCAAAAAAAAATAGAGGTAGAAGAAAATACTTTGGACAAGATTCAAAAATTAATCACCTCGGGAATTGGCGACACTGGGAGATTACAGTTTATTTTAGAATCATTAAAACAAGGAAAAACACTATATCGATCGGATAGACAGTATCTCGAGTCAAAGCTTGGTCAAACTGTTAATTATGAAAAGCTAAAAGAGCAAAAAAGCACTTCAGATTCCTTAGTAGACACACTCAGGATAGAGGTTTTGTCTGCCAATCAAAAAATTGCTAACTTGGAGTCCATAATTAGTAAAAATGTTGGAGAGCTACAGGCATCCCATAAATCTCATAATACATTACCAAGGGGATGGCAAGCTCAAGCACCTAGTCTTGAGCAAATTGAAAGAGATCTTGCATCAGAACAAGACAAGATAAACCACAAGAAAACAGAATCAGAGAAAATCCAAATTGAGCAATCCAAGTTAACTCAGATAATCCTAGATAGAGAAGAATTTGAAAAACAAGTTAAAGCTGAAAAACATCACCTACAATCACAAATCGAACAAGAGAGACAAAAAATAAAAGAGCAAAACGAACTTGTCGACCAGATAAGAGCCCAAGAGTTAGAACTAGAACAGGCAAAAAAGCAAAGAGATGTCATCACGGCTCAACTCCAACAGGAGCAATTCGAGATTGCTAGTCAGGCAGATAATGAGCGAAGAAAACTTGTAGAACAAGCACGAGCTGCCAAAAAACTAGAAGAAGAAAAAGCACAGCTTGAATCTATTCGACTCGAGAATCAAAAAATCATAAAAGAAACTAAGGCCCAAGAGTTGGCCCTTGAAGAACAACTAGAACAAGAAAAAGCAAAACTGGAATCTCAAGCATCCATCCTCAAATCAATTCAAAGCTATGAAAAGTACATCGTAGATTCTAAACAAAAGCAGATAAAATTAACAGAACAGATTAACGAACACAAACAAAAAATTCAACTCATAGATCCTAAAATTTCACAGATCAAATCAGACAAGGCCATTCTTGACATGTTATTTTCAAA
>DAMC01000037.1:0-469 GCA_002499525.1 Nitrosopumilales archaeon UBA218
CCTTATCCTGAATTTGTGCCAGGATAAGTTCTGCCTTGCCCTTGTTCTCAAAGGACTCTACTTTGTTGTCCATAATAGCATCGATTTCATAGCTTTTATCCACAAGAACACGTGCTACGTGTTCATCCAATGTTCCGTTTCCAATCAGATAATATGCAAATACTGTATTTTTTTGCCCTATTCTGTGCAATCTGTCTTCTGCCTGAAGATGAATTGCCGGACTCCAATCAAGTTCTGCAAATATTACATATTTTGCCCTAGTAAGATTAATTCCAACGTTTCCAGCACGAAGTCCTGCAATCATTAATTTGGTTTGTCCATTCTGGAAAGAGTCGATGTTATCTTGACGCTGTTTGTCGGACTGGCCTCCAATAATTGAAGCTGGTTTGAATTCTGAAAGACTTTGATGCAGTAAAGAATGAATTGATTTGTGGTGGCAAAACACAACTACGCTTTCTTCTATCTCCAT
>DAMC01000037.1:741-4230 GCA_002499525.1 Nitrosopumilales archaeon UBA218
ATGTTTTTAACAAAATTTATCACGTGTGGTAGTTTTGCCGCACCCGCAGCCTGTCTTTCACTTTGGATGGCTCGCTGATATGCAGTGGAAGCATCAAATGCAGTCTGCGCTACCTTGCGTTCATCTTCGAGTTTTTTCCAGATTCGCTCCAGTTCTTTGTTGTAATAGTTAATATCAGAATCAATGATTTCCTTGTAACGGATTTTTTCCTTGAGTTCTGTGAGTACATCTGTTTTTTTTCTTCTAAGCATTACATGTTTTTGCAACATGTGTCTTAGGGATTCACGTTTATTTTCCAAAACTATTGCTTTGCCCTTTTCGTTAATGTAGCAGAAATACTCGCAAAATTCCTTAAAGCTGCCAAGCAATCCTGGTCGCAATATATCAACAATTGGCCAAATCTCAGAACCGCGGTTGTAAATTGGGGTTCCAGATAGACCTACTCTGTATTTTACAGATTCGAGTGTTGCCAGTTTTTTAATTGCTTGATATTTCTGTGTGGTCTTTGAACGAAGATTTTGTACCTCATCACATACAATTGTTTTTAGGCCAAGCTTAGATAGGTCCTTGTATCGCTTGAACAATAATTCATAGTTAATTATATAGAAATCATACTTGTCCAATTCCTCGGATTTCCCAACTCGAATAATAGTAGATGATGGTGATTGATCTTCAATTATTCTACCGTTTCTGCTCTTTTTCATCAAGAATTTTTCAATTTCCCTTTGCCAATTTTGCAGTGTAACAAGTGGGGCAACAATCAAAGCTGGGAATGCGTTTTGTTCGGATGCAATGTATGATAATGACTGTACTGTCTTACCAAGACCCATCTCATCTGCCAGTAAAGCGTTTCCTGCAGATTTTAGCAAAAAGTCAAGTCCTTCTCGTTGGAAGTTCAGTAGGTTTCCCTTGAATTGTTTTCCGGGATTTGCGAGTTGGAGTCGTTCTGTCTTTTTTGGTTTCTTTGGTACTACTTTGGCTGATGGTGGTAATTTCTTTTGCCAGATGTTTTTTGATAAAATTTCAAGAGGGTATCTGTCCATTATCCACTTTATTTGGGCGACGTTTTTTGGATCGTCTGGAACTATAGCCTCGTATTCTCCATCACCATACCAAGCTTGGGGGATGATTTGGGAGACCATTGCGACAGCCCTCTCGCCAGTTACTTTCCAGCTCCAAGTGCCGGAAAACTTGTCCAATACGTATTCTAAAGTACCGAAATTTGTCATAGACCTCGTTGATCTTCGTTGGACTGTTTTTTTCCTTTATGAATCTTGACTTTAATGATCGGTGTAATCACCAAAATTTGTAAAAAATTTCTGTAAAATCAGTCGTTAATGGATTAATTTTTCATAAAACATTCTAGTTTTGATTATTATTCCAAGATTGATTCTGTCTTTGCCAAAGTTTTAATCGGTTATAAAATTAGAACATTTGTTGAAATTCACGCAGACTGCAGAGCCTGCAGTTGAAAAACCCCTGATAATTGCAGCAATGCAAGACATGGGAAATGTCGGAAATATCGTAATTGATTTTTTGAATAAATCAAAAAATACTGCTGCTTTTAGACGTGCAGATTCTACAGAACTTTCCTATGTTTTGGACAAGGGTGGCCACATAGAGATTCCAAAGGAAGGTTGGAACTACAAGTATAGTCAAAATATCATTATCTTTGGTGGTGGCTCTGGACAGCCAAAGACCTCAGAAGAACTACATGAGCTTTGTCAAGACGTCATCAATGTCGCAAAAAAATATTCAGTCAAGTTCATCTATACTGTTGGCGGATTTCATACGCAGCGAATCATACGAGAAGAGCCAAAAACATACGTTACTACTACGTCCCAAGACCTATCAAAACAGCTTGAAAAAATGGGAATATCCATGACTCCTGCCAAGTCAGTCATCACAGGATTTAATGGGTTGATACTGGGCTATGCGAAATTAAATGACATCTACGGAATTGGATTATACGGTGAGATTGACGAGCCATCCATACCCCAATACAGGACTGCAAAAAGCGTGGTCAAAACCCTTGAAAAGATGACATACCAGAATTTTGGTTCTACCCAAGAGCTAGACTCGATGGCTTCAGAAGTCGACAAAAAGCTTCGTTCTGGTTGGAAAGTAGACTAGTGTTTGTGCATTTCAGAGTTCAGATGACAGTCACAAGTACAAAGTTCTGTCTTGTGATTATTTTGGCAATCAATGCACTCGTAATGCTTGTGTTTCTCACAGCTAGCACATATCATATTTTTTAATATAATATCGAGTCATATTTTAGGACTGCGTCAGAGATCAATTTCGCTTTTTTCTAAAATAGAACCAGTGAGCAAATGGTAGTCTGAGGGGTTGATTTCTTTGGCAAAACCCTTGTCTATATTTATTAGATAAACAGAATCCAGCTTTGCATTCAATATATCATCATATTCGATTGGCGGATTTTTATAAAAAATATCGCACTGTGATTTGATTTTTTTAATCTCTCCTGGGATTCTTTGAGACGGCAAACTGAGAAAGGTGTTGTGTATTGGAAGCATTCCGATCACAGGAGTGGCGAGTGAAAAAGTATCACAGTATTTGCTATACCTAGCAATTTTGCTCACTATTCTAGAGATATAGTACTCGATAGTATCAAGTGCATGTTCGGGCGGAGTGAAACCTGTTTCAATTTCTATAATGGCGGTTTTGCCATCTTTTTTTCCATACAAATCACACACTAGCGAATCTGTAAGTGGTTTTTCAACATCAACTGCAAAACCTTTAGAGACAAGATTTGCGGCACAAATTAGCTCTAGTACAGAATGATTAATCTTTACTAAATTTTTTTGATATAGTTCTATTAGTCTCTGACGTACAAAGTTCAATTTGGGGACATCCTCCTCATGGAGATTTTTTGCTAGATGGTTAGTGATAGTATACACATCATCCTGAAACTTTTCTAAATCCAAAATCTAGTTGGCCCCCACATAATTAGGTAAATGAGGTTGTTGAAAAATTATTGTGCTTGGTGAATTGTCTTAACTTTGGCAATTGCAGTTGGTGCAGAGTCAACTGGGTTTACTACAATGCTTACAGTGTCCTTACCTACTCTACCATGACTATCACCGACAGTGATTTCAAAGACTAGTGTCTTTGTTTGTCCATTTGCTACTTCTGGAGCAGTAAAGGATGGCTTTGCAATAGTTGATGACGAGAGTGTTACGGTTTCACCAGATACTTGTTTCCAACCATAGGTTAACTTGTTCAATAGTGGGTCTTTACCAGAACCAAGTAAGGTAACAGATGATTTCTCTGAAACTTGTTGATCCTTTCCAGCATTTGCAACTATTGGGGTCACTACAGTACCCTTAACAGTAACATTAACGGTAGCTGGTTCACTGTCAACGTTACCATCATTTGCAATTAATTGGAATGTAAAGACAGTATCAGCATTTAGTTTTGGTGCTACAAAGCCATTTGCCAAATTGGTTGGGTTTGATAATACAACTG
>DAMC01000101.1 GCA_002499525.1 Nitrosopumilales archaeon UBA218
ATCTGATGCTGCCAGAGATATTGAAACTAAATTTGCTAAAGACGTTCCCGTTGTATCCACATCTTCTGCTTATAGATACGAAGAAGACGTGCCAATTTTGATTCCAGGAATTAACGATGATCATGTAGAGCTAATAGAGCAGCAAAAAAAGAACAGAAACTGGAAAGGATATGTCTTGCCATTGCCAAACTGTACAACAACTGGTCTTGCTATTACAATGAAACCCCTGTACGAAAGCTATGGGGCAAAACGCGTCATCATGACTTCCATGCAGGCAATTTCTGGAGCAGGTCGCTCACCAGGAGTTTCTGCCCTAGATGTCACTGACAATCTAATCCCGTACATTCCAAAAGAGGAAAACAAGGTCAGAGTAGAGACTGCAAAAATTTTGGGCAAGCTCAAGGACGGCAAAATAGAGCCAGCAAACATCAAGGTTAGCTGCACATGCACCAGAGTCCCAGTAATTGACGGTCACACTGAATCTGTTTTCGTAGAGACGTCCAAGCCTGCAAAAGCAGAAGATGTCAGACACTCTATTGAAGAATTTTCTGAACATGTCAGTGTTGCTGGTCTGCCATCAGCACCAAAGGACTATCTTGTAGTACACCAAGACCCAACCAGACCACAGCCAAGAATTGACAGGCAACTAAACGACGGCATGACTACATCAATGGGAAGATTGGAGGAAGACCAAATCTTTGATAACGGCCTCAAGTATGTTCTGTTCTCGCACAACAAAAAGATGGGTTCTGCAAAAGGAGCTGTCCTGTTGGCAGAAATGCTATACAAAAAAGGAAAAATTTAGGAAATTTTTAGAATTTTCTCTGGATAACTTATAAAACAGTTAAGGAATTTCACGGTCAGGTGTTTTAGACGGCAAAAATTGATGACCTAGACCTGACCATACTCTCGGAATTGTCAGAAGACGCGTCAATTTCCATACCAAGATTATCTGAGAAAATCAAGGTCAACCCGTCAGTTGTCTATTCCAGAATTAAAAGACTGACCAAGAAAAAACTGATCGAGCGCTTTACCATCATAGTAAATGACAAGGAACTAGGCTATGGAGTCAAGGCTCTAACTGGAATCAACATGGATTCAAAGCTTAGAGACAGCATTATTGAAGAATTATTCAAGATAAAGGGAGTCCGCGAAATATCCGAAGTCACTGGCAGGTTTGATATCATAGTTACAATGTATGCCCAAAACCTGGCAGAAATGCACAAGCTAATCTCTGAGGGAGTGGGACGCATAGAGGGGGTATTGGCCTCCGAGTCATTCATTGAGATGAAGCGCAGGACAAAGACCATGCCGTATAACCGCTCTGAATAGGACGTGTTACATTTAATTTCTAATTCGATATTTCATGGAATGGAGCAATAATGCAAAGAACCCAGCCAAAAGGCAAAATTGCAACGTATTATGAGCTGACCAAGCCCAAGATTTGGTACTTGCTTGTGTTTACTGCGTTTGGGGCAACAATTACTGCATCCAATTTGTATCACATACCGGTTTCATTGGCTACATGGGCATTGATGATTTTTGGAGTTGCCGCAGGTTCTGCAGCTGCCAACACTTTGACTAACTATCATGACAGGGATATAGACGCAATAATGGAGAGGACCAAGAACAGGCCAATCCCGTCTGGAAGAATTTCTCCGCCAGAAAAGGCTCGGGATTTTGGTTTGGTACTGGCAGCAATATCGCTTGTCTGTGCTTTTTCACTTTCCTATACTGTTGGTTTGTGGAATGGAATCTGGGCTGGAATTTTCATGGCATTTGGATTGGTTAACAATGTTGCAGTATATTCTCATGCTCTAAAAAGACGCAGCCGAACCAACATTATTTTGGGCGGCTTTTGCGGAGGCGCACCTCCACTAATTGGATATGCTGCAGTAACAATGCAGGGGTTGTGGGATTTTGGAATGGTCATGGCAGGCCTGGTTTTCATTTGGATTCCAATGCACATTTGGGCTCTGACTTTACACTTTAAAGAAGACTACAACAAGGTCAACGTCCCAATGCTCACTGCAGTCCAGTCGGAAAAGACTTCGGCCAGAGTCATTGCAATTTCAACACTGGTAATGGTTTTGTTCAGTATTGTGCCGTTCTTTTTGAGCCATGACGGAAAGCCAGTCATGACAGAAGTCTACCTATACACCGCTATTGCTTCTGGAATACTAATGCTGGCACTATCCATATGGGTCATTGCCAAGCCGACAGAAAAATCATCATGGGTTTTGTTCAAGTTTTCCAGTCCTTATCTGGCAGTTTTGTTTATTGCATTAATGATAGATTCTGCACTAAGATAGGTCCTTTCAAAACTAGGCAGAACTAGGCAGTTTTTGGCATTTTTGTGCGTGTTTTTGCAAAATTTGTGCTGATAATTCCTACGTTTCGCTTTAATATCAAAAATTGATTTTTTTAAAATGACTGTGGACTGAGGTGTCCATAACGGTACTTCAACGACCACACGTCCTATCCCGAAAATTAATTTTTTAGAATTGTTTTTTGTCTGAAACTATTCGACATAGTGGTGATGGATAAGCTGGTCATAGAACCTGATTGATTTAATGTTGACAAACTCGAGCATGCCGTATTTTGATAGCTCCCTTCCAAAGCCGCTGTGCTTTATTCCGCCAAACGGAACTCGGGGATCAGATATTACCACGTTATTGACAGTGACAATTCCTGATTCGATTTGCTTGGATACGGATTCTGCTTTTTTGAGATCGTCAGTCCATATGCTTGCTCCAAGGCCGTACTCGCTGTCATTTGCCAGCTTTATGGCCTCTTTTTCATCATCAAATACTGTAATTGGTGCCACAGGTCCAAATGTCTCCTCGTTGGAGATTCTCATTTCCGGAGTCAGTCCGGTAAGAATTGTTGGCTTGTAGAAATATCCCTTGTTTCCAATCTGAGTTCCGCCGGCAAGGATTTGTGCGCCCTTCTTTTTTGCATCATCTACCATTGAGGAAATATTTTCCAGTGCTTCCTCGTTTACCAGAGGTCCAATGTCATTTTCTATAACCATTGGATCTCCTACCTGTAGTCTTTCTACATTGTAGACGAATTTTTCAATAAAGTCCTTGGCAAGTTTTCGTGAGACAAAGAATCTTTTTGATGCAACACAACTTTGGCCGCAGTTGATGAATCTGCCCTTTACTGCGCCGTTTGCTGCCTTTTCGACATTGGCATCTTCTAAAACTATGAATGGGTCACTTCCGCCTAGCTCCAA
>DAMC01000071.1 GCA_002499525.1 Nitrosopumilales archaeon UBA218
ATAGCATTTCCAATAATGGCCGCATATGTACTAGCAACACAAAAACCCAGAAAGCCAAAAAGACTATACAAGAATCTTGATGCATATTACAAAAAACTTCAAAAAACCTATCTAGAAAGATTAAACAAAAAACAACTTAAAATTAAAAGAAAACACTAAAACCTATCGAATCTAGCCCGCTCTAAATCTCTGTCATCTTTACTTTCTTTTTTCCATTCCTTATAGTGTTCTTTACACAAGACTGCTTTTTTTGCGGATGTTTTGATGCGAAGTCCAGCATTCTCGACTTTTGATGAATTCAAGGATCGCGCACCATCATTTGAACATCCATCAACATCACATTTTGCACCTTTGGAAACAATTCCCATAATGATGTTAGTGAATTCTCATTATTTAATATTTGAAAAATTTCTTAACCTGATTCTTTATTCGTTTATAAATGGAAGATTTTTCAGTAAATTTATGGGCGGAGCAAAAAAGAAAGGCGCGGCAGCTATGGAAAAATCACAAGATGATGCCAAATCTAAAGACTCCGGAACTAAGAAAGATAAAAAAGACAAGAAAGGTGAGAAGTCAGAAAAGAAAGCTGAAATCACAGTCATATTGGGCGAAGAACAGGCCTTGAAACTAATTAAATCAAACAACTATCTTACAATTCAAGAATTGGCAAAACAAACAGGAGTTAAGATTTCTGCTGCAAATTCTTGTTTAGTGAGTTTACTGAAAAAAGGTTCTGTGAAAAGATCCGGTGGATTTTCAGGGCACTGGATTTATCAGCCAGCTAACTGATAAAGCGAAATCACGTCACCAGATTTAACATTTTTCAATAATTCAACATTAGTAAGAATTTTTCCAATTGGTGTCATCGGTTTGGATGTGGTGACATCGGTTACAAATAAGCAGATACTAGAACCTACAGGTGTGAAAGCAATGTCGCCTTTTTTGAATTCCTTTTTTTGGCGCTCTATACCAGAGTTTACTTTGGTTTCAAAATAGACTATGCTCGTTCCAATGAAATGCGCGTTTCCATCTATTGGTATGGATCTCATGATTATTCCGACAGTTTTTGGAGAAAGGTGTCTTTTTAGCTCACACTCCATCTTTGATTTGCCCTTGACTTCAAGGATCAGTTTTGTAGTGGATACTGTTCCGGCACTCATGACTCGATAACGCGAATTGGAATATATAACCGCATTAGAGAGTTTTTTCACTTGTCTGATCCTGAAGATGCTGAAATTGAATCTCAAGTAGAAATCGAGGAAGAGCCAGAATTTGCTAGGCCATCTGGTGAAGAAATGGCAGAAGACACTTCGATGGAAGATGCAATTAACGCATATAAGAAAATTTTTGAAACAAAAGAATTAACTGAAGACGAGAGAGCTGAACTTGATAAAAAAGTCAAGGAGATGGAAACGCGTGAGATCATCGACATGGATCCCGTTCATGAGATTACCGAGATTCCACTAGCTGGTAAAGGTAAGATCTCAATTGGCCCACCTAATTTGACTAGATTTGAAAAAGCACGAATTTTGGGAGCACGAGCATTGCAATTATCACAGGGAGCTCCACCATTTATTGGAATCCCCGGTGATGCCAGAACATCCTTAGACATCGCCTTAAAAGAGTTAGATGATTTTGCTATACCAATCGTGATAAAACGACGATTACCAAATGGTGACTATCAAAACATTCCAATTGATTATTTTAACTAAGGACGAATCGTCGATAAAACTTAATAGAATTAGATTTTTGGAAAAAATTACATGATAAGTATGGAAGAAACAGAAAAAAGATCTGAGCATCCTCCATATGCATATTTTGTCAGAGATGCACCAATTATGCCCTCTGCCTTGGATGTATTTACCATCATTAACAAACACGGTAAGGCAATATTGTTTGCAAAGGGTCTCAACATACCAGGTGCTGTTGCTATTGCCAATATCATAGTTGAGAAAATGCTTCATGGTTCTTGCAAATTGGATCACATAAAATTAGATTCTGAAAATGAATTTGGCAAAAGAATGATATCGACAATCGAGATTTCTATTTCAAAAAACTAGTATACTGAGCCAGGACCTTTTAGTAACATATTTTCACATTCTTTACAAATAGCCTCATCAATGTTTGATTCCAACTTGTGGTGAATTTCACAAATTAAAAGACTGGATTTGATGTAATTGCATAAACTGATGAATTTTGCAAGGCTGGATGGAGTATAAGCCATGTCTGAAGAAAGCCTATCAGATAATTCTGAAATCATCTCCGAGACTTGTTTATCAGCGATTAATTTTTCAATCAGAATTGGATCTCCGCGCGTACCTCGGATATAGTTGCTTACTGCAGCTTGAGTGACACCGAGCATTTTTGATATCTCGTCTTCACGCACTTGGTGTTCGTCAGCGAGTTTTTTTGCTAAAATTGCACGTAGTGCTGGAATTAGCGTCTTTGATTCAATCTCTGCTGGGAGTAGCAATACGCAAAAGTCCTTCTACAATCTATTTAAAGTTAACAATGAAAATTTCACTAGCTTTGATCAAATCCAATTCATATCATAACTAGCTGTAGCTAATTTACAAAACCTTAATTGATTTTTTTCCAATCCAAACTGTGATGATTTTAGAAATATTACAAAAGGCCGCAGATTCTTGTACTGCAAAACACCTAGCATTATCTGGTGGACTAGATAGTACTATACTGGCGTATTTACTCAAACATAGAAAACCACAGTGTATAGCAGTGATATCCAAAAAACA
>DAMC01000010.1:0-4054 GCA_002499525.1 Nitrosopumilales archaeon UBA218
AAACCTGTGTGTGTTTGCATCTATTCCGATAGGGGCGGAGATAGTGGTGCAATTGCTACTGCCAACTATGTTGCCAGAAAATACGGAGTCAAATCAGGCATGCCAATAAAATTTGCCAAAGCTAGACTAAAAGATATTCCAGATTCAGTATTCCTACCTGCAGATTTTGAATATTATTCAGAAATTTCTCAGTCAGGTATGGAAATCATGAAGTCGTTTGCAGATATCTTCGAGTATGTAGGTCGCGATGAGGCGTACTTGGATGTTACAAAAAGAACCGAGGGAGATTTTGACAAAGCTATGCATTTGGCACAGCAGTTAAAAAATCAAATTCGCACCAAATTGAAAATGACGTGCACCGTAGGAGTTTCACAGAATAAGCTGATATCGAAAATTGCGTCTGGTTTCAAAAAACCGGATGGATTGACAGTCGTGGAACCAAAAAACATTGAATCGTTTTTGTCACAACTTAACATCAATGATATTCCAGGAATAGGCAAAGTCACTAGTGAAAAGTTTTCAGAATTAAATATCAAAAAAATAGAGGATCTCCAAAAATTAGACATTTTTTCATTAAACAAAATGTTTGGAAAAAAAATTGCTTCGTATATTTTTAATGCGGCAAGAGGTATTGATGACGAGGAGGTATCTGAACGAGCGCCGGCAGTTCAATATTCCAGAATAGTTACTCTAAAACAAGATTCAAAAGATTTTGAGTTTTTAATTCCCGTCATCAATGAGATATGTAATGATCTTCATGAAACTATGCTAAAAAACAAGAAAATGTTCAAATCCGTTGGAATTCAATTTGTACAGTCGGATTTATCCAACAAAACCAAATCAAAAATGTTAAAAAATCCAACTTTGAATTTAGATGAACTCAAAAAAACATCATCAATACTTCTGCAGGAGGCATTAATTGATCAAAATCAAAATATCAGAAGAATAGGTGTGCGTGTATCAGAATTACATGATATGTCAGGACAGAGTTCAATTGAAAATTTCTTTTAGGCAGACAGTTTTTTGAGGCGTTTTGTCTCGATTGCAGTAACCACGAACAGATAGATAAAGAGCCACGGCAGGAACATGATTTCACCTGCAATACCATGAAATTCCTCAAATCGATTAGGATCTGATGAAACCTTGAGAACAAATAATGATAGTGAAAAGATTCTGATCAGGTTAACTCCGATCGTACCGGCAATACCAAGTGCAAAATACATCGCCTTTCTTTTTGGGGCGATGTTCATTTTCAATAAAAATGCCATCATCACCAAAGAATAGATGATTACAGAGTGTACACCAGCTGAAGGCCAAAATACCTGCAGAGCCATTGAGCCATGTTCTCCCTTTAGGAACATTAGATTCTGTTTTGCAATTGCAGTTCCCAAATGGAAAAAGTGAATTATTGAAACATTTGCTTTTACGAGATACGGTACAACATATTGTAAGGGGCCAAGAGTATCATAAGGAAAGAATGCATCAAGAGAGAGAATTATTGCGCTGCCGCACAAGAAAATCGGTCCTGCAGGTGCTATTCGTATCCATTTTTTGCCAAAGAGTATAGTTACAGCAATAATCACAAAGGCCCCCATTATGATAAAGTCCCACATCCAGCTCCAAGAGTGAACTAGATTCACGTTGTAGGATTTGGCAGCTTCTTGGATGTATCCACGTAAGCCAAAATTGAGTGCTACGAGATATGCTATTACCGCAGCTGCAGGAGGTATCGTCAAAAGAACTTTTTTTCTAGAGATTGCAAGCTTTATTCCGACTAGCTCTGCCACGACAAAAGCCGTTGCAAAAAGCCATCCACCCCTGCCCTGATTCCAGCTTAGCGAAAACGAATCGGGTTGGTAAATTAAAGCAAACAAAACTGGACTGATTAGTACCAGGATAGCAAGTGTGACGTTTCTGCTTTGCAACAGATTTTGGTCGTTCCGAGTGAATAAAAACCAATTATTTTTTCTTATGAGTCATGTATTTTAAAAAAAACTAGCAATGAAACCACGAACTAGTATTGTCAGCATACATAAAAAATTCTAAAAGTAATCAGAGATCGATTTTTGTTTTAGCATTTTTAGTGTTTTTCCTTTTGTCAACCATTCATTTTTACTGATACTCATTTTGTTGCAAGCTAGATCAATTCCTTGCTCTATTGTATCCACAATTGTCGGCATTTTGTTCATAGCAGAACGGATTGCCTCCCTAACCTGCCAGACGCCAACAGGCACAGCATAATCTGGTTGTATTTCTCTGAGAACTAGAACACCCGCTTGTCTCTTTTTTTTGGACAAGTATTCAGCGACTCCCAATTTAGCAGAATAATATGCTCCGGCAATACTTGGATAATGGTCAATGCCATTTGCATTTTCCGAGTCTGCACCAAACCCAATTTGACCATTTTGAGTATGCCATGCTTCTTGCATCTCAAATATCCAACGATGGGGAAATAGCAATACAGAGTACAGATTACCTAGATGCTCATGTTTGAATACTAGAATAGAATCGATTAAAGAATAATCTAGAATTTCAGACACCAGGTTTTTTGATATCATGTCATCTGTTGCAGTAATACTCCATCGAGTCGGGACGAGTTTTTTGTTTTTACCAAAGAGTCCTATTGAAAAACATTTTTGAATTTTTGAAATTTCAATTCCAGATTCATAAAGTTGTATAATGGCTTGCTCTGCCTTTAGGTCCTTGTCATAAAATGTTTTTTCGATACTTTTTGATGTCGACATTCCAGAGAACTTGGCAGATTTTATTTCCCCTATAGGCCCAAAAGGTGCGGATTCACCATCGACAGATACTGTCGGTTTAGTGTTTTTGTAAAATGTGATTTCTGCATCAGGATTATTAGAAGACATGCTTAGCTCTTGCAAGTTTTCTATGTACCGACCTTGGGGATTATTGACTGAGATATTTTGAGTACCTCGAACCAATTTTAATCTAAAGTTGATAATCTCTTCTAGTGATTTTCCTAGCCAACGTTCTGGATAATCTAGAAGACTAGTATCACCATGAATTGGCGGGACCATTGGTCCAACGCTGACTTTGGGATAGCCATAACTTCCAACAAATACCGATGGAGGGCTGGAACCAGAGACAAAATTAGAGGAGAACAGATTGCCATATTTTGAAAGATAGTCATTCCAGTTTTTTTCTATTGATTTTCTGATTTCAGATGCAGATAATGACACCATTTAATCAACAGTCCATATTATTTAGTCTCATTTATTGATTGAACGTTACTCAAAAACGACATATTCTAGATATGATAACAGATCATATGAGAATAGTTTCTTTTCTTCCCAGTGCAACAGAATTGGTTTTTGAGCTTGGCGCCCAAGATGATTTGGTAGGCGTTACTCATGAGTGCAGTTATCCAGAACAAGCCAAGCTAAAGCAACAAGTGATTAGTTCTGTCTTTGATCCAAATACCCTGACATCACTAGAAATCGACCAGAAAATTACCCAGCTTGTAAGCACTGGCCAGAGTATCTTCAAATTAAACGAGGAGGCACTCAGGAATTTAAAACCAGACATTATCATCGGTCAAGGCACTTGTGCTGTTTGTTCTGCATATACTAACGAGATAACTAGAGCGTTGGAGATTTTAGAAAATAAACCCATAGTTGAGATAATGGATCCTCACAATATTGACGATATTTTGTCCAGTATTACCACAATAGCAAGAAGATTAGATAGAGAAAAGCAAGGAATAGAGCTAACCAAGGCATTACAAAAAAGAATCCACGATGTAAAGAATACGAATTATTCTACTCGTCCCAAGACGCTTTGTATTGAATGGGTAGAACCATTTTTCACAGCAGGTCATTGGATTCCACAAATGATAGAGATTGCAGGAGGTACGAACCTGCTAAGCAAGAGTGGAGAGCATTCTAGAAAAATGACAATCGACGAAGTCGTGAGTGCTGACCCAGACATCATCATAATGATGCCATGCGGTTTTGATGTAAATAGAACTAGATCAGAGTGCGCTGATTCACTAACAAAAAATCCCAAATGGATAAACCTCAGGGCTTTCAAG
>DAMC01000010.1:4405-9299 GCA_002499525.1 Nitrosopumilales archaeon UBA218
ACTGGGATAGAAATATTGGCAAAAATTTTGCACCCCGAAGAATCATCGATGATCAAAGTTCCAACAGATTCATTCTCTAAAATCTAATTGAGATTTTATCGTGTGGATTCCGAATGGTTTGATCTTATGTGGCGTCTTTGAATTATTTTTGAATTTTACAATTATCATCAAGGATTCTGGTAGTAGTATAGCAGACATACCCTAGAATCCCAATAGATAGTATCCTTAAAGGAATTTCATATGTAGTCAAAAATGACGTAGCTGTTCCTCCAATTGTTCCAAATGTTGATACCATTGAAAATCCAATAGGACCGCAGCTGCATGCACCTGCCGAAGCTCCAATTAGCGACCCTACAAATCCACTTCCTGATCTTCGGGCCTTTTGAATTGTTCTAATCAGATATACGTTCATTGGAATCACAATTGCAGATAATGCCGACACAATTACTATTAGTGCAAAGCTTAACGCCCTATCAGTTGGAACATAGAAGGTAACATATGGCTCGAAGAAGAGATATTCTGACAATGCAGAAATCAAAATAAACATCACTGTGAAAACAATTCCGCCAATTACAAGATTAGAATATGACGAGAAAACCAACCTTAATGATCTTTTCACTTTAGCTGGTTTTGCAATTCAAGTTAAAAAGATTCTCGATATTTTCGTTTCAGTAGTTTAGCAATTTTACTTGGTATAGAGTCCAGAGGGCACGATTCATCAGATTTATTGTTCAATTCATCACCTATTTTTTTCCAGATTTCTAAAATATAAAAAATTCCCTACAAAGACAATTCTAAATATCTAGCAAGCCAACAGAAGGCGTGTTTGATAAAATAATCACTGCGCTTTTCATTTGTGTTCTAGGAGCACTGTGGTTTTTCACCAGGCATCATGAAATACATCACGAATACAGGGTAATTTCTTACGATACATTTGGCAACAAGATCTCCATTGACGGAATTAGGACTGTTTTTACAACACACAGTGCCGCAGTAAGCTTTGCCAAACACTATAGTGAGATTTTCCCATTGTATAATTTTGCACTAGAATCAAATCTTCCAGATCTTAGAAGAAAATTCTTGTCAATTCAGAGATAGTGCATTCTAACATGGTTTTGTAACAAAACCTCATACGGAGTCACAAAACCGCAGTGAGTGCATGAGAACATTGACTCTGGGGTTTTTGGTTTTTGTTGTTGTGCGCTGTGTAGATATTTTATTGAAATATTAGATTCATTTTGTAGTACCCCATAGTTTGAAGTCTCTCCAATAGATGCAAAGAATTCTTTTATTGCCTTGACTGCTGCTTCAGGATCTATAGTCCGATCATCAAACTTCGAAAGGGTGATTTCATGCAATTTCAGTGTCGGTATTGCCTCTAGCCAATCTGCTACAAAAACCGCCATTTCGTGTTTGAGATTCTCAGCTTCCCTACAGTCGATTGTTATCAATATGATTCCTCAGGGCGATGTGTATTTTTAATGTAGTTTCGCCTTTGGCTAAAATCATTTTGAGTGATTTCCTATTGATCAATATTTTTTTCTGAAACCCTATGATGCAAATAAAATCTAAACAATATTAGCGAGGCAAACAAAACTATCGACGCGATTGCAAACGTAACAGTATAGTTGAATGTGACGGCTACGAATCCCGTAGTGAGTGCACCTCCAAATACACCCAAGCCCACCATGGAACTGTTAACTCCGAGATATGTTCCCTCAAATCCTTTGGGTATGGCTTTGAAAAGTATTACAGAGTTTGCAGTGGTAAATATTGAAAATCCTACAACCATCAGACACATGGAGAGAATTGCAAATGAGAGCAATACATAGCCAGAAAATATTGTTATTAGAAATGCCGCAATTAAAACTCCCAGTATTCTTGGCAAATATGACAGGAAAGTGGATTTTTCCTCACCAGCTTTTGAAATGAGTTTTGGAGCAACAAAAAATATTGCGGCCATTGCGCCGGTTTGAATCAGGTACAAAGTAAATACCACAGAATCAGAGAGATGCAGACTTTTCAAAAACGGAGTCAGAGCAGTAAAGTAAATGTTGCTTCCAAAATAAAAGAGAAGATTGGCCAAGAACAAAAATCCAATCTCGTGAGAGATTTTACCTTTTAAAATTGAGATGATGTGTTTGTAATCATGTATGTTGGGGATTTTTGGAAAAACAAAATGATGCTGAATCCTAAAATGACCAAAAGAATGCTGGATTCCATGAATTGAATGTGCAATTGCATGACGTTCAATATGAAAGTGGGTTTTGCTAATTTGTGTACTAATTACCAATGCAACACCAGCAGATAGGGCACAAATGGCAAAATACTGTCTACTATCAAAGTACAAACTCCAAACAGAGCCAATCAACATTGCTCCAAGACTGCCAAACGTAGACAGAATTGATGTTCGCGCAAAAAACTTACTCCACTGATTATTTTGACTGGTTTCCATTACTAGCATCTGAGTCACAGGACTTCGAGCAGTCAAGAAGAATCCAGTCAGTGGGGAAATGACATAGACTGGCCCAATCGAGTTTGTAAAATACAGCCACATGCAACATGCAATAATTGCCAAAAACGATACCATCAAGACTGCTTTTTGTGCATGATACTTGTCCAGTACTTGGCCCCAAAGAATAGAACCCAATGCAGCAGCACCATAATGAATTGCAATCATAATTGATACCTCACGAATACCACCCCCAAGATGAATTACAAAAAGCGGAATTGCAGTATGTAGTCCTTCGGCTGCAATGTTAATTGGAGGAATAAACCATATCCACTTTTTATTCACTGAATTCATTCCAAAATCAAGGCAGATCGGATACTAATCTATGATGCATTAAAATTTCTTGTACATATTTGTTGAATAGTTTTCCATCAAATAATTCAGCATCAATCCAGTGCAAATTTTGTATTAATATGACTTTTTGAGAATCGAGATACCAATATCAGCAAGATGATTTGGCATTTCAGAGATTAATGCTATTTGACTTTATATTGAATCTTTTTGAAAGCCACAAGATAAGTGACTAGTCTTTGCAACAAACCACATGAAGATGAATTCAGAGACATTTGGTGTTGAAAGTGGGCATGGTCAAGAAACAGTAGATTGGTTGAATCAGGAAGCAAAAAATGACGGATTAAAGTTTGAGGCAAGATTGTACGGCCAACAAGTCACCACACAGAATTTTGGTTCGTTTGAGTTATTCTCTTGGATGGGTGATGTTCAAGTCGCTCGAAAATTGCTTGTTAAAGCAAGTAAGAGATTCAAGATAAAGGTAATCGAAGGTGGATACAAAACCAAGGAGAAAATTTTTAAAATTTCAAAACAGGATTATGCGATGGTTAGAAAAGGCGACAGAATAATAGGACATCTTGAATTTTCTGCGCCAAGATTTGGTGGAAATTGGCAGGTCACTAATGAAGAGCTTCGCTAAAGCACAAATATTCTAGTATTAAGAGAGTTTCATTGAAAGTTGGAATTGTTGGTACTGGTCTTTTAGGTAATGCAGTAGGACTTAATCTTTTAAAAAAAGGCCACAGTTTGACTGCCTATAACAGAACTAGATCGAAAACTAGTGAATTGCAAGAAAATGGTGCCATCATTGTCGATTCCCCAAAAAAAGTGTCAGAAAACTCTGACATTGTTTTCACCATTGTAAAAAATGCTGATGCGGTAAGAAAAGTATCATTTGGTGACGAATGCATCGCTTGTGGAAATCACGACGGCCTCATTGTTTGCGATATGAGTACCATCAATCCCATTTTATCAAGACAGATTGCCAATGACTATGCAAAAAAGCAGATTCCCTTTATGGACACACCAGTCATGGGCGGTCCTAATGTAGCAATTACCGGCGAATTGGTCATGATGGTAGGCGGCCAAAAGGAGAACTTTGACAAGTGTAAGAAATTATTTGATGACATTGCAAACAAGGTGTTTTACTTGGGACATAACGGTGCAGCACATTCGGTAAAGCTTGCAATGAATCTCCAAATTGCCATGCTGGCACTTGCCATATCAGAAGGAATTACACTTGCAAAAGGCGCAAAAATAGAACCCGAGGTTTTCTTGCAGATACTAAACTCGACTTATTTTAAGACAGGCATGAGTGAGTACAAGGCATACAAGATGATCAAAGGAGATTATGTTCCAACTTTTACACTTTCAAATCTGAAAAAAGATCTCGATACAATAAATGAGGCTGCAAGAGAATTTGGGGTAAATTTGCCCATGTCAGCTAGAGCAAATGAGATTTTCTCTGATGCCGAAGAAAAGGGATTTGGTCAGATGGACTATACTGCGATTTTGGAATATTTGCAAAAGATCAAGTCAGAATGATGAATTGGAATTTTTTTTTCCAAGATATAGTCGATAAGACAGTCCAGTCACTACAAACAAGATTCCGGCAATTACAGACCAACTGATAAAAGGAATATCCTGTAGTTGGGTCACAATTATTATTGCCACATAATGAATAAATAGATTTGAAACGCTGACAAACTATGCCAGAAATTGTTTGTGAGCAATGCGGTAAAAAGTTATTTCATGAAAATGAAACAACCCTCAAAGTAGAAGAAACCATACACAAGAAATTTTGCAGGGAGAAAATGGGCGCCACATATAGTTTCATGCATCGAGACCCTGAACATATGGGAACTTTTGATTTAGAAAGAGCAGCCGACCAAAAAGGCAAGTCCCTAGTCTAATCAAGTTGGATGTTTTAGAATCCGCCTTAATCGAGCTAAATTTGGGCAATTACAAAAAAGCACTAGTACTTTTTGATCAGGAATTATCCGCAAACCCAGATAATGTTACTGCGTTAATCAAAAAAGGCAATATTTTAGGCAAATTTGCAAGATATGTCGAGGCGATTTCTTGTTATGA
>DAMC01000009.1 GCA_002499525.1 Nitrosopumilales archaeon UBA218
CTGGGTTTGAAAAAGTTCGACTATATGATGGCTCTTTTATTGATTGGTATTACAAGCGATTACCACTTGAATAACTACAACTAGAGTATAGAAAAGACAATCCATCTGATGTTTGATCTTTTTACTAAAAGATCTATGATGTTTTTAATGTGTAAAAACACCAATAATTTTCTGAATGGCCGTTGAAGGAATATCTTAGAACCAATATGCATATTGTATTCTAAATCAATTGTTGTGACTGTGGTTTTTTTTAAAAGACTCTTTGATCAGTTTTCTGTTTAACTTGTTTCCACATTGATCACAAAACTCTTCACCAACAAACTCTTTCTTACATCCTGCACAATAGTAAATCCATCTCCCCACGTCACGTATTCCCTTAGTCATTATTGGCTCGACATGAATTCTTAGGTTTTTTGCAAGATTGGAAACCGCAAAATCATCTGTAATCAATTTGGATTTTAGCTCAAACGCGAGTGCTATTCCAGACATATCCGCAATGGATAATTTTTGAATATCGCCTGTTTTTCTTGCTTGCTCAGTAATGAATTTCATGCTATCGGCGGTTGGGTCTAGAATTTTCAGTCTACCTGTGGAAAGTAATATCTCAATTGCACCATGGTTTTTTTTGATGTGCTGGATCTCTTCAAAAATTAATGTCGATGTAATTCCTGAATCTGAAGATGCAAATGGAATTCCAGCGTAAAATGCGCTGGCATCATAGATTCTAAACTCCAAGCTTACTCATTTGTCTTAACCCACGCTTTTTGAATCTCACAAACACAGCCCGTTTTGGATGTTTTTTAATAACAATGGGTTCTTCAAATCCAGCAGTCTTGATTACTTGAGCATCCATCACTATGTTTGTGTCGTGAGAGCAAATCACTTCAATTTTTTCATCTGGAACCACAATCGAGGGTAATAACCTTAGAACCGGTGCAACAGGAGTAATGATCAAAATACCTAAACTTTCATGCAAGACAGGACCACCAAATGAAAATGAATGACCTGTGGAACCACTAGGTGTAGAGATCATAACACCATCCATCTTGTGTTTTACAATATCGTTTTGAAATTTTATTTCAAATTCTGCAGTCTTGGTCAAATTTTGTCGGTTGATATAGATTTCATTAAGAGCTGGTGGAAATTCTTCTCCCCCAGCCGATGCTACTACGCGTGTTCTTTTATCAAACCAAATCTTGTTTGATTTTATATCGTCTATGGCTGAATCTATTTTATCCAGAGTTATTTCTGAGAGAATCCCCCTATTTCCCCCAACGTTAATTGTCAAAATTGGAATTTCGTTTATCAGACTCCTGAAGGTACGTAGAGTTGTACCGTCTCCTCCTAAAGTAACTACCAAGTCAAGTTTTTTATCATTGATATCTTCGACTGATTCGATCTTCTTAGCTCCATCTACTGATACCGGAGCAATTGTAAATACCTCGGCCTTACTGGAGATGAATTTTTTTGCCACCTTTTTTGCAGCATTCTCGGATTCTTCGGAGCCGAATTTTGATACTATTCCTACACGGTTAAGTTTCAACCATTTGTTACAGTTTCATTTGTTTAAAAAATGTAGTTTTTTAACATAGAAAAAATTAATTATGTATTCATTTGAACAACGATGAAATGACTTATGCTCACCCAGAAGTACTAGTGGATACAGATTTTGTCTCAAAAAATCCCCTCGGCCAGAATCTTAAATTAGTTGAAGTGGATTATGACCCAGAAAATGGCTATAGGAAAGGTCACATATCTGGAGCGACTCTTATTTGGTGGAAACGTGATATCAATGATCCAATAACACGTGATATTGTTGACAAAAAACAATTCGAGGCACTCATGTCAAAAAATGGCATTACTCCAGAGAGCGAAGTTATTTTGTATGGGGATTTTAATAATTGGTTTGCCGCATTTGCATTTTGGGTCTTCAAATATTATGGACATAAAAATGTCAAAATAATGAATGGGGGCAGAAAAAAATGGGAGCTTGAAAAAAGATCTTACACAACTGATGAACCCAAAGTGTCAGCTACGAACTATGTGGCACAACCTCCTGATGAAGGTCTCAGAGCATATTTGTTTGATGTGAGACGTGCACTGGATAGAAAAGAAATTGGTCTAGTGGATGTGCGCTCTCCCAAAGAATTCACTGGAGAAATTACGGCTCCTCCGGAATACCCTATGGAGCATGCCCAGAGAGGTGGACACGTACCGGGTGCCCAAAACATACCTTGGGCTACTGCCGTTAATGATGCTGATGGGACATTCAAGTCAGTTGATGAACTAAAACAGAATTATGCCCCTAAAGGAATTACTCCTGACAAAGAGATTATTTGCTATTGTAGGATTGGAGAACGCTCATCACATTCGTGGTTTGTTTTGAAATATTTACTGGGCTATCCCCAAGTCCGTAACTATGATGGCTCATGGACTGAATGGGGTAATATGATTGGAAATCCAGTAGAAAAATAAATTGAGCCAAGATTTACCGATTCTCAAAAAAGGTTCATTTTATTACCTAAAAGACTCTCCAACAAATCTTATTCTGGAGGACAGAACAAAACGTGGTTTGACTGTTCGAGAACAAAACATGGACGAAAATTACCATGTTTTGGCTGATAAAGGAATGATTCATGATATGGATGGAATAGGACATTGGGTTCCTATTAGGTGGTATTATTCTAAAAATGACTATGATCGGGCAGTTTCTCATGCTGAAAAGATGGAAAAAAAATACACCGAATTACGTGAATTGACATGTCCTGACGACTCGGATTGAATAAGATTTAAAAATAATCCGTACTTACTAATGACATGTCTCAGTTGCTAAAAGATCGTGTATATACAATGGAATCGGCAACTGCAAAAAGGGGAATTTACCCATTACATGGTTACAAACTCGGACTTTATAGAATTCCAATAAAATTGGATGATCCTTTGGAAATGAAGTCAATCTATGATGGACTTAAGTCGACTTTCTCTATGGACATGTTTGCAGACAGAATCTATGTCACTTACAAATGGACAGAAGAAAATATGCCTGATCCAGATGCAAAAGGCTATGACAAAGTAGACCTCTCCGTAACTGTAGAAATTGTTAGCGGTGAAGTTGTTGATATCATTTATCAGATATTTCCAATTGAAAAATTTGGAGATAAAGAATGGATTAAAGATTACCGCAAAAAGGCAGACTACTACGCTAAAATGATTATTGACAGCATTCTCAGAAATACTATACTTTCTGATAAATTAATAGAATATTATGTAAAGACAGAAAAATTAGAAATTGACGATGCGATTTCTAAATTAGAACAACTGACTCCTTTTGCAAAGATAATTCCAAATGCCAAACCAAAGCCAGTTCCACAAATCGAAGTCCAGGCAGCTGGGCCAGTGGTTGCAGCAGTATTCGATGGCCCCAAACCAGGTCCAATTGATCCTGATTACAAAACAAAAATGGTCTCGACATCTTCATACACAGTTGCATCAAACAAATACGTCATCAAAACATGGGGTCGTGCAGGTTCTGATAACAAGAACATGGGTGTCTGGGGAGAATTCGTCTCTGTAGATTACGACATCTGTGTTGCTGATGGAGCTTGCATTGAAGCATGCCCAGTTTCAGTTTACGAGTGGTTTGATACACCGGGTAATGTAGCATCTGAAAAGAAACCACTCATGGCTAGAGAACTTGACTGTATATTCTGTCTAGCATGTCAAGGTGTCTGTCCTCCACAAGCAATCAAGATCTTCCAAAGAAAGACCTGATCTGATTAGCCGATTTTTCTTTTAAATTACGAAATTATCGCTTAATTAGTAAAAACTTAAATTTTAACCAAATTGAAGAATTTTGTTGTCTGAATCTCAAGGCTCACCAAAAGAAAACCAAGGATCTGACACTACTGGTCTTATGCAAACAGCTACTAATCAAGTAGAATTAACTGCTACAAAACTCGCAGTGGCAAAGTCGCTTTTGGTTGCAGCAGAAAAAGAACACCAGACAGCAATGGATGCTTTGGCACTTGCTGCAGCTGAGGCAGAAAAAGAATACGCTGCAATAGTAAAAGCTTCCGTAAAGGCATCTGAAGCAGCAAAACCTCTAACTAACAAAAGAAACGAAGAGAGAATTTTTAGAAGAGAGATGGGTGAACCTGAATTTTTCCGCTCTAAAAAAGATCTTGCTCCAAAAAGACCAATTCTTAGTGAAGATGAACAAGAAGAAATATCTAGAAACGTTGAAGCATTTCCTGTGGATGCCACACCACAATACAACCCTCAACACGTATTGAGCCCCGAATTTGCTGGCACATCAAATTATGAATCTGCAATAAATGATCTCGTCGCTCAGGCTAAATCTAGACTTGAAAGTTTACAAAATGATCCAAACTCTAACATGGAAGAAATCTCTAGGGCTGAAAAGGATCTGGAATATTTGGCTTCTCTATATGAGAGCTTTTTCTATAGCATGAATGTTTTTAGAACCGCACAGAGTGGCAGGGCCAAGATTACACCAGCAAAGTGATATCATGTCGGCAAGTTTCAATATTATCAATGTGCGCGTGACTTTTAGAAACATTCCGCTTCATAGCCTCACTAGGTTTTCCTTTAACGACGTAAAAACAGCTACTGAGGAATTTAAAAAAATTCCTGGGGTTTCAGAATGCGTAATACTCCAAACAAAAAGTCGAGTCGAAATTTTTACTGTTAATCCACTGGAAACTGATTCACCAGATCTTAGATCAAGTGAAGGAAAAGGACTCGTCATCAACAAAATTAAAGAAACCTGGATAAAGTTAACAAAGCTTGAACAATTAGATATTGATCATTTTGATCAGATTCTCGAAGTCTACGTGGATACTGATGTCTATTTGCATTTACTTAGATTGGCATGTGGGCTAGAATCTATTGTTGTAGGCCATGAAACAATTCTAGAAGAAATCAAATCAGCTATTGCCACAGCAAAGACGGCAAATACATCAGACATTGTTCTCAATAAGCTCTTTGACACTGTGGTTTTAACTGCCTCTAAAATTAGAAACGTTACTCAAATCAACAAATATGGAATTGCTTGGGGTGACCTAGTAGTAAAAATTGCTGAACAAAATGCAGGACTTGATGCTAAAAAACAGATCTTGCTGATGGGAACTGGTGAGCTTGGAGCAATGGTTGCAAAAACACTAAACAACAAAGGTTATCCTTTTGAAGTGTGCAGCCAAACAATTGAGAGAGCTACAGGATTCTCAGAATTACTTGGTGGAAAACCAAGGATATACAAGGACATTCTAAAAGATTTTGCAAAATTCGACATCGTCTTTGTTGCAGGGACTGCTGATTATTTTGCATTAACTTATGATAATCTTAGGTTAGCTATGGAGGCAAAAACTAAAGGAACTATGATAATTGACATATCTGATCCTAGAATAGTTCATGATTCTGTTTCCGGATTTATTGGAACCAAACTCATGTTCAGAGATCAAATTGTTGAAATGGAAGAACGAAATCTCAAGTCCAAAGACGAAGCGATTGCGGCTGTTGAAAAAATAATCACCAAGGAGATTGCTGTAATTGCTGCATCAATGAGGCTAATTGGAAAAACTCCTAAAGTTAAGGACTTGTTTTCGAGTGTTGATGCGATAAGAAAGAAAGAACTGGAAAAAGCGATAGAACAACTCGGAGAAACCGACGAAAATAAGATCCAAATTATTACTAATCTTACCAAATCAATTGTTGATAATATTTTACCAAAACCAACCTAAATCACGAATCTGAATAATCTTCCTAGTACTATCTTGTTTTCAATTTAGGAAATAGATAAATAATATTTATTTTATCGAAAGCTTGTGATAAAACTAGTTTGTCGTGATTATGGTTTTGATTGCGACTTTATTGCTAGTGGTGATGATGTTAAACAGGTAGTTGATGCTTATGGTCATCATTCTACTGAAGAGCATGGAATAGAGTACTCCAAAGAAGCATTAATGCAATTCATCATTAGAAAAGGCTAACTATATCTTTCAATATTTTTAATTTCTATCCGTATGATTCGTATTTGACTTCAAAACTTCCATCTTCACGCTGATCATGGAATGTCTTGAATCCCATTGGCGATAGAGTCTCCATGACACCATCAATAGTTCCCTGCCAACCACAAATGTAGAAACTAGTGTTTTCCTTAGTAATTTTTTCGCCAACAAGTTGCTCTAGTGGTGACATTTCCCCTTTGACTTTTGCTTTGAGAAAATTTTCAACTCTGCCGGTTGGGCCGTTCCAAGATCTGTTAAACCATTCTTGGGGTCGACTTACACATCCACGATATCTGAAATTCCATTTGTCTTTTCCTCTATCTAGGCTATCTGTTTCTAAATCGGTAAACAATGTTCTGTAGCTTAACTCATCTTGGTAACTTGCACCATGTAAAACGACAACTTCTCTTTTGTCTCCTATCGTATGTAGGTGTTTTGCAAAACTCACAAATGGCGCAATTCCTGTTCCACCCCCTATACAAACAATCCTTCTCTCATCTGGGCGACCATCTGGCAAGGTCTCATTAATTGTCAAAGCGTTACCTGTTGGGTTTCCTACAGTGACTTCGTCGCCCTCACTGGCGTAGAACATTTGTGTTGTAACACGACCTGGAAGTGGTTTTCTTACCCAACGAAGAACAAATTCATAATATTCTCTATTTTCAGGATGTGATGCAATTGAATAGGCCCTTCTAACTGTTTTGTAGCCTTCATTAGCAACTGAAATTCCTAGCGTCAGAAACTGACCTGCTTTGTAGTCGGGAATTCCATTCTCTGGTACAATTCTAAAAATGGCGAGATCTTCTTTTAAAAGCTGAACGTAACTGATCTTTGCCTTGTTTGCTGCTGCTACCAACCTTATTCAATTGACAAATATCTGTTAAATATTTTATGATATCGAGGATAGGAAAACCTGCTTGTTGATTCAAGTGAATCTCTACTATGTTTCTCAAAAATACCATGGATTAACATTGAATCTGCTCAAAATCTGGAAAATATCGATTAGAGCACAAAATTCCGTAAAATATATCCACTAGTCATAAATTGCCTAATTAAGGCTCTGATCCATGATGGAAATTAACCCATTTAACCAGTTTATCTTTAATATTTTCATTATTTCGGCATTTCTGCTTACCATGTATACTCTTAATTTCTATTATCTGGCATATTTGGCGATTAGAAAAAAAGACAATAACGCTGTCAAAATAATTGGAACGCCATCTATTACTATTCAACTCCCACTCTATAATGAAAAATATGTTGCACAAAGATTGGTAGATGCCGTCTGTGCACTGGACTATCCTAAAGACAAAATGAAGATTATGGTGCTGGATGACTCTGATGATGATACTACTTCTCTTTTACATGAACAAATTTCTAAATATCATAACATGGGATTTGATATAGTTCACATTCGGAGGGGGACCAGAAAAGGGTACAAGGCAGGTGCGCTCAAGTACGCAATGACTCTGATTGATACGGAATATGTGGCAATATTTGATGCGGACTTCATTCCTCAAGAATGGTTCCTAAAAAAAGCAATGCCTTACTTTGCTAAATCAAAAATTGGTTTGGTTCAATGCAAATGGGGACACGTAAATGAAAACTATTCAGCAATGACTCAGGCCCAAGCTCTCAGTCTTGACTTTCATTTCTTAGTGGAACAAAAGGCAAAAAGCAACTCCAAACTCTACATGAACTTTAATGGAACTGCTGGAATATGGAGAGTGGATTGTATTGAAGATGCCGGAGGTTGGCATAGTGGTACGCTGGTAGAAGATCTTGATTTGAGCTATAGGGCCCAGATGAAAGGTTGGAAATGTGTGTTTGTCGAAGATATAGTAGTTGATGCAGAACTTCCCGTTCAAATGAATGCTCAGAAAAGACAGCAATTTAGATGGGCAAAAGGTGCAATTCAATGCGCGGTAAAACTACTTGGAGATATAATTATTACAAGACATATCCCAGTCCAGACAAAGTTCCAAGCATTTGTTCAACTTACTCGTCATATTGGATATCCACTACTTTTAATTCAATTCTTGGCATTACCGATTCTTTTAAACGCAAACTATAATTTACACATAATCAAATTCATCCCGGCCTTGACCATTGCAACTTACCTTGCTATGGGCCCATTTGCCTATCTCTTCGTAATATACAACATTTGGGGAAAAAACTGGAAAACTAAAGCCAAAGTTCTACCGTTTCTTTTAATCTATTCTGCTGGTATGTCAGTCAATAATGCCGTAGCAGTTTTTGATGGTATTTTCGGCAAAAAGAACGAATTTTTGAGAACTCCAAAGTATGGAATTGTGAACAGCACTGATGACTGGCGTGATAAGGCATACAACTTACCTTTTACCAAAACTACTCTTTTGGAGATATTCTTTGGAGTCTATGGAATAATGAGCATATTGATTTCAATCTTTTCAAAGAATCCTATTTTTGCTCCTATGATAGCAATACCTACGATTGGGTTTTTCTATGTAGCATACCAGAGCCTTTCACATTCTAGATTTAAAAGACATAAATCAGACCGATCGAAATCAAAATCACAAAGAATGGCTCAAAACTATTATCAATTGGCACTAATTGGAATGTTCGCGATTATTGTGTTTGGAGCTTACATGGCTTACCAGGGATACAAGAGTGATGTTTATCCGTTGGATATGAGTCGTGGTTATCTAGATAGGATATCTACAGGCGGAAGCCCCTCTCAAATGTTGCAAGACTTGAATGCAATTAAGGCACAATTACCGAAATCTGGAAATCCAGTTTGGATTTTCCCGACGGATTCAACCAACTTTGGTAGGATTCAGGCTGACTTGGACTCGTTAACTGAATCTGTTGAAGCAATACAAAGCACTTCAAAGAGCTCCGCTGATTATAGTACCGCAATGTCAGACTTGCATGAACGGGCTATACAAATCAGACAAAACATAATGGATGCAACACCTTACATGTATGCGAGTTTTTCAAATATTGTTTTTAGTTCATTTTGGATTGCGGCAATACTTGGAATATTTGCTGTTCTCAAAAGAAAGAAAGATCATCTTAAGGCATACGACAAACTGGAAGATGTATGATCTAAAAATTCTTCAATAATCCATACTCTAGTGTTGACCTTTTCTAAACGAACTTTGGTTTAGAAATGGTTAGTTTTTTAGATTTTCTTCATTAGGCATTATCGGTATTTGGTTCAAGTTGATATGTGAATAAGTTATTTGTTAGAATCTCCAGACTCGACTAGACTTTGGTAAAGATTAATGCGTTTTTGGCACATTATCGGAATTTTTATGGTTTAGGCTCATCAAATCGCGCATGAGTAATTATGACATAACCCAACTATTATTAGTACGGTATGGTACCGTACTATATGATTACATGTGAATACTGTACAAAACAGTTTGTCGAGTCTATGACTGGACTTACGGAGAAAACCCTTCATGAGATACTCCATGGACCAGAATTGGTCAATGAGTAGTTACTCTATTTTTTATCTTATTTTAGCTCCACACTTTAGTATTGACAATACTAACCAAAACTAGTGACTGAGAAAAAAACCACAAAATCACCTGAAAAATCAGATATGACAAAAAAAGACGCCATGAATTTGGCAAAAAAAGTCTCCGCCGTGTCTGATTCAACCAAAACTTTATCGAAGGAGATTAAATTGATGAGTAAGGCCTTCTCTGATAACCATAAAGTCCTATTGTCGATGAAAGGAATGATTGATACTCTTATTGACACATTAGAGCAGATCCAAAGACAATCAAAACAAATCAACATAATCGAAGAAGATAATCAGAAACTCTATGCAGGACTAAATCAAGTGCGTGCACAGGCAAGTTCGCTAACAAATGTCAGTGATCAAACCAATCGGTTACAAGAACAGGTGAATAAATTAATCCAAACCCAAAAAGAAACTCCTAGTCCTGAATCTATAATCAAAGCTGTGTCGGATAATCAAAACTCTATCCAAAACAATACTCACATGATAATCAAAATCGCTCAAAGAATTGATACGATCAAGGATGATCTCAGTGAAATATCATCAAAGGCAAACAAGACATCAGAAATTCAATCCGAACTGGATGATCTCAAAGACAAGATTCGTATCATGCTGGACAAATCAGACAAAGTGAATCTCGAGTCCGAAATTCCTATTCTGAAACAGAGTTTGGATGGAATTATACAGCAAACTAACACTGTATCAAAAATAATCCCAGATCTGGATTCCATTCAAAGCAAAATCGTATCAATTTCTACACGTACAGAGAAAATCAGTGAATTGGGCGATAAAGTTGAAAAACTTCAAGATGATCTGGCCGCAAGCCTGGCAAAAATCGATTCCATAAATCACATACGGGGAGAAATTCAGAAAATAGAGTCTGATCTTAACTCTCTGACTCACCGTGCAGATTCGACAGCATTTGTAGGTGAGGGACTCAAATCCATTCAGTCTGACTTTACGTCCTTTAAGGAAAATGTTTTTGAAAAAACTAACGCAATAGAGCAAAGAATGTCATCCATTACCGAGTTACTAAAACGAGCAGATGCATCATCTTCAGAATTTCATAAAAAAGCAGATAGTCTTGTACAAGATGTTCAACAAATCAAGGGTGTTACAAACAAGGCATCGTCTGACGCGTCTAAAGAAGTAATTGTATTGCTAAAATTATCAGAATTTCAATCTGGAATAAGGATTCTCTCGGAATCAAAATACGGTGACCTAAAGGAAATAGAAAGAATGGCAGAACAAACATCAGAAATTGTAAATCTTTTTGACAAAACCGCAATCGAATCTCAAGATAAAATTTCGTTACCACAAGAGATACGGCAATGGGCCATAAGTAAAATGCTTGACTGTGCAGACAAATGGGAGATAAGATTCTCTGACCTGTTTAATGTCCTAATACACAAGTTAGGAAAGGAATTGGTCAAAGAAAATATCCGTCTGAACCAAGTAAGAGATATTTTCGGAATTCGCGGTGTTGATGAAATAAGAAAGGAACTAGGCATATCTGCAAGCTAAATTAGAGCAGTCAGATACCCCAGGTCTCATTCTACATAAAATTCAGATGACCTAATCATCACTCTGCAAGATT
>DAMC01000050.1 GCA_002499525.1 Nitrosopumilales archaeon UBA218
GTATGTCCTAGGGCAATCTTGAATCCAGCTAGTTTTTGCTTTGCACTAATTGATATTGTTGAAGCAAAAAGTGGTCCTGGTGACATGACTCCTGATGCGGAAATTACTATTACACTTGCTGCAAATGTTAGAAAATCTAACATCTAACCGTACATGGTATCGCGAAGAACTCTGGTCTCTTTCTCGGTTTCTTTGATTTGTTTTTCTGTGACTTGAGCTTGTTTTCGCAACATTGTCAAATCACACGAAACTCCAGGCAAAATCTTTGACATTGCCATGCACAAATTGACACTCGAGCCAAAATCTGGACCAGCTTCGTCAACATTGACAAGGATTACTATGACATTTTGCCCATAAATCATTCCCTGATTCAACAATTCTCCAGGAATGCCGGGAATTGTACCGTTTTGCAAAACTAGCATTCCGGCATTTTTTATTTTTTCACGGGCTTGTGGAGTGCTACCTGCAGCAATTATCTGCTTTTTGTCTGCCTCTTGCATATTCATGGGCGATGAACTCACAATTAGTGAACACTTGTGTTTTCGTGCCCACATTAACATCATTTTGGCAATTGTTTTATGGTATGGCTCATTAATTGTCAGAAAAGACGAGAATACTCCTACTTTAAGTCCTGCATTAACGTAAATTCTAGTTGCATAGCTAGGCACACCTTCCTTGAGAATTGAGACTGTGGGAAAATCATACGAATCTACAAAACCGGCCAATTCGTAATTATTTCCATGCATCAACGACTCGCTTGCTATGGCACTGGTAAACCCGATTGATGGGAATCCATCAATTAGATATCCACCTTCTATGTTGATTGGCTTGGTCTCTTTTACCCAAAGCTTTGCTACCATAAATTTACCGAGTAAAAATCCCAGATATACTTTGTCTATTTTATTTTGGATAACAACCCGAGATACAAAAATGGCAAAATGGTGGTCAATTCTGCATGTATGGTAGTTTGTTTTGCTGTTTGTGTTACCTTGCCCCAAGAAATGGCTTCACGAACTAGTGCACCAGAGAGACTACCATCAAACTCTTGAGCCGTTGTAATGTATACTGCATAATCTAATCCCTCTCTGTATTGATTCCACCATAACGTGTGATGCTTTGAAATTCCACCGCCCAACATTAAGGCGCCTGATTTTTCTGCTTTGAACACTAGGCCAGATAAAGTATTTGCATCATCAGTAAGATTCAATTTGAAATCAGAATGCTTTTGAGAAAACATCCAGAGCTGTGATCCTACTGCACCGTCCATAATTCCTGGAACAATTACTGGGATGTTGTTTTTTTGTGCCCAAAACAAGAAAGAGTCATCGCCTAATCTTTTACCTATTTCTCTTGTAATATCCGCAGTCGACATTTCTTTTTTGCCCTGCTTGTAACATTCTTCCAATATTTGCTGCATTTTTTCTTCAATCAAAGGACCATAGCTTTCCATTGGAACCAAAACATTTCCTAAACGATGTATGTTTTGTTCAGCAAGAGCAGAATCATCCATCGTAAAACTACCTGTGTTATAATGTGAAAAATGTCTTGCAATATCATGATCTAGTGCACCACACGTTGTGATTACTACGTCAAACCATTTCTTGGAAATCATGTCTTTGATAATTCCTCTCATTCCGGTTGAAACGACTGCACCGACAAACGAGAGAAATTTTAGGCATGACTTGTCAGATATCATCACATTAAGAATATCCAGTCCTTCTGAAAGATTTCTGGATTCAAATCCTCCTGACTTTGCCATCTGCTCAAATATTTCTGAAATGTTTGTACTCTCTGATATTGAAATATCCTTGACTGGAGGCCCTGAGGTTATCATGGTTGAATTCAAATTATAGGCTATAAAATCGTCTGGAAAAACACCGTGCCTAGAAATCTAACCTTTATTGGCAAACAAACTTTGGCGGTTTTTTAAATGGGGTTTATCTAAACAAATTTTTTGTGATCTGAATACCTGATTCTACGGGATTTTTCAAATTTTTTCAGATCAAACTCCTCAAATCTTATTCCTTGACCCACCGTCATCTTTGTTTTTGGAATCATGACTCCTTGGTCTTCATACAAATCAACTATGATGCTTTTTCCACCGAACTTGGCATTTTGCATATTTGCGCCTAATACTGGTACGCGATTTTCCAGTGATCTAGTTTGGCAGTAAATGTGCCATGGATGAATTCCACGACGAACTATTCTTGCAGGTGAAAACAAAACCTGTGCTCCTTTTTTGACCATGGACTCGGCAACATCTGCAAAAACCATGTCGTAACAAATTACCACTCCGAACTTGCACTTGGTAGAAAAGATCTTGACTTCTTTTCCAGGCTGGATGGAATCTTTTTCATAATCGAATGGGTGGATTTTGTGTTGCGTGCCAATGAATTGACCGGTATTGTCAATGACTGGAGAGGAAATTCTAAGTTCTTTACCGGATTTGTTATAAAAAGCGCCTGCGATGATTGTCATGGAATATTGTTTGGCAATCTTTGCAAACTGTGAAAAACTAGCCTCAAAATCGGTAATGGTGTTATCTGGTAAAAATTGCTCTGGGAGGCAAGCGATGTCTACTTCGTTCTTGCCCAATCTTTCAAGCAGAAATGATGCTTGCTTGATCCCATCCTCGTTACTTTTTGTTTCTATAGTCTGTCCAATTCCGAGTTTTATCATTCATTATTGGTCAAATTTGACCAAATTTAAGCCGTCAATTAAAACGAATTTTTTCATAGCATTACAAGAATTTTGTTTTCATGTCAACTAAACTTGTCTATATTTGATTAACAAACCTGTTTGGCATAGTTTTTCATTGGTACATATTAAAAAAGTCGAGATCTTTGGTTTCAAATCGTTTGGATTTACCAATACTACGGTTCAATTTGAAACTGGTCTAGTATCGATTTCTGGTCCCAACGGTTCTGGTAAAAGCAATATCTTGGATGCGATCATTTTTGCACTAGGAGAAAACAAACCCAAAATAATGAGGGTGGACAAACTTCGCTCTCTAATTCACGATATTGAAGGAAATCGCCGTGGCACGAAGATGGCCAGAGTATCGTTGCATTTTGATAATTCTGATAGAAAAATCCCAGTGGACTCTAATTCCGTTGTAATAACAAGAGAGATGGATGAAGGTGGTGAAAATGTATACTATCTAAATCAAAAACAGACTAATCGAAATCAAATCTTGGATTTGCTTGAAGTTGCAAATGCTAGTCTTAATCAACTCAATGCCGTCCAGCAAGGAACTGTAACTAGAATCTCTGAATTCACTGCAGAAGAAAAGAGAACAGTAATTGAAGACCTAATTGGTCTTGCATACTTTGATGAGAAAAAATCCGAATCCATAAAACAGCTAGAAGACGCTGACAGAAGATTAGAGGTAGCCCTTGCAAGAATGGATGAGATCAAAAAAAGAATCGACGAACTCGAGGCCGAAAGAAATCAAAAACTCAGACACGAGTTTATCAATTTTGAACTAGGAAGATTGCATGCGATATCTGCATCCAACAAAATGAAGGCAATCCAGACTGAAAAGCTATCAAAAGAACGCTCAATGCATGTTTTGGTCTCTGAATCCAAGAAAATGGACGAAGAGAGAGCAGGATTCAAAAAGCAGATTTCGGAATTAGAATCACAAAAATCCGCATTTATGATTGAAGTCAATGCATACAATCAAGCAAAGGCAACAATTGATTCTGAGTTATCTGCTGCAATGCAAGTTTACGAATCTGCAAATACTGAAACCATGACAAAAACAAGACGTATAGAGCAAATCAATTCTAGGTTGCCAACAATTGTAACTGATCTGGAAAATCTTCATCAGGCAAGACTAGTAATTGAAACACAAACCACGGAACAAAAAGAAATAATTGCAAAAATCAAGGAAGATAGAAGTCAAATCTATGAACAAATAAAACTCATTGAATCTGAATTATCTCAAGTATACAAACAACAATCACATGCAATTGCACAACGCAAAGAAATAGACAATAAAATTCAAGGGCTGAATCAAAAACTAAACCATGCTAAATTAGAATTTTCAAAACTAGAATCTGAAATCGCTGATTCTAAATCAAAGATTGAGACAAACAAAAATCGACTTGCAGAAATTGATTCAGAATCTGCAAAATTACTGACACTAAAGTCTAGACTGGAATCAATAATTGAAAACCACAAGGCAACAATTGCAGAACTTCGTGGAAGAATATCTGAACACACATCAAAACACGGCAAAATAGAACATGATATTGATGAGCTCAACTTTATTTTGGAAAAAGCAGCCAAGGCAGCTGCACAATTTGACGCAAAGATTCGAGTCGTAAAAAGTATAATGCATGAAGATTACACCATTGCACACCTCAAAGAGCACCGAGCTGAACTTGGAATTGAAGGCCTAGTTTATGAGATGATTTCCTGGGACAAGGAATATGAGCGCGCTGTATTGGCAGCTGCATCTGATTGGATCAAGTCGTTTGTAGTCCAAGATTTTGGAACTCTGTTGAGCCTAGCAGAAGTTGCACGTTCTAAAAAACTACCTAAACTCAAAATAATTCCCCTAGAAGCGATTCCGAAATTTTCACTAAGCGTACCTAAAGACTCTGAAATACTGGGTGTTTTGTCCAACTTTGTCCGCTGTGATGCCAAATATGCGCCACTGCTGACATTCCTCTTTGGAAATGTACTTCTAGTCAAAAACCAAGATGCAGGACTGCGATTATCAAAGGCGGGATACAAGACTGTTACCATAGATGGTGAATTCTTTGAGGCAAAAGCAACTGCAGTTGTTATTGATATCAATTCCAAGATCTCCAAAGTTACCAAAATCATATCGATGAGCACCTCTGTAGAAGGACTTCACCAATCAATATCCTTGCTCAAAAAATACATCCTCAAAAAGCGTACTGTAATTAAAAAAGTAGATGGCATAATCCAAAATTATAGGGAGAGACTATCAATATCGGAGACAGGTCTTGCAAATACCGATATCAGCTATTCCGACCTAAAACTCAAAATCTCATCCATAGAAAAAACAAAATCCCAACTGGAAACTAGGGTTTCTCAGCTTGATAGAAATATTGAAAAGCTAACACTGGATTGTTCAAAAGAAGAATCACTGATCGCATCCTTGGAAGAGAGAATTACTTTAATGCAAGAAAATTATGCTGATGGAGAAAACAACAGAATTGCATCAGAGCTAAACCGATTAAATGAAAGACGTTCTGAACTGATGGGAAAACAATCAACAATTGTCAATGAATTAAGAGAAAAAGAATCACAACTAGCTACTCTTTCAGCCCAAGAAATAGGTGAGAAAACAAAAATGCAGAATTTACGAGAAGAACAGTCATCACTAAACCACGAAAAACACGATATTGAAACTAGATTGAACCAAATCGCCAAAGATAAGGATATTGCAAATGAGAACTTGGTGAAGCTAAGAGAAAAGGAACAAAACCTGATTGCAACATCTGGTACCTCCATATCGAAACTCACTGAATTTGATACAACTTTGTCGTCATTAAATGAAAAAGAACGACAAATTACACGTGAGATTAACTCATTGGAGCGTCAATCAGATACGTTATCTCGTGATATTCGCGATATTGTAGAAAACGAGGTCAAAATCCAAAAAGTTCTAGAAAAATATGGCTACCAGGAAATAACTGAAACATTCGAAGTAGATTCAATGCTATCTTCATTGGAATCTGAAATGAACTCTCTTACTTCAAAGCTAAACGCAACTGCCCCACAAACGTTTGTTGAAGTATCAACTGGATATCGTTCCATGTCTGATAGAAAGAACGAGTTGGAAGAAGAACGAAATGCTATTGTTAGATTTATTGAAGAAATCGATAAAGACAAACGTCAGACATTCTTGGAGGCATTTGACAAAGTAGACAAAGAAATTCGTGATGCATTCCATACGATGACTGGTGGTGAAGCATGGCTTGAACTACAAAATGAAGATGATATCTTCAATTCTGGCATATCTTACCTCATACAATTTCCCAGCAAACCAAAAAGAGAATCCACTTCAATATCTGGTGGGGAAAAGACACTTGCAGCAATTGTCTTTGTGTTAGCTTTACAAAAGCTAAAACCCTCCGCATTCTATCTGTTTGATGAAGTTGATGCACACTTGGATGCTCCCAACTCGGAAAAACTTGCCAAAATTATCGAGCAACGCTCAGCTGGAAGTCAATTCATTATGGTTTCACTCAAGGACTCTGTGGTGCAAAAGGCCAAACTCATTTACGGTGTATTTCCAAAGAATGGCGTGTCACACGTTGTTACCTACAAGGACAAACGAATACCGTCAATTACAAGCTAGGTGACGCTAGCTTGACATCTGGTTTTTCATAATGGATGACATTGAAGAAAAACAAGGACTAGAAAATATCAAAAAACTAGGGTTGGTAAGCTTTTTCACGGATTTTTCGTCAGAGATGGTTTTTGGAATCCTGCCGTATTTTATTGTCAGCACACTTGGGTTATCCAGGGCATTTTTAGGAGTATTGGATGGCTCGTCTGAGCTTTCTAGCTATGCATTCAGAATGTTGTCTGGCACACTATCTGATAAGGTTGGAAAACGAAAGACACTAGTCTTATGTGGATATGGGCTATCTACAGTTAGCAAGCCGTTTTTCTCATTATCTGGCAGCTGGTTTGATACATTTCTAATAAGAAATTCGGACAGGATCGGCAAAGGGATTAGAACAGCACCTCGTGACGCACTGATTTCAGAATCCGTATCTGCATCAAAGCAAGGCAGGGCATTTGGTTTGCATAGAACTTTGGACCAAATGGGGGCAATTGTTGGACCGCTTGTCGCATTTGTTTTACTACAGGTAATTGATCTGAGATCAATTTTTCTAGTTTCGTTGATACCTGGAATTGTCGCTGTATTGATACTGATATTTTTTGTCAAAGAAAAACCCAAAGTCAAAACCAGTGCAACAAGAATTTTCTCATTGTTTGGCAGTGCGCTCAAAGGTAACAAGCAGTTTGTTTTCTTTTTAAGCGTAAGTGCGATATTTAGCGCAGGCGCATTTAATTTCTCATTTGTATTATTGCGCTCGTCTGATCTTGGAGTGGACAAGAACTTCATTCCGCTGATTTATCTTGCAATTAATGTGGCTCATACTGCGATTGGGTTCCCCATAGGAGTTTTATCTGATAAAATCCGAAAAGAACTCGTAATTTTACTTTCTTATGCAATATTTGGAATTTCTTTATTTTTGATGAGTATTGGTCATGGAGTCATTTTTGCATACCTGATTGCAGCAGTATTCGGACTCTATGTCGGAATATCTGAAACTGTATCTCGTGCAATTGTTCCAAGATTTGTAGGTCCAGAACTTAGAGGAACTGCGTTTGGCATCTATAATCTGAGCTCAGGAGTTGCATTTTTTGCAAGCAATGTGATTTTTGGATTCTTGTGGGATTCGTTTGGCCTCAATACTGGTCTTATGTATAGTAGTATAATGACTG
>DAMC01000055.1 GCA_002499525.1 Nitrosopumilales archaeon UBA218
ACATTATCAACAATAACCCAAAAACCAATACAAATCGAAAACATACGACATAATCGTAAAAATCCAGGGTTGATGCCATCACATCTATCCACGATCAAATTATTAGGTAAAATCTGTAATGCAAAAATTGAAGGACTATCAATTGGTTCTACTAACATCGTATTCACTCCAGGACAATTACAAGACTCTAAACTGAAAGAGAACATCGGTACTGCAGGAAGTATTCCACTATTATTACAGGCAATTATTCCAACTGTAGCATTATCGGGAAAAAAACTAGAACTATCAATTGTTGGTGGGACTGACGTTCCATGGAGTCCTACGACAAATTATACGAAGTTTGTTCTCAATGAAGCATATTCTAGATTAGGAATTAAATTTGATCTAGATGTAAAAAAGCGAGGCTATTATCCAAAGGGCGGAGGCCAAATTGACGTAACTGTCTATCCCTGTAAAAAAATTCTATCCGTATATCTGACAAAAAGAAGCTCAAATAATGCAAACATTATCTGTTCTTTCTCTGGAATTGATAAAGATGAAATCACCAATCATGTTAATTCAGCTAAAGATAGATTAGAGAAGAATGGTTTTTCTACACAAATAAAACTGTCAGAAGATGCTGCACTAAACCCAGGAGCATCCTTTCTTGTCCATGATTCTGATTCTAATTCCATTAACGGTGCTGATGAGTTGTATAATTTCACAAATAGATTTGATTTTACAAAAAAAGCAACCAACTCATTTACAAAACAGAGTATGGGAGTAGATGGCAATCTAGCCGATATGATAGTTACCCCTTTATCACTATCAAAGGAACTTTCTATTTTTACAGTGAACGAAATTTCTAAGCATCTACAGACTAATCTTCACATAACGTCTGAGATCACTGGATGCAAATCAGGTATAGCTAAAATTAATGATGGTTATGAAATAAGAATTGTAGGCTCAGATACCGGAATTTAGTAAAGCTGCTAGAAACAATACAAGTACTGAAAGTACTACAGTTACCTCACCTACAATTATGATCTTTTTTCTAAGCTTCAAAATCTGAGTCTCATTGAATTCTTTTCTCATTATTTTTTCTTCAACATCTTTACGAATTATTCTAACATGAACTGCATATGAGCACAAAAGTGCAAATACGACAAATATCTTTATGATTAGAATAACTCCGTAATTTGTGGATAGTAAAAGATCAGGTCTACTCAATAACTGATGAGAATTCCAAATTCCAGTTACGATTAAAATTATCAATGCAGGAATTGCGATTTTGTTAAATCTTCTTCCTACCTTTACCATTGTATGAATTCTGTCTTCCATAGTCGGCATTATTGATTTTAGAATTGGGGCAAAAACAATCGCAATGAAAAGTGACCCCCCCACCCATATCGCTGAGCAAATCAGATGAATCCACATGATGATTGCTTGTTCTAGTGCCAATAGACTGCCTCACTTTAATTCAAATATTATCCAAGTGGAAACAACATTTTTTAGTTATAGTAAATGTGTACCAATAATTGATACTTCAAAGTAAAATGATTCTGTATATTGCAATAGGTGCTATGTTAGCACTCTTAGGTGGAATTACTTGGTATGCGAGCCTTGACAATCCAAAACTTCAACAAGTCGATATTGAAATGGGTACAGTCAAACTTGTAGGACAAAATGACATCGAGGGCAAAGCAAAATTAGAAGTAGGTTTTGTAATAAGCAATCCCAGTGACAAGACATTCACCGTTTCCAGAATTGATTATGAGTTATTTGCTAATGGTGTATCTATAGGCAAGGGACAATATTCCACTGAGGACGTTGCGATGCCTGGACGTGCAGCATTTTACCCTACCGCAAAAATTGAACTCCCGAATACGTTCACATTAACCAAGACGCCTGAAAACGGAGATGCTTATACTGTAATTACATCTAAGGGACCAGTGGTTTATTCTGCAAAAGGACTGATAGTTGTAGAATCTGCTTGGAGCCTCGTAGAGAAGCAATTCGATATTTCACAATAATTTTGTAAAAGGTGGGCCGAGAGAGATTCGAACTCTCGATCACCGCCGTGTCGAGGCGGTATCCTAACCAACTAGACTACCGGCCCAATTAAAAACAAACCATGAACTCTACATTATTAACCTTTAACAGTTATGGGAGAAAACATGAGCGAGTTCTCAAGCCAAGAAAAATCCGGACTCTACAAGGCAATTTACACCAGAAGAGATGTAAGATCTCATTTTATCTCTAAACCACTTTCTGATGAGGTTCTAGCTAGAATTCTAAATGCTGCACATCATGCGCCATCCGTTGGTTTTTCTCAACCATGGAATTTTGTTTTAATTAGAGATGATGTAACAAAAGAAAAGATCAAGAAATCGTTTGAACAAGAAAAGATCAAGTCAGCAAGTGATGTCGATCATCAAAAAAAAGAAAAATATCTCTCTCTAAAACTAGAGGGAATCTTAGAATCCGATGTTAATATCTGTATAACATATGATCCAACGAAATTTGGACCCTTTGTCATTGGTCGTTCTAGTATACCAGAGACAGGAATCTATAGTGTGTGTTGCGCCGTACAAAACCTTTGGTTGGCCGCAAGAGCTGAGGGAATAGGAGTAGGCTGGGTAAGTATTTTATCAATTGAACTGCTAAAAGAAGCACTATCTTTACCAGAACATATCATTCCAATAGCATATCTCTGTCTTGGACACGTAAGTGAATTTGCAGAGAAACCAGATTTGGAGAATGCGAAATGGCTTACAAGGTTGGAACTTAAAGATGTTATTTATTTTGAAAAATGGGGACAAGTATCAAATACTGATTGGGAAGAAATGAATGGTCTAATCAGAAATGTCCTTGATTATCCTTTTATCAAGTAATTAGAACACATCATTTGAGGGCTTGTAGCGCAGAGCCAAATTATTGGCGCGTAACATGGATAGCGCAGTAGCCTCCTAAGTTACAGGTCGAGGGATCGAAGCCCTCCAAGCCCGCTTATTATCTAAATTAGCATAATGTCTTTTCAACTTAAATAAAACACATTCAAAATAAGGCCATGAAAGTTGTAGTGATCTCGGGTAGTCCCAGAAAACAAGCTGTTACACAAATTATGATGAAATTTGTATATGATTATACTAAATCAAAGAACTCGGAAACAACATTCATCAATCTCTCAGAAGGTGGGATAGACTATTACAAAGGATATGACATTGTTTACTCACAAACAACAGTGAACGCAGCCAAGGAAATTACGGACGCTGATGTTTGGCTTATCGGTACACCGATTTACAACTCGTTTTTTAGTGCGGCACTCAAGAATCTCTTTGAGTTTGTAAATTACAAGCAAACTAGTGGAAAGACCGCTGGATTAGCAATACTCGCATCTGGGCAAATCGGTTTTACAGATGTTCAAACATTACTAACTCAACTAATGTCATATTTTGGAGTTGTTACAAATCCTAAAGCAGTATATCTAACAACTAATCAAATCGTTGATAATCTAATTGATGAAAATGGTAAATGTAGATTGAAAGAAATGGTTGATGAAACCTTAGTAATTGCTTCTAGGCAGAAGTAGTAGATACTGGCAGATAAACCACCTTGAAAATCTTAACAATGTAATCACCGTCAAATATCTTTGTTATTTTACCATCAGTTACATCTCTAACCCTGAATTTGTATTGAAAACTACCATCTTTTTTCACATCTGTTTGTGCAAAATGCACAGGCTCTCCATTCTTGAATATCTGAATTATAACTGGATTTCCTTCTACTGGATTTGTTACTTTTCCTTCAACAAAACCCCAAGGAAGTTTATTGTTTTTTGTTACTGTAAATGATGTAATCGTCTTTTCAATTCCTTTAGTTGAATCAATTGGTGTTAATGTGGTATCTGCAAATACCGAACTTGTCATTGATAAAACTAAAGCCAATGAAATTATTACAATTACAGACTTTACTAACATAAAAGAAAAATTGTTAAAGTCAAATATTAACATGACGTATCAAAGATCACAATGGAAAAAATTCTTAATGATGGTTGCATCTGTAAATGCCATTTTGGAGGAGCGATTAGTTGTCCATCTTGTAAGAGAAATCACAGAGGAATGAAAACATGTCAACACTGCAAGTAATTATCTTCGTTTTGCTGCAGCTGCCTTAAGATTGGCAAGTTCGGTCTTCAACGCTTCAATTTGCATCAATGTCTCCAGATTTGCAATCTCTTGGCGCATACGTGATATTTCCTCATCTTTAAGTTTGACCTGATCTTTCAACTCATTCAATTCCGCTGTAAACATGTTACGAAAACTTGTTAACTCCTCTACGCTGATATTTGAGACTAATTTAGTGAGCTTTTTTTTTCATCATGGGAGTGGGCATGCTCATTGTGACTGTGCTCCCCATACTTTTTGGTCCAATCTGCACTTTTCTGTGCCAACCAACAAACCACAACCAAAAACCAAGTTACAATTGTGGATACTAGAAGTAATTGATGAAGAGCTTCTGGCATGTAAAAATACATTCCTGTCAAAAACACTGCAAAACATGCAGTTACTACTGTAGCTAAGTGGTTTTTGAGATAACCCATATTTTTTCGACAAAAAAGTCGAATATAACGTTAATGCTAAATTTCATAATAATAAAAGAAAAGATGAACGAAGTTTATTCGTCTTTTTCTGAAACGGTAATCTCTTGTGGAACTTCAGATTGTAGAATCTTTATTTTAGACAACAATTCGTTCCTTAGGTCACGTGCAACCCTTCGGACTGTTGGTCTTGGAACGCCCAACTCCTCTACAACTTTGCTGTAAATGTCTTGTTTGTCTGTGAGTCCCTTCTCAAGATAAGTATTGATCGCCTGTTTGATAACTGTGCTTTGATTTGTGCGATTCACAAAATCTAATTTTCCTCGATCTATATAAGACTATAACTTGATAAAAATTAAAATTATTTTATTCTCTATTATGTTTTGAAAGATTGTCTTTACTGAATTTTTAAAATTAACTCTCCAAAATCTTCCAAAATTCGTGTAATAAAAAATTGTAATTTTTACAATACACTTTCAAAATAATCTAATAGTAAGACTATTATGTTCTGAGGCAATTCTTGGTTTAATTGACTAATGTAACTATTGAAACAAAATTTGGTAAAATTGTATTTAAATTACTACCAGAACTCGCTCCGGAACATGTAAGAAATTTTATCAAATTAGCACAGTCTGGGTTTTATGACGGAACTCTCTTTCACAGAGTCATTCCCGGATTCATGATTCAGGGTGGAGATCCTAATACTAAGACCACAAACAAGGCAACATGGGGTATGGGTGGACCTGGATATACGATTAAAGCGGAATTTAATACACGTTCACATCTACGTGGAATTGTATCTATGGCTAGAGCCATGGATCCTAACAGTGCTGGCTCCCAATTCTTTATAGTAACTTCTGATAGCACATTTTTGGACCGTCAATACACAGTTTTCGGTGAGGTCCTAGATGGAATGCCGGTGGCAGATCAAATTGTTAATCAACAAAGGGATAGAAATGATTGCCCTCTACAAGAAGTAAAAATGACAAAGGTCACAATCTCTGAATAATCATGAAGATTATTCTCGGGTTACTTGTCCTATCTTTCCTTATATCGCCAATCGCATTTGCACAACAGGATACTAAATTTGGGCAAAACGCAATTCAACAGGTATCAATTGAGATATCTGACAATGGTGATGCTCATGTTACACACCAAGTAAAAGGCGACATTGAAAATACACAACATATTCCTTACATTACATCAAATTTTTCTAACCTCGGCGTTACCGACTCTAAAGGTTCACCCATCCAATATGCAGAAGCGGGAGGTAAGACCCCGGGAATAGTAATTTTTCCAACAAAAACAGACACGCTGATCAAATATGATATCCCCAGTGCTGTTAAACTAAAGGATGGATTATGGACTTGGGATTACTATTATCTTGCAGATTCTGCATTCTATCTTCCTGAAAATGTCAAGCTTTTCTACGCAAACAACAATCTGGTTCAACTAAAGGAAGAAAAAGGATTTGATTGCCATGGATGTCAAATCAAACTAGAATATGAGCTAAAACCTACTTTTGTTACACAGAAAATCAAATGGGAAGATAAATCATTTGATATCCAAACTCTTACTTTAATAGACATGCAAAAGATAAAGTTGGATCAGGGAAACAAATCTCTAAGTTTTGATGTTACTCAACCAAATAAACACATCACTCTTATCATACCAAAAGAACTCCTTGGCAATCCTTACGATGTTTATCTAAATGGAAACCTGATAAAAAAACAGGAACATATCGATGTCAAAGATAATGTATGGCTTCATATCATTCCAAATCAAAAAGGCACAATTAGAATTCAGGGAGTAACCGTAGTTCCCGAATTCCCCCTTGCATCAGTGTTGGTCCTCTCCGCATCAATGATAACAGTACTTTATCTTACTAGACTCAGTCACCGCTAGCACCACAAGAACAAAAACCATATTCGTCGATTCTTACATTGCACACTGGACACTTTTCCCCATAATCGACTTCCCAAGGCTCTTTTCCAAATAATCTAAAATGATCATCGATTTCCTCAGGTATTATCCTCTTCTTTTCCAATAATTCTAAAATTGTATTTTGGTATAATAATATGAGTCAGAATTAATAAAGCAAATCTTCAAGGCATTGTATGAAATGTGATTGTGGTTGTCACTGTATTAAATGCAAAAGCTCTGATCTCGAATCATTTCAGGTAGGTACGAAAGAGTCAGATGGCTATTTTGATATGCATCATACCTGCAATAAATGTAAAACACATTTTGATCACCTAGAAGGAACCACTTTCTCAAAATGCGATGTTTGTAAATATTCTAGTTAAGTAATTCTTTGTAATAAAATGTCTTTTTTTCTTGTGATTTTTTTAGAAGCTCTTTGTTAAAAGCTCTTTTTGCAAGTATTTTGGAAACTGCCAAAGGACTAACAATGAATCCATGTTGTAATAATTGCTCTACTGTTTCTGAGACGGTTTTTGGTTTTGTGAAAAAACCATCACTTTCTAATTCCTCAATCTTAACGGGCAATTCTTCAGTTGTAAGCAAAATCGGTGAGCAAAATTCTGGCTCATGCACCTCAGCATTCTTGAGCATTTTTAGATAATCCAAATCTGATTCCAAAGCTCCTGTATTCAGTGAAGAATCTAGTGGGTGATCATCCAGAACTTTGACAGAACTTTCTTCAAGTTTCTGTGCAAGCTCTCCAATTACCTTAGATACCGTTTCATTATCTATGTAGAAATCCCTGGATTCAATCTCTATTTCATTAGGACCAACTTTTAGTCTGATTCGTGCCATTTAAGGTAAAATAGGTTGATTTTCATTTATCTTGTAAGATTAAAGGAGCTTAGAGACCTAATCAAAACTTTTACACAATCAATGATGAACTTTTTGCCATATCACAAGAAAAATAATTCCAAGATCATTAGGCATGGCAAAAAAGGCTGCAATCATAGTAGTGATAATGTTGGTAATCGTAGTATTTGGCTATGTTCAATACGAATCAGCCTCACAAATCAGTGCCAAAATCATTCAGAGTAAACTATTGGAAAAATTCGATAATAGAACATTTCACAGCCTGGATATAGAATTCAATAATCCATCATTTTTGGTTCTAACTGCAGGTAAGACAGATTTTACAATTTATGCTGATGATGAAACCATAGGTAAAGGAACTCTAGAACCTTTCACCATACCTGCACTAGGAAAGGTATCAACAAATGGAACATGGGAAAAATATCAATCTGCCCCAGATAATTCACAAATCAAAATCGCAGGCCAAACAAAATACCAAATAGCTGTTATTTCATTTGATGTTCCGTTCATTTATTATCCTACAAAAGACCAAACTAGGGATTTTATATCTGAAACATAATTTCTCAAATATTGCTTACTGTTTTTGGCTCAACAGCTTTAGATACAATTCGTACTCCTACTAAAATTCTAAGAAATGTTCTGGGTGGAGCTGCAACTTTTGCAGGAATATCTGCTAGTTTTTTTGTTAACACCGGATTGATAGCCGTCATAGGTTCTGATTTCCCAAAAAAATATTATCAAATACTTGAAAAATATCTCGATCTAAAGGGAGTCACAATAGAACATGGTAAAACATTTCGATATGATGGAAGCTATGACAAAACATTATCCACTAGAACCACAAACAAAACAGAGCTTAATGTTCTGGGCTCGTTTAGACCTACCGTCCCAGAGCAATATAGAAATTCCAAATTTGTATATCTTGCAAATAATGATCCAGAACAAAATACCAGAATAATTAAGGAATTTGACAATGTAAAATTCTCCATGTGTGATACAATTGAATATTGGATAAGCACAAAAAGAAATTCTGTTATCAAGATGATTGGTTCGGTAGATGCAGTTGTGATTAATGACGAAGAAGCAAAACTGCTCACCAAAGAGCACAATCTCATCAAATGTGCAAAAAAAATGATGACGTGGGGTTCAAAATATGTAATAATCAAAAAAGGTGAACATGGCTCACTTCTTTTTTATGATGACGTGATATTCCCCTCAGTCGCATTTTCTTTAGAAGACATAGTTGATCCAACTGGAGCCGGTGACTCGTTTGCCGGTGCAATGATTGGCTATCTTGCATCTAAAAACAATACATCTCTATCAGAAATCAAGAAAGCAGCAATATACGGAAATGTAATGGGTTCATTCGCAGTGGAAAAATACGGAATAGATGGACTTACCACTGTAACAAAAGCTGAAATTCAAAAACGAATCAAAAAGTATGAATCAATGATTGAATTCTGAAAGGTTATCTACAAGATCATAAAAATAATCTTATGGACAGACTAGACGAGATTTTTACAATGCAAAAGGGTTTGTCTCAAATGATGAATCTCGACAGATACCCAAAGGACTCCGAAGGACGAATCTCTGCATTATCTACTGCAATAATTCATGAAGCTGTAGAGTTACAGCGTATAACAAATTGGAAATGGTGGAAAAAACCAATCCAGTTTAACGTCGATGATGCAAAAGAAGAACTCATTGATATTTGGCATTTTGTAGTCCAAGCTTCACTTGAGCTAAACTTGACACCTGATGATATTGTGTCAGAATATAAAAAGAAAAACGAGATAAACCGAAACAGACAAAAAAACGGATATTAAATTATTGAAATAATTTTTTCTAGTTCTGTTTGGCCAATCATATCAATTAATTTGATTCTTCGGAAATCATTAATCGCTTGTTCTGAAACTCCAAGTACTGGATCCGGGCTTGTCGAATTTACTATTCGATTAGAATCATCAACACCAAACTTGTGTAAACAAAATAAAGCATGGCCTGTTTTGTGACCAGTAACTTCTTTTCCACACACAACGATCGTATGTATTTCTGGATTCCTACTAATGTAACTTACAAGCTCATCAATCCCTTTATTCTCAGAGAATAATCTCCCCACTATGGCGACTTTTTTCATTATATCCGAATCTACGATCTCTTTTAGAAGATCAATGCTTGATAATGTACATATTGCAATTTCAGAACCTTTACCAAAAAATTTCTCCTCAGAAATTGGGAAAGCTCTCTTACATATTTCCCCTACAATTTGCCCTAGATTCATAGACTTTTGATTACTTTGGCTATGGTCTGCAGGTTTTGTCTTGTGACTTTGGGTTGAACGGGTAGTGATAAGACGTTTTTTGCAGCCCATTCAGTATTAGGTAATTTCGTATGTTTGTCATAATATGGTGTCTTGTGCACTGGAGTACCATAATAGACTGTTGCGCCAATATTATTTTCGTTTAGCTTCTGCGATATCTTATCTCTTATCTTAGTAGCTATGGTATAGAGATACCAGTTTACATTTTCATATTTTCTTGGAGTTGGAAGTGTTACATCAGTGCCAGACAATAATTCTGTGAGAATCTTTGCATTCTGTGCTCTTTTTTGTAAAAACCCATGAAGCTTTTGCATCTGAACTTTGGCAATTGCTGCATTAATTTCTGGCAATCGTAGATTTAGACCCAAAATTCTGGTATCATATCCGTGAACCATGCCGTGGTTTCTAATCATTAATAATTTATCACGTAATTTTTTATCAGATGTCACCAAAACTCCGCCTTCACCAGATGTCATAACTTTGGCTGCGTATAGACTAAAACAACCAATCTCTCCAAAGTTTCCTGTCTGCTTTCCTCTGTATGTAGAACCCATTGATTGACACGCATCTTCAATTATTGGAATGTTTTTCTTTGTTGCAATTTCGAGAATCTCATCGATATATGCGACGTTTCCATAAAGATGGACGGGCATTATCGCACGCGTTTTTTTGGTAATCTTTTTTCTCAAATCCTCTGGATCCATAGTATAGTTATCCTTTCTAATATCAACAAAGATTGGCTTTGCACCAACTGATACCACCGAATTAGCACTCGCGACAAATGTGAAAGAAGGAATCAAGACTTCATCACCAGCCTTAATATCAAGAGCATAAAGTGCCGCCTGTAGAGCGGCAGTACCCGAGTTCACAGCAATAGCATATTTTGATTTAACCAGAGAACAAACAAGTTTTTCAAATTCCTGAACGTTTTTTCCACCATCTTTTGCCGCTGAGGTAAGTGCACCTGCACGTAAAATTGCAACGACTTCAGCAATCTCTTCCCTTCCCACTATAGGAACATTCACTGGAATCTTCACAGGTATCCATTTCTATCAAATAGTAATAAACCTCGTCACACTTTTGACAATTTTTATATCTAAACTGTATTTGCTGACCATTACATGAAAGTTAATCATCTACAACAAAACGATAAGGCATACAAGATTTTCTTGTATATTTTCTATGTTTGTGGATTTTTGATGTTATCCATTTTGGCATTTGGTATATGGGCAATGTATACCGAATGGGTGGAAAAGGGAACCTATGTCATGGGAGAAGTTCTCGTAACAACAGAGTTACCGTTTCCACATTTTGCAAAACTAACAACATGGCTTTTCTTTTCATGTATAATCGGTTGGTATTGTGTATCCAGAATTGGATGGAAAAAAGCAGTAGGCCTTCATTCATGGAGAATGTCTTTACTGCAACTAATGCTACTAAGTTTTGCAATAATTAATTTGTACGAAGTATTGTACAATTTCACAATTCTAAATGCTCAGATTACAGCTGGAATTGTCAATGGCCAAGTTCCAGACATCGATAGACTAACAATTGCCTATCCAGATCAGACAAGGCCATGGAATCTCATATTTGCAACGAAAATTTTTCTAGTTGGATTTTTGATTTCTGCTCATGCATTCTATCTAAGTACAAGACCAAGAAAATCACTAGAAGAACTAGAAACATAACTTTATAGAATTATAATCAAAAATTAGAACAAATGGACATAACGAGCAAAGTAGAACTAATATCTCGTCCTCCAACACAGGAAGTTGTCACTAATGATGAACTGACAAATCTATTTCAGACAAATTCAAAACCGCGACATTATATCGGCTTGGAGATTTCTGGTTTTCTACATTTAGGCAGTTTGATCAGTACAGGATTCAAGATTAACGATTTCATCAAGGCAGGAGTTGACTGTAATGTTTTCCTAGCTGACTGGCATACGCTAATCAATGATAAACTGGGCGGAAACTGGGAAACAATATCTAAAGTATCCCATTATTATGAGAAGGCTTTCAAGCTAGTCTGCCCAGGAGTCAACATTATTCGTGGAACCGAACTTTATGATTCCCACAAAGAATATTGGAAGAATTTTGTACTTTTCACAAAACACATGACTCTTGCTAGAACGATGCGTACAATGACTATTATGGGTAGATCCGAAAGTGATGAAAAAATTGATCTTTCCAAACTGTTGTATCCACCTATGCAAGCAGTTGACATCCATACAATTGATGTTGACATTGCTCACGCCGGAATGGATCAAAGAAAAATTCACATGTTGGTTCGAGAGATAAATCCAAAAATGAAATGGAAGGTTCC
>DAMC01000087.1:0-17596 GCA_002499525.1 Nitrosopumilales archaeon UBA218
CTTTGTATTTTTGGAATTCAGATTTTGCAATTTCCAGATCCGTATTAATTCTATTCATCTCTGCAAGACTGAATTTTTTTTCCTCTATCTGATTTTTTAGAGTCTCTAATTCCAGTTTGGATATATCTACTTGCTTGAGAGCCTGTTGGTATTGTGTTCGTTGCAAATCCAACTCTGATTTTTTCTCGTTTATTTCTTTTTTTGTGTTCATTAGAGTTCCTACGACCTCATCGTACTCTGATTTTGCTTTCGCAAGTTTTTGATTTATTGAATCAAGATGCTCCTCTTTTGATAGCAATTCTGCATTGATTGTTTCCAGTTCGTTTGTAATTCTGTCTCTCTGGATTTCTTCAGGACTCTTTATCTGAATAGATTCTTGCACTGACTCGATTGCTGGCTCTTCATATTCATCCTTTTTTCGTCTAAAGAGTCCCATGTCTATTGCCACCAAAGTATCAAGATGAATATTTCTGTTTACGGATAAATCTGATATAAAATCCGATTCCGCCCACTACAAACCCTAGAACTATTGCAACGAGTCCAATTTCTGGTTGTTTTGAAAACCAAGTTGGAGCAATAATGAACAAAAGTGCCCCAAAAATTATCAAAAAAAACCCACTACTCTTTTTTGGTTTGTTGTGTTCACTGTGTGCCATTTTAGATACGTCTGGATATTATTTGAGCCGCCTTTTTTCGTCCAATATCGAGTATGAACGGGCCTATCTTTGGTCCTCTGTTGGCATTGATAACTATCTGATATAGGATCATAAAAAAATCCTTGGGCTGTACGTTGTTTTCTTTTGCAATGTTGTATATGGAATTCTGAAGGTCGTCAGGTTCTTTGTCTGATTCTAGTAGTGTTACAAGTTGGTGCAATGCATTTTTGGCATTCTCGCTTATTTCTATTTTGGAGACTTCCTCATCTTCAAAATCATCCGCATAATTTCCGGCAAGTTCTATTAGGTTATCTATATGTGGCTCGGAATTTTTGATTGTTCCATAATCTATGAGCTTTTTTGTTACAAGATTAGTACGATTTTCCCTAAATATTCTGCACAATTCTATTAGTAATCTAAAACTTACATGTGTTGGTGGTGTCTTTGGTGGGCAAAGGAGATTTGTGTACTCGTACAAGCCCTTGGTCTTTAGCATCTTTGCCTCATTATCCACCTTTATCTTGCCAAAATAGACATCCTCGACTTCATTATATTCATCCATCAAAGCAGGAATATCTTCGAATCCTAGCTCACGTGCACCGGTAATTCTCTTGTAAAGTAATAGTAACATAGATTCAGGAGTGCCATACTTGAACCATTTTTGTGATGTTACGACATTACCTGCAGATTTTGAAATCTTTTTGCCACCTTTGTCCAAAAACATTTCATATTTTACATGGTGTGGATGGGGGTGTCCAAAAATCTCATCTGATACCCAATCATTTACTTTCACTGAATCCATTATGTCTTTGCCGTATGCCTCAAACCTAATATCAAATGCCTGCCATCTTGCCGCAAATTCCACCTTCCAGGCAAGTTTGCCCAAGTCTTTTGTAATGTCTGCCTCTCCATGGTGTCCGCAACCTTTTAACATCTTGGAGCCGATTTCTGCTTCAACACATTTGTATTTCACAATCCTTTTTTCTTGATCATATTCATATGATTGTGCTGTATAGAGACGATTGCATTTTGCACACACCGGATAATATGGTAAAAATTTCTGATATTTTTCTTGTCCAACCATCTCGGCTATTTTGTTACCGATTTTTTCTGAATTGATCAATATCGTGTGAATTTGGTTTTGTAATAATCCGTTTTTGTAAGTATCGCGCGCTCTAATGAAATTATATTTTATTCCCAGTTTGTCTAAACCGTCAAGTAAAATACTACTCATATGCATGCCATAGGAATCATGACATCCAAATGGATCCGGAATCAATGATACTGGTTTTGCAATATGTTCTGATAGTGAGTCTGGAAGTCCTTCTGGGATTTTTCTTAATCCGTCTAAATCATCAGAATAAGCCAAGAGCTCAGACTTGAAGCCTAGATTTTCTAAAGCAAGCTTGACACCATATGCACGAACAGCATCTCCCAAACTTCCAATATGTGGGATTCCAGATGCGCCAAGACCTGATTCGACTTTAAGTAATTCTGTCTCTCTTCCAAGCTGTTTTTCCCGCTCAATCATTTCAGATGCGAGCTTGTCAATCCACGTTCCTCTTCCAATCACTATCTTCTCATCTTCAGACAAATTACTCACTCTAGGCTTTTTGCCATATATGGACCATCTAAAGTATATCCAAGTTTTCTATAATATTGACGAGTACCAACTGCAGATATTACCAACATCTTTTTGGCATCAAACTCTTCTTTGGCAATTTTTTCTGATTCCAACATTAGGCTTTTACCAAGACCGGAATGTTGGATCTGTCCGTCTTCTCGCTCTCCAATCTTGAGAGATTTTCCATAGACGTGTAACTCTCTTACAATACATGAATTCTCTGTGATCTCTTTTCTGTGTGATTTGATACTGGGCTTGCGTAATCGCAAAAATCCGTATATTCTATCGTCTGAATCATCATATGACAAAAAGACCTCTTGCCCATTAGATGATCTATAATTGTCTCTGTGAAGAGAGACTTCCTTTGGAGGACCTGTGGTGAATCCGATCTCCCTACATCTTATGCACTTGCACGCAATTCCGTGCTTTTTGAGTTGGTCTAAAACAATTTGACGTAGATTGCCTGATTTAGGCCCTGCCATTATTTCACTAGGTCCAATCTCTCGTTGAACTCTCATTATTCTTACCCATCTTGGAATTATCTTTTTGAGCTCAATTAAAACACGTATCATATCCTCATCAGAGTAAGGAGTGTATTTTCCCTGAAGATAGTCATCATACATAGGCGTATGTTGCAAAACTAGCGACGGGTAAATTTTGAGCATGTCTGGCTTTAGTTCATCATCAGAGAATAATTTCTTGAAATCCGCAATATCTGTTTCAGGAGTCACAGTCGGTAATCCAGGCATCATGTGTGCCACAATTTTATACCCTGCATCTTTAGCAATCTGAAATGAATCTACGACATCGGCATATGTGTGACCACGATTAACTATTTTGTAAACTGACTCCTGTAAACTCTGAACGCCTATTTCAATTCTAGTTACGCCATAGTCTAGCATCATATCTACGTGTTTTTGTTTACAATAGTCTGGCTTGGTTTCTATCGTAAATCCTACATTTCGTATTTGCGTGGTCTCGTTTGCTTCTTTGGCCGTCTCCAAATCTTTAGAGTCAAAACCATTTAGTGCATCATAACAAGATTTGATAAAATCTGTTTGATAGTCTACTGGCATAAACAAAAACGTGCCTCCCACAATCACTAGTTCCATTTTTGATGGGTCATGTCCGTAAGCTATCAACTTGTCAAGCTTTGAAATGATCTGCTTTTTTGGATCGTAAAGATTTTCAATGGCGTTTATTGTTGATGGTTCATTTCCGGTATATGAGTTGGGAGAATTAAACTCGATTCCACCTGGACAATAAGTACACCTACCGTGTGGGCATGCGTATGGTTTTGGCATCAGTGCAATAACTGCAACACCAGATGCTGTCTTGACCGGTTTTTTCAATAGGATTTTTTGCAGCTTTACAAAATCATTACCAGAAACTGTGGATAGAATTTCGTGATTCTTCGGTATTCTTTCGAGAGCATATTTAGTACATACCTGTTTAATTTGTGATTTTATCTGAGATTTAGATACGTCTTGAATTGACAATAGATTCCTAGAAATCTCTAGACAAGCCTGCGAAAATTCGGCACTGGGCATAGTTAATTGAAGGTGGTTGGTCTTAAATTCGTTAGAAGCACTATCGTTTTTTTCTAGGTTTGGATTTTGAAGGTTTTTTTGTAATTCTGGACTTCTTACTTGCTTTCTTCCTACTTACTTTCTTCTTACTCGGTTTTGTTTTTCTCAATAATCCTGCATCTGACCGTACCTTTAGATTCTTCATTTCTACTAGTTCGATTCTAGTTCTTGCAGATAATTGAGCTATTTCTTGATTTATCGGCGGAAACATGTTTCCCTTGGTCTCAAAACATCTTTGATGAAAAACTCTACCATTTTTGTATATCATCATTGTTTTTGTAACTCCCTGCTTGCAAACTGCACACATGTCGATGAATCTTTCATCAACCATTGACTGAAAATCACACTCGTTTGATTTAACACTTTTCCAATTTACTCTATGATTTTTTGATCTTTTCTGTATTCTAATTTGAGCCAAATTGGGGTGATTAATGAGGTGACCGCGACCATTATGACAATAGTCGTGTATATGTTAGGAAGCAAAACACCACTTGATAATCCAATACCTGCTACTATCAATCCTACCTCACCACGAGAAATCATGGCTATTCCTACTCGTCTTGATTGAGACTTATTTTTCAAAAATAATAAAGATGGAACGCCGCATCCAACCAACTTTGTTGTAATAGCAACACCAATTATCACTATGCCAATTAACATCACTTCAGAGTTTATCCCACGAAAATCAACCTGTGCCCCTATGATTGCAAAGAACAATGGAGCAAATATCAAACCAAGCTTTCCGATATATTGTTCAACTCGCTCAAAGACTTTTGTTGTAGACAGTGCCATACCAACTACAAACGAACCTAGTATTGGTGATAACCCAATCCATGCCGCTAGCCCGGCAGTACCAAAAAACGCCGCCGTCACTATTCCTTCTATGCTCCCACTTGCCTTCCACATCTTGGAATTGACCATGCGTGGAACAAGAAATACTGCAGCGATTGCCATTGCTGCAAAAAAGGCGAGAACTTTGAATATGGTAAAGATGGACTCTGTTACATCTATTCCTGTGTTCGTACCTCCTATAGAAGTGACTACAGATAACACAGCTATTGCTAAAATATCATCTATTACTGCCGCACCTATGATTAGTCTGGCTTCGGGTGTCTTGAGTTTACCAAATTCACTTAGTACTTGGACTGATATTGCCACACTGGTGGCAGTTAGTGCAGTAGCCACTAACATTGCTTGAAATGCATCAAATCCAAAAATTTGGAAAATGAAAAATCCAACAAAAAATGGAGCAATCACGCCCAAAGTCCCCACGGTCAAAGATGCCTTTCCTCCTTTGATGAATTCTTTTGGCGTCATTTCTAGGCCAGCCATGAATAAAATCACAATGGCGCCAATTTCGCCCAGTGTCTTTACCTCACTTGTGAGAACAACCAAGTGTTCTCCCTGAAAGATCAAAAAGGAACCTATTGCGAATGGTCCTACAATCATGCCTGCAACTAATTCTCCTAAAACTATTGGCAGTTTTATTCTGACAAATACTTCTGCCAAAAGTTTTGCTGCAAACAGCAATACGCAAACAGAAATTATAACTTGAATAAAGTGGGATTCCATGTTCTTAAATTCTGAATATTTCGGATTAAAATTTCTATCTAGGCAAGCTTTGTGTTGTTTACAAAAACACCAGTTTTTTCAGATATGTGACCAATTTCGTATGACATCAATCCATATTTTCTGCAGATCTGCATTATTTTGTTAGCTTGTATTTTTGGTGAAATGATGCAAAAACCAACTCCCATGTTGAACGTTTTGTACATCTCCTCGTTTGTCACTCCTAGGTCTTCAATTAACTGCATTATCTTTGGAGGCTCTGGCATCATATCTAGTACAAACCCTGTCTTTTTTAGCCTCAAAAGCTTCGTGAATGCGCCGCCTGTAATATTTGCCAAGCCATGTATTTCACATCTTGATAGAATCTCTAGAATTGGTTTGACGTAGATTTGGGTTGGTTCTAACATAGCATGCCCTATTTTTCCAATACCTCTGACATTATCGTTGATAGCGTATTTTTTCAGCAGTACTTTTCTTGCAAGAGAATATCCATTTGAATGAATACCAGTACTTGCAATTCCAATTATGATGTCTCCGACTCTTATCTTGTTTCCAAGAATTAACTTGGTCTTATCCACTAACCCTGCGACCATTCCTGCTAGATCGAAGGCAAATCCCTTCTCTTCAAACAGATCTGGCATTATTGCAGTCTCGCCTCCAACAATCGGAACTCCGGATTTTTTTGCTCCTGTTGCGAGTCCCCTTGCAATTTCCACGAAAACAGATTCCTTATTTTGGTTTGAAGCAATATAATCTACAAATGAAATTGGCTTTGCTCCGATGCATATGATGTCATTGACATTCATTGCAACACAGTCTATTCCTATGGTGTCGTATTTTTTCAGCAGATTTGCAATTATCACCTTGGTACCAACTCCGTCTGTATGAGTAGCCAAATATTTTCCCCCGTGAATTCCTACCAATCCTGCATAATGACCGAATCCTGATTTTACCATTCCCGAATGAGTCGATGCAATAATTTTACCAATTGATGCTTGACTTTTTTTGATTTTAGAAACATCAACTCCTGCAGATTTGTAAGTTATCATGGTGTTATTTTGAAAACCTCACTACATATACATTCCAGAGTCTGCTTGACGATGCTCCTTGTATTTTTCTGATAATTCCTTGAAATCACTTCCGATCTTTTCTCTTTGCTGTCTGAGCTCTGAAGTATCTACTGCGAATCCATAAACTCTACAAAGTGAATCAATTAATGTGGCAGCAGCAAGTGGGTCTGGTTTTGTATTGCTCGCTTTAACTAGAAGCGTTATCGCACGTATTTTCCTAATGATGCATTCATTCAGTATGCTTCCAGGAATTCCTGTGATGAATCCCTGAGAAATCATCGATATCTGTTTGTCTTGCATTATTCTGCACAAATCCTCCTCTGCTGCACAAAATGTTTGATTGTCGTGCTCTTCTGATGCAACTCCGTCCAAAATTACTAATTCCTTACATCCCTTAGTTTGAGCCCAATCTAATAATATTGAGGCGATGTTGTATAGCCCATCGGCTCTTAATGTCACTTCACAGATAATTGCACAAATGTTGCCTTTTTTGTTAGAATATACTCGAAATGGATGTCGCAGTCTTCCTTGAATGAATACTGTTGAAGGTGGTAAATATTTCGAGTGTAGATAACCAATCTCTTGCATGTTTAGCTTTTCTATGATGTATCCTACTGCAAGCGGACCTGCAAGTCCGGGACCTACAAATCCAGCAATCACGATGGGACTTTTGAGCAGAATTTTTTTAATCTCGTACACTGATTCATCTGAAATCTTTCGAGTCACTGGTTTAGCCTTGGATGGTCACTAATTATTTTTTTGCAAGAATAGACCGAGCATCACTCTACCTCGCTCCGTGATACTGTAATACACAGAATCATCAACTGCGTCTCTTTTCACAAAATTGTAATCAAGACACAAATGTAAATAGTTCAGAAAAGATCTCTTCATTCTGATTTTTGAACTCATATAAAGATCTGTAAATGCCATTGGCCTGCAACTCAACTGGTATAGTAACTTAATCAGAGTCAGAGTACTAAAGTCACGTGTGCGTGCTTTTATCGCATCCATTACTTGGACATCTCTTTGAATTATGAAATCGCCAAGCTGATCGGCTACTTCTAATGGTATGTATGTTAGTCGTGCTTTCATTGGTACAGTATGGTACCGTACTTTACCTTAATTAAAGTTAGCTTGTGATTTTTTTGATTTACAGTAAATTTTTTTGAGCTAAACTAAATTCCGTTGAACTGACTGTAAAAAGGTATGAATCTGAGCGTGTCTGTACTTGAAGAATGATATTCGACAATTTTCATACTATGGCGGAAATCTGCTTTTTTACCTGCGATTCCTTTCGCATTTTTGCAATAATATTGGCAATTTGAGTTGCATGGATTTCGTCAAGCGTTTCACACATGAATTTGACTGACGTCAAGTAATAATTAATCTTGCTCTATATTGGCACCACTGATATGCCCTCGCACCTGATTGTAGGGCATGTGACTGGTGAGCCGGCCCATGGTAGTACTGTTGTGGAATTATTTCCGATGGCCGATATGTTTTGCAGTAAATTTGGTAAGTTGTGTATTATTCGAACTGATTTAATGGGAGTTAACTGTCCGTTTCTAATTTGAAATACTCCATTACGTGCCGTACATGAAAAATCTCCTCTGATTGGATTTACTGCATAAGTATACCATAACCTACCGATTAGGATTCCATTTTTTGTGTCCTTGATTATCTCTTCTCGATCTTGATTTCCTGAAGATATTGTTAGATTATGTGGTGAAGAAAATGTTATTGGTGATGCAGACCTACCCAATGGAACCCCTGATCTAGATGCATTGCCTGACGACGTAGATTTTTCTTTTACTGCATTGTATGTGTCAGAATAAGTATTCTCAAAAATCCCATTTTTGATTAATTGATTTATTCTGGTAGGCACTCCCTCGTCATCAAATGATTTTGCCCCCAGGTTATCTGAAATGTGGGGATTATCGTCTATGTTGAGATCCTCGATTGCAATTTTATCGCCTTTATTAGAAAAACAACTTTTCTTTTCCGAAAAAGTTTTGAGATTAAAATTGGGACCGAGAACAAAAAACAACAATTCTCCTACCGCTAAAGGATCAAAAACTATACTCGTAGTCAGGTTTTCTGCGTTACTTGGATTTGTAGAATCTGAGCACATTTTGGCAGCATCGGAGCCTATTCTAGCAGGCTCAAATGAATTCAATGTTCTGGAATTTGCCTGACCTATTCCGGAAACTGGGATTTTAATATCTGCCTCAGCGTTTATTCCTCCTGCAATGTATGTTGATTTTTCTGATTTGAAAAGGCCTGACGTGTTTTGTATTTGAAAATCATCACATACAACATTCAATGAACCGGAGATTCTCGAGATCTTCTGATGTGATGCCGCATCAATCATAGTCTGTGCAATCTGTGAAATTTTGGCAGCATCTAGATTCCAGATTTTCTGATCATTTGTCTTTTCTATGTGTGTGTCGCGGATATTTTCTGGAAATGATGTCCAGAACTCTTTTTGAGCTAGATTCTTTGCAACATGGAGTGCTTCCTCCACAAGGCTTCTTGGATCCATTATGGCAGACTGTGCTGAGCAAATTTTCTTGTTCATCACCAATCTAGTTCCAATTGATTTTTCATAACTTTCCTTAATCTCAACAATCTCTGAATCAGTAATTCTAATTGTAGTGATTTTTTTTGCACAAAAAATAGACTCACACTGTTCTGCGCCAGATTTTAACGCAAAAGAGATTACGTCACTACAAATTGACAACTATTTTGCCCTTGGATTTTTGTATCGATACTTGTCTAATTTGACTAGTTCGAAATAAGAGCCAAACTGAGATGGATCGCTTACTTTGTCCAACTCGTCTTCCTGCTCACCTAAATCATATTTCTTTAGGATTTTATACGAAGTGTTTCTCTGGGCAGGAATTCTGCCAATTTCTCGAATCATTCTCCTCATATCTTTTGGTTTCAATAGTTGTCCATAAGATGCCCCGGCTGAAGTAGAAATAGATTCATTGATCAGAGTTCCCCCAAAATCATTTGCTCCCCACATTAACAGAACTTGAGCCATTTTTGGACCTTCTTTCACCCATGACATCTGGATGTTGTTGATGGAATTATTGAGCATAATTCTTGATACTGCATGAGTAATCAGAACATCATTTGCAGAGGCCCCACTCCTAATCTGTTCGTGTAATTGGTGCTTGTACATTGGTGCCTCACTATAGATGAAATTTAATGGAACAAACTCTGTAAATCCACCGGTTTCCTTTTGAATGTCTCTAATTTTTGCAATGTGCTTTACCCTGTCTTCTGGTGTTTCTATATGGCCAAACATTATAGTTGATGTTGAATTGATTCCGAGTCGATGTGCAGTCTTGATGACTTCGACCCAATCCTTGACACTAATTCTTCCGGGAGAAATCTTGTCACGCATTTCCTGATCCAAAATCTCAGCTGCTGTGCCAGGTAGTGTATTGACTCCTGCATCTTTTAATCTCATCAAATATTCTTTAATAGAAACATTGGATAAGGTGGCTCCGTACAACACCTCTTCAGGTGAAAATCCATGAATGTGGATATCTGGAATCTCTGATTTTATAGCGCGACAAATGTTCTCATAAGTTTTTGATTCCATATTTGGTGGAAGACCTGCCTGAATACACACTTCGGTTGCTCCAAACTGATGTGCTTCTTTTGCACGTCGTACAATTTCTTCAGTAGGCAAAAAATATCCTTCTTCTTCTCTAAAATCTCTACTGAAAGCGCAAAAGCCGCATTGTTTGATACATACATTAGTAAAATTGATATTTCTATTTACTACGAATGTGACGATATCACCTACTCGCCTTCTCCGTAATTCATCTGCAACCATGCCAACTAGGTGAAAGTCTAATCCCTTTGCATCAAAGAGTCTCACTGCCTCTTTAACACTGATTTCTTTTTCCGATAGTGCATGATCAAGAACCTCGGCAATTAGCGGATCTGCATTTTTTAGCAGCGAGTCTGAAATCATCTCCAATATTCCTCTAAAACATGGCCCGCTTTATCCATTATTGGCATCATTTTATCATGAAGATTAGAATTAACCATATTCATCATTTCAGGATAGACAGGGAATCTGGCCTTGAGGGAAAAACCAGAGGTATTGGTGTGTTTTTCAACAAAATCAATCTGGGGCCAGTCGAATTCTGGATTCACATAGTCTTGTGTGAGAGGAGAAATTCCACCCCAATCATTTATTCCGGCCTCTAGAAAATACTGATAAGAATTAGGAGATAGGTTTGGAGGAATCTGAATGTTCATCTTGGGCATTATTATTCTGGCAAGTGCCACTGTTGTCTTGAAAAACCCCTCATCTGGAGAAGATCTATTTCTCATAGCTGTATCTTGTTTGGGATGGAAATTCTGTAAAATCACTTCTTGTATGTGTCCGTATCTCTCATTCAATTGTTTGATTGCAAAAAGAGAATCAATTAACTCGTATGGCGTTTCGCCAATTCCAATCAACAATCCAGTAGTAGTTGGGATTCTGACAATCCCAGCATTTTCAAGTACTTTTAATCTTGCTTTGGGATTTTTACTTGGAGCTAAATGATGTGGCATCTTTTTCTCTGATAACCTTTCACTGGAATTCTCAAGCATTAATCCGATACTTACATTAGTTTTTTTGATCTCTTCAATCTCTGGTTTTGTTAAATTTCCTGCATTGGTATGTGGGAATAATCCGCTATCAAGTGCAATTTCTGATGCATGTATCAAATATTCAACAGTACTAGAAAATCCATTTTCTTTTAGCCACTCTCTCGCTTCTGAATATCCCTCTTCTGGACGTTCTCCAGTGACAAATAATGCCTCAGTACAATGATATTTTCTAGCAAGTTCTGACAATTCGCGAACATTTTTTCTGCTCATTAGGGAGAGTTTTTTTTCTTCTGGCTCTGCCTTGTAAGTGCAATAACTACAAACATCTCTACAAAGATTGACTAGATTAAAAAACGCCTTTTTTGAAAATGTAACGGTATTTCCACAATGCTTAGTTCTTAGCGCACCTGCAGTTTTGTAAAGTTCGGCAGGATTATCCTTTAAACGCTCAAAAATTTCGCATGTTTGACTAAATGAAATCTCTTTACCTTCTAAAACATGATTTAGAGGCTCACACGCCAGAATGAGATCACTCAATACAGACAATCGCTAGTCTGTGTATTTATCTTTGTGTAGAGTTTGTGGGGTTGATGGTAGTTGAATTGTTGTTTGTTACTGGTCTTTCATTTAGTGTGATTACAATATCGCTAACTTTACCATCCCGTAAAACTTGAAGGATCATTTGATCTCCAACTTTCTTTTCTCTTTGCAAATGTATCAAAATATCGTCGATTTTTCTTACAATCTTGGAATCGACACCGATGATCAAATCTCCTCCTATTTGATAACGGACTCCATCAGCTTCTTTAGTTTGATTTGTTCCACGAAGACCAGCCTTTTTTGCTGGACTGTCATCTAAGACGTTGATTACCAAGAATCCTCTTGCATCCTTGAGGTGTAAAACGTCTGCCAAATCTGGGTCTACATCACGTCCTGAAATGCCCACCCATGGGTGATGGTATGTCTGATTCTCGATTAACACAGGTATGATTTTTTTAACCGTATTGGCAGGAATTGCAAATCCTACCCCAGCAAAAATTCCATTATCTGATTGGATGGCAGTGTTAATCCCGACGACCTCGCCTTTCATATTTAGTAAGGGACCACCGGAATTACCTGGGTTTATTGCCGCATCTGTTTGTATGATGTCTGGTATCTGAAAACCTCTGTCCTGAGATGGTAAAATTCTACCTACCTGACTCACAATTCCTGAGCTCATGGAACCTGACAATCCAAACGGATTTCCAATTGCAGCAATTTGCTCCCCAACTCGCAGTTTTGAGGAATTACCAACTGGCAAAGGAGTTAGAGCATCAGAACTTGCATTTACTTTGATAACTGCCAAATCCGTGAAAGGATCTTTGCCAATTACTTTGGCCTTGTAAGATCTACCATCCAGAAATGTCACTGTTAACTTTTGTGCATTTTCTACAACATGATCATTGGTAATGATGTGACCTTGCGAGTCATAGACAAATCCAGAACCAACACCCCCAACACCACGCGCATCTGTATCTGGTCTTTTTACATTAATTCTGACTACTCCAGTTTCGGTTTTATCAAAAATGTCTGCAAGAGTAAGTTCCTTGTTTTGTGCAACTGCACCGTTTTTTGTATTTCCTAAAATCTGCTCAATAGTCGGCATTGAATTGGGCGGATTTAGAAAAACACTGTATAAAATTAGAACAACTGCCATACTTGACAAAACTCCAATTATAACGCCAGTTCTGACCAATGTAAAAAGCAGTTTTTGGAGAGCCTATAATCCTTGCCTAGATGTTGATAAAGTTGGGACTGTGGTCTTTCATTGAATACTTTCTTCCACGCCAAGACACTCCAGCGTTAGTTTTTGCATGTAAGAGTCCTGTCAAAAACCCGCTGACAACAATCAAACTTCCTAATGGTGAACAAATGGCGTGTTTTGTTTTGATTCCGAGTGCTCTAGAGTCAATCAGGCACGCAGAGTAAAGTAGTACGGAAGAGCTAATCGATGAGGCAAAGATGATGTTTGAAGAAAATGACGAGTTTACAAACGGTATTGAATATGCTAGCATTACGTATGGCATGAATAAAAGAAACAAGACTGCAAAAAATATCCCTACGGCGATTTTACCATTTTGCAAAAATAATGGAATCATTAATCGTTTGAGTCCGTTCCACAAAGTGGACCAATCTCTAGCCCAGACAGCATCAATTAGATGATCTGCGCGAACCATTTTCATTTTATGTCCACTCTCTTTGACTTTTTTGCCTAGTGCACCATCCTCGATTATTTCATGTTTGACCCCCTCATGAGTTCCAACTGTATCGTATGTTTTTTTTCTAATTATGAAAAAGCTACCAAAGAAATACCCTGTGTTCTTTGTTGGGTCGTTAACACGCATTGCAGAAAATCGTGTATGTAAAAATGTCGAAAGAACTGGCAAGGTAATTCTTGTCCAAAAATCCAAACAAACCATTTTGGGAATGGCAGTCAAAGCGTCAAGGGAGAATGACTCCAAATGTGATACTGCTAGCGATATTACGTTTTTTTCAAATTTTGTATCTGCATCAGTAAATAGTAATAGATCTCCCGTTACTTTTTTGTAGCCCTCCATACATGCCCAATTCTTACCCATCCAACCTTCTGGCTTGGGCCCTGCACTTACATGGATTACTTTGGAATTTTTTTTTGCATATTGCGCAATTATACTTCCAGTTGAATCCTCCGAAGAATCATCTATTGTAATTATTTCATAGTTGGGATAATCTTGCGCAGTTAGCGAATCAAGACACTTTTGAATGAAATTTTCTTCGTTTCTGGCAGGAAGAATAACTGATACCCTTGGATTGTGATGTGGTTTTTGATCAAATTTGTCTAGTAATGGAGTGTATCTAAAAGAATCAATCATGGTTTTGATAAGCAGTACCCAAGCTCCAGAAATTCCAATCATAATTGCCGCAAAGGTGTAATTGAATATGTCTAGGAGCATCTTATTTCTCGATTTCTTTTTTTATTGATTCAAGAGCCTGCTCTGTGCCACTCTTGATGTGCTTTTTTATCATGCCTGTGAACATGCCCATCATTCCGGACAGTTTGACATCCCAGATTGCCTCTAGTTTTGTTTTTTCACCTTCTGGTATTAGGTGGATGGTTTTTGTGCCGTTGATTATTCCCTCTGTGAATTTAATCAGGATTCTTTGTTTGGGTTGAACAGTTACTGTTTGCATACACTTGGAATCTTTGAAAACAATAGTGACTTCTCGGGTGACCGTGTTTCCCTCTTTAGAAATATTTTTGATCGATTTTGTTCCCTTCCAAAACTTTGGCTCACTGTCCAAGTCCGATACAATTTCCCAAACCTTGTCTGCTGATGCGTTTATGGTAATTGAGGACTCGATAGTTGCCATGTATGGCATATTGCCATCATGAATATTAGTCTTGATTAGCCCTGGATAAAATTAAAACTCGTAGTTTCTGTAACTTTGGAATAATTTACAGTGATTGTGTATTTGCCATATTCTTCCCAGCCTTGTCCGCCGGCAATGATCAATGTAGAAAATGAACCGTTTGGTTTGACTGTAATCGAGTCTGAAAAAACCTCAGCTCCTGCTGGATTACTAATTGTCAAGTTCACAGTTTGCGTGGCAGATTTTGTTTTTCCAGAGATAGATACGATGTCTCCGTTAACATATGATGTGGAATCGACTTCTAGGTTTTTTGTCAAAGATATTCCAGAAAAATTCATGCCCTGATTCATAGAAAACATCGATACTGCGACAACTGCTGCTATCGTGATACACACTGCAATTGCAATGTTTCGAAACTTTGTCTTACTTTGGAGTTTTGCAACTTTTTGCTCTTGTCTTATTTGTGGTCTTACTTCGATTAATGGTTGTGAAATTGGTGTTGGCGGTGGAGGTGTGATTCTTTTTGGTTTATCGACAGATTTTTCTGGTTTTTTCTCTGTTGGCTGTGAATATCTCAATAGCAATCCTTCCACATATTTTCTGTCGTCAATAGAGACTAGCTTGGTGGCCTCAAAATTCGCCCTTATCTTGGAAAGACGTGCAGCATCCCCGTGGCCTGACTTTAATAGGCTGTCAATATCGTCAGTAAAGAATTCACCCATGCTAACCCTACACCGGTTTTCACATAAATTAACTGTGTGTCAATATTGCCAAAATTACAAATATTATTTTACAAAATTCTGCCGAAATTGATTTTAAGTGCTGGATTAGAACCAATTTTATGAGTATCAATTATGAAGACTTTGCCAAACTTGACATTCGGGTTGCCAAGATAATATCGACTGAAAAAATCCCTGGAAAAACCAAGATTATCAAGGGTATCATCGATTTGGGTGGAGAAACTAGAAGTCTTATCATCGGAGGGGCTCAATACTTTACACTCGAGGAAATGGTTGGAAAAACAGTCATAGCAATTGTTAATCTGGAACCAAAAACCGTTGGTGGTGTAGATTCTAATGCGATGCTCCTGGCAGCTGACCTTGATGATAAACCGTATTGGCTAACCGTGGATGAATCTGTGCCGTTGGGAACTAAAATAAAATAAAAGATCTAGTCGTAGATCATTAGGTTCTTCTCTTCAAGCAAGGAATGCAAGTTGTTAACTGAACGGTACACATCTGGTTCCTTTTTGGCACCTGTGCACACAAGCTTTCCTGACGAGAATAATAGAATCACAGTTTTTGGATCTAACATTCTGTGAATCAGACCTGGGAATTGTTCTGGTTCGTACATGCTTCGCGGTAGAGTTCTTGCTGCTTGCTCGAGATGAATTTTACCACCCAAGTTAATTGAAGCTACAATGTTTTGTATGTCTACTACTGCATCCTTTTTGACTTTGATTCCACCTTTTCTGAGTTTTTGTACAACTGACTTGACTGCACTTCTTGCCATTTCCTCGGATTTGGCACCTGTGCAAACCATCTTGCCGGATGTGAAAATCAATGTTGCAGTCTTTGGACTCTTTAATCTGAAGACTAACCCTGGAAATTGATCAGGATGATATTCTACATCTGGAAAATTTCTGGTTATCTCATTTAGGTCCATTTTCTGGTCCACCGAAGCTGAAGCAACTACGTTTTCGATGCTAACAATCGGTTTTGTTTGTGGCATATGTTAGGTCTTCATTTATCTAGGCTATATAAAGAGCACTTTCTATTTCTTAACCCGAGAGCCAATTTCTTTGAAATATCACGTTCCAAATCTGATCCACACACAAATCCATTAATTTGGCAATTCAAAGCTGGCAATAGTTGAATTATACGTCCATTTTTTCACCCGACAAGATATTTGGTGGTAGTGGGGATTCATCCAATCCCATAATGTGGGCAGTCTGGATAGTCCCCATCATTGTTTTTGTATTCTATGGGCAACGAATCCAGCTAATTGTTACGTCTAGTGAGATCAACAAGAATATTACAAAATTGCAAAAATACAAAGATGATACTAAAAAAGAACTATTGCAATACCTGCAAAAATCCAGACCGATAGGCGATGTTGAGAAAAAAATAGAAAATTTCATGGAATACTTTACCATAATGCCAGTAGATATTGATCCTAATGGAATAATGCCAAAAATAAAACACCTCCTAAGAATTCGTGAAGACTATACAAAAAAACAAGTCATGCTCCTGGCAGAAAATCTCAGTGCTATAGAAGCAAGCAAAATCCAAAATCTTTTAGAGATTGCAACTTCGCTCAACATGCTTCATAAAATTGTAAGACATCTTTTTTTGACTGCAAAAAAGCAAAATAATTTTCCACTAATCTTGCCTTTACAAATGATGCTACCGTTTATCATGGAACAAGCCGAAGCACTACAGGAAGCAGTATCTGCAATAAAAAAAGGACAGCCTATTGGAGATGGAATTGGTCCAATGGTTGTGGGAAAAATGATGTTAAAAACAGAAAAAAAACCAATAGGTTTGGAGACTGTATATTCTGAGACGGACTTTGAAGGCCGAAAACTAATCTTGCTCAAGGCCCAAGGACCAAATGCTACTGTGGGCAGACCTGGAGATGCCGTCGAAATACTAGTCCAAGAAAAAAAACCTGAGATAATAATAATGGTCGATGCCGGACTAAAACTAGAAGGTGAGACATCTGCAACCATTGCTCATGGTTTTGGAGCGGCAATTGGCGGAATTGGCACGGATAGATTCCAAATAGAAGAAATTGCAACTAGACACCAAATTCCTATTTTTGCAATCGTCATAAAACAATCAATCAAGGAAGCAATCACCCTGATGACTAAAGAAATTGCCGACAAAGCAGATGATGTAGAATCCCAAATCTATCAAAACATTCGCCAAAACACTACTGATAATCAGGCGGTTCTAATTATTGGGGTCGGAAACACTCTGGGTATTCCACAATGATATTTTCTAAAAAGGAAAAAACAATCCTGGCTTTTAGCGTTGAGAAATGTACCAATTGCAACAAAGAGACAAGAAGAGAGTT
>DAMC01000087.1:17919-23609 GCA_002499525.1 Nitrosopumilales archaeon UBA218
ACATCAATATCAAAGATTTTTGGACAACCTAAAGAGTAGTGACCAAAGCTCCACTCTCGGTTGGAATGAACGTATGTTCTGCCTGAGCTACACGTTGACCTGCAGCCTCATTTAACACTGGATAAGCTCTGACGATTTTATTTTTGATCAACTCTTCTAATGATGCCCTAGCTTCTTTTTCATCAAAAGATTTGGTTATCCATCGCAAAGCAAATGGAAGAGTGTTGAAGTTTTCCCAGATGAAATCTGCAAGTCTGTTTGCATTATCGTTTTTTGTCTTTTTTCTGGAAACTAGGCCGAAAATGTTCTTCGTCTTACCTTCTCTGACAAAACCCAATCCCTTTGAGGTTGTAACGAATGGCTCGCAGGCATATGCCTCTTTGGTCGATAATGAAAAAGATCCAATAGACCACATGTTGGGAATTGATTTTCCTGCATGAATCGTGAATTGTTCTAAAGAATGTCCTGAGAGATTCCCAATCGGTTTCAAGTTGTACTGCATTACAGTTTTTTGTATAGTCTTGCCTATTTCACTGGACTTGGTACCTTGCTTTACAATTCCCATTGCAGCCTTGAGTGCTGCTTCAGCAGCCTCTACTAGAATTGCTGATTCTGGATCATATGATACTGATACTGCGGTATCAGCAATGTATCCGTTGATGTGGACGCCAAGATCTATCTTGATAAGATCCGCACTGGACAAAATTTTTGGGTCATTGGGCTCTGCAGTATAGTGTGCAGCAATCTCATTGAGGCTGGCATTTACGGGAAATGCACAACTACCTCCACGAGATTTAATTTCAGATTCTACAGTCTCACAAATCTCATAAAGTGTTTTTCCAACCCAATCCTTGTTTCTAGCAATCTCTCGAACCTCGGATGCAATCTTTCCAGCTTTAGTATAATCATCTAAATTCATTAGCTGTTTTGCCTTTAGTAGTTATTTAAAATCATGCAGCTTAAATTGGGGCAGAAATTTTGCACACACAGCGGGATCGTGGTCTAGCTTGGTATGATTCGGGTTTTGGGTACCTGAGGTCGTCGGTTCAAATCCGGCCGATCCCATTTTTACTAACCTCATAATTTTTAATCGAGATTTATTTTCTAAAAATTGTTGAGTGCAAAAAGAGAATGGATTTTGATTGCAGGAGTCATGCTTTTCATGATAGGGCTTTTGGGAACAGGACTGGCGTTAATCTATTCTGTAATAATCGCAATTGGACTGTATGCTGCAATCAAAGTTTATGTTGGTAGGAAAAAACTCAAAATCGCTCGGGATGTGCCTGAAGGAATATGTGTCCAATGCGGGTCTAGCATATCCGGTGGAAAATGCCCACACTGTGATTAAATTAGATAATCATACGCACTATTTTTTAACGATGGGTGCCGAAATTGGCTAAAATGTACCCCCCATTGACCACTTGCTCAACTTTTACTCAAATTAGTTCTAAAATCACATTGGACTCGAAAATACTTTGTAGGAAAATGAGTACATTGCCCCTAGCTGGCGCATTTGCAGCTTTACTGTTTGTTGGATTTTTTGGGGTTTCATATGCTACTGACCAGATTGCAGATCATGTTGTAATTAACGAAGTTGACACAAACCCACCAGGAGATGATGCCAGATCTGTAGTTGAGTGGGTTGAACTGTACAACCCTACGGAAAAATCTGTAAATCTTTCTGGTTGGCAAATCTCTTCATCTGTTGGCCAAAAAAAGACACTGACTTTACCCCCTTCTGCAATAATAAAGCCTGGACAGTTTCTTGTTTATTCTAATCAAATACTTTGGTTCAGTGACATTTCAGAACAAGTTGTTTTAAAAGACAAAAATGGTGAAATCATTGATCAGACACAAGTCATTTCGGATAAAAAAAATGACGCAAACTCGTGGCAAAGAAAGTATGACGGTCTCATTTCTGATTCTAATCAATGGATCTTTAGAATGTCATCTCCTGGCTCTTCAAATGGAAAATTATTTGGCGGGCCTACAAATCTAACAGAGCTTACCACTTCGGTAACCACTAACAAGAAAGACTATCTTCTTGATGAAACAGTGACTATCTCTGGAAATGTCTCAAAAAGAGTTTACCAAGAAAAACCCAGTTTCTCACAACAAGAATTAACAATTAACGTTGACGGACCGGCAAAGTTTCAACAATCCTTTACAATGTATCCAGACGCAAATCTAAAATTCAAAACAAAGATCAAACTGGACCCTGTTTTGGGTGCAACGCTGGGAACATACAAAGTCGATGTCAAGTATGGAGAGGCCACGGACTCGGCAATATTTACCACAATTGCACAAAAAACAGGCATTCAAGAAGCAGAATCTGAAGAACTTGAAATTATAACTGACAAAGAATTCTACTTGCCAGGACAGACAGTAAAGTTCACCGCAAAGACAAATACGATAATTCCTGGAACTGGACTAAAATATTCCGTTTATGATCCAAACGGCATAGAATTGTTCTCGGGCAAACTATTCCCTGATGCTCAAGGCATGTTCTCTGGTAATGTCTTCATGAGTCCTACAAAACCAGTATACGGAACACTAGATATTGTTGCACAATATGGAAAACAAAACGCTCGTGTTTTGTTTGAATTAATCAAGGACGAAAAAGATAGCCAAAAAATCATTCTTACCACTGACAAAGACGTTTATGGTCCAGGCGAAAACATAATCATTTCAGGTAGAAGTAACAAATATGTCCCAGCGCTGGATTTGGATGTAGTACAGGCTGGAACTGGTTCTCTAAGTGTTAGTTCAAACAAAATATTCCAACTCAAAGATCAAGTCAATCTTGCAGGGGATAGTACTTTTAGATACGAACTCAAAGTTCCTGCAGGTGAACAAAATCTAGGTGACTACAAAGTTACTGTTTCAAAAGATTTTGGTAGTGCAACTGCTAGGTTCAAGATTGCTCAAAATCCTCAAACTGCGGCCTTGGAAACAAATTACTACATCAAAACTGATAACGACTTGTATCTTAAAGGACAAATCGTTCATGTTACAGGCCACGTCAACTTGGCAACTAGAAGCTCACTTGAGGCAGTTCCAGTATTGATATCTCTTATGGATGAAAATGGAAAACAAATTGTAATTGACACTCAAATATCCAATCAACAACTGGTCCAGAACAAAGTTATCACAAAAACTTCTACCTATTCTTTCACATCAATTCCTGATCAAATTGGAAACTTTAATCTGGACTTTAAGATTCCACAATCATTCAGCCCAGCATCGTATACTATACGTGGCGTATATGATAAACGAACCTTTGATACTGCATTTTCCGTCCAGAGTGCAATTGATATTAAAAATACCAACATTATTGCCAAGACCGACAAATCAGTCTATGGTTTAGGTCAAACTGTTAATGTAAATGGAACCTTTTTCAGCGGACAATCTACTATCAAAATTACTCTGACCCAACCCGGAGGTAAAATCATCAATGACGGAGTCAAAGTCGATAATAGCCGCTTTGCTTGGAGTTGGACTATACCGTCCGCTGAATACACATCAGCAGACATTCGTGATCTCAGACAGTCTAAACCAACTGTGTTTGGGGTTTACGTGCTTACCTTGTCCTCTTCTAATCAATCCGTTGACCTTTTCTTCAAGGTATCTAAGGATCCAGCACTTGATACTCTGGAAGTAAAACCGCTGGAGGTAAATACGGATAAATCCGTTTATCATGCCGGTGAGAAGCTAACTGTCTTCGGCGAGGCAATCAAAAGAATGACTGCTGACAAACAATTCAGTGTGGTTGTGGATAGGGTAAATGTAGAAGTCAGAAACTCTGCCAACAAAGCAATCTATACGTCAAGTTTGGATATTGATAATGGTGGAGCTTTTCAGGCAACATATGATCTTCCAATCACAATATTCAAGGATGGAAAATACAAAATCGTAGCTACATATCAGAAATTAAGAACAGACACCTCATTTGAAATCAAAAATGTTTTGCCAATCAAAACCGGCTCGAAATTGACCCTGGTACTATCTGCCGACAAGCCACAATACGTTAGGGGAGACACTGTACACATCACAGGTTCTACTACTCAAGTTCTCTCCTCACCAAAACTGAACCTTGTAGTGAACTTCCAAAAAGAAGGCGCCATTGACTGTAAATTATTTTATTGTGGATTGGGAGTCAAACCAATCGATATATCTCGCAGCTATTCTAATGGTGTTTTTTCATATGACTATGCAATTCCAACAAATGCCGCCCTTGGAAAATACGATGTAATTGTAGATACAGAGTTTGGCACGTTTAACACAAGCTTTGATGTTGTTGAACAACTTGCCAAAAAAGTCACCGGACCTGGAAAAATATCTGATAAATTTAACAGGATAACCAACTCTACTGTCGAAGTGGGACTCTATGAGCAAAACAGAGACGGCATGCAAATTGCACCACACCAAATACAAGGTTCATTGGTAGTGCCTAAAGGACTTGAAAAAACTACCAACCTAAAAATCACTGCAGATGATGGAAGTTGCATTATCGGACAGTCCAAAGAATGCCTAGTTTCTGAATCAACCAAGGTAAAGGATGTGGATTACAAGATTGTAAAAGTCGCTGGAATGAATTACAAGGTGACATACTCTGGATTTGACAAAGTTCTAGAGAAATTCTCAATTACCCCAGAAATCGTCGATGATGTCATTCCTGACTCTACATGGACAATTAAGATGGACAAACCCGCAAGCTCTGCAAAACTCTACTATGAGATAGTTTACAAGCAAATCCAGTAGGAAAATATTCTCCCCAATTGTAATAATTGTGATGAACGTACAAGTTTTGATGTTCAAGCAGGATGATCCAAAAAAATGCACAGCAGCAAAACTAGTTAAATTCGATCTAGCTAAAAGCATCAAAAAAATTACTTCCAGAACAATAATCCTGGACCCTTTTGCAAAACAGACTCTTTTAAAACAAGATGCAAAACTTGCAGACTCTATTACTGGCATTGATTGTTCTTGGAATTTGGCGGATTCGACATTCAGCAAAAAATTCGGCGGCATTCCTAGGAAACTCCCGCCGCTGTTTGCAGGTAATCCAGTTAACTATGCAAAACTTGGCAAGCTTACCACTGTTGAAGCAATAGCTGGAGCGGCATTCATAATGGGATTTCATGAATTGGGAAAAGAACTACTATCGAAATTTAACTGGGGTCACACGTTTTACGAACTCAATGAGAACCTTCTTGCTGACTATGAAAAAATCGAGATAGAAGAGCAAATTGGACCGCTTTTGGCCGAATATGGGATCGCACATGTTGACTGAGAAGCAAATAAGGTATTCAGAGTAAAGATTTATTCAAACACTCTTTGGGAGCGGTTAGATGGCATCTGAAGCCCCAAACAGTGATTTTGTACGAAATCTCGGACTAGTAGACGTGGTAATGGTAGGCGTTGCTGCCATGATCGGTGGTGCCATCTTTGTTCTTGTCGGTCCAGGTATGGCACAAGCTGGACCTGCCCTAATGATAGCATTTTTGATTAATGGAATTATTACGATATTTACCGCATTTACGTATGCTGAACTGAGTTCTGCGCTCCCGGATACTGGCGGTGGCTACCGGTGGGTTCGTGAGGGAATGCCTAGGCCAAACGCGTTTTTGAGTGGGTGGATGTCTTGGTTTGCACATACTATAGCTGGTAGCCTTTATGCTGTGGCCTTT
>DAMC01000047.1:0-3496 GCA_002499525.1 Nitrosopumilales archaeon UBA218
TAAATTCTGAAATCGAATCCCTGATTCAAATAAAAAACAAGATGGAGCCAGAATTCTCAATTATTTGGAGATATGCGACAGGAGTGGGAGAGGTAAAAGATGTCGACATTATTAAAAAAGGCTGGTTCATCAATGAATGAAGAGCAATTATGCATTAGTTGCGATCTGTCAGAGTACACTTATGAAACAAATACGCAAACTTGATCGTACAATAGATTTAGCTAATAACCCTTATATTCAAAAATCCGAAGGGTAGCTCATGGCAGCAGGTATAGACGACATTGCCATTTACATCCCACGCTTGTTTGTAGATTCGACTGATTTTGCTCAGGCTAGAGGAGTAGATCCAGTCAAACTAAAGCAAGGTCTAGGAATATCCCGAATGGCAATTGTAGATTCAAACCAAGATCCTGCATGTCTTGCTGCTAATGCGTGTCTAAAAATTATGCAGAAAAACAAGCTTGCACCCAAAGACATAGGAAGGCTCTATGTTGCTACAGAATCAGCTTTAGATGAATCAAAGGCTCTCAACTCTTACGTCATTGGAATGTTAGAACAAGTTTATGGTGAAGATTCTTTTGAGCACTGTGGCGGAATAGAATGCAAATTCGCATGTGTTTCTGGCTCTTATGCATTATACGATAATGCAAACTGGATCAGAGCTGGGGAGGCTGAAGGAAAACATGCACTAGTCGTAGTCTCAGACATTGCGAAGTATGACATGGGTTCTTCTGGTGAATATACTCAAGGTGCAGGTGCAGTTGCTATGTTGCTCAATGATAGACCAAGACTGTTACAATTTGATCCTAAAGTAACATCAACTTCAATTAAAAACGAGTACGATTTTTACAGGCCTTTTGGAAAAGAAACTCCCATAGTTCATGGACAGTATTCGAATCTACTATACTTGATCCAAGTCAAAAAGGCATTTGAAGCATACAAGAAAAAAATCCAGGACAATGGAATCATAAAGCTAAAAGATGAAGAAACCATTCTTGATCATATCGATTATCTTTGCATGCATTTGCCTTATGCCAACATGGGTAAAAAAGCACTTTCCTATCTACTCAGACGAGAGTGGAGAAACCTGCCGAGATGGAAAAATATTGTTGCTCAGACAGGTATGGAAGAGCCAGTACCCAAGGATCCCAGAGGTACAATAGAATCAATACTTGCAGATGATGAATACATGGGTAAAGATCACGAGTTTAACAAATTATTTACAAAGACTAAACAATACCAGGCTTTCTATGAGGACAAATTAGCGAGTTCACTAATTGCTTCCTCCATGATTGGAAATCTTTACACCGCTTCATTGTATCTAGGATTTAGAAGTTGTTTAGAATTCGAATTCCAAAAAGGAATAGACCTTGAAGGCAAAAGATACGGGTTTGGCTCCTACGGTAGTGGTAGCAGTGCCATGGTCTTTTCAGGAGTAGTACAGCCAGAATACAAAGAGATCGTCAAGAACATGAACTTGGAGGCAGAAATAGGTGAGCGAGTCAAATTATCCCTAAAAGACTATGAAGATATTCATGAGAATAAACGTGCTCCAACCCAAAGCATCCTAAATGGTAAAAACGAGTTTGTTCTAGTCAGTGTTGAAAAATCTCCCGAGAGTAGGGGAGAGCGCCGATACGCGTTTTGCGAATAAATCAATTGTGTTGCTAGGCCTGCACATATGGACCAGCCATCACCCATCAAGGATTTGTTGTATCAGAGTCTCGAGAAGTTCCCAGAGAAAATAATTCATGAGCGAATTTCGAATGGTTCAAAATTACTCATAGCAGATATTTTCAAAAGTAGCAACATTGATTCCGTGTCTGGAGATAGGGTTGAGAATTATGAAACATTTGCAGAGTCATTAATGCATTATTTACTCACCAATGCAATGATTCCAAGTCAGAGAAAAGTAACAGTTGGAGAGATAGAAGTCGACATCATCATACCAGATTTGAGAGCACTGAATGAAAAAAATAGTGACGCCATAATACTTGTTTTCCCCAAGACGGATGACAGAGGCTCAATTAAGAAAAGGCTAGAAGAGTTATCTGGTTTACAAGCTAACCAACAAAACATATGGCTGATACAAAAAGTATCACTAGGTCTCCCTTACAAAACATACGAGATCGACAATGAATCGTTTTATAGCATTTTAGAAGATATAAAAAATTCAAAGGCAGGAAAAGCCAGATCAAAGTTCAAAATTTTCAAAGTCTAGCTAGCACTTGGGAAAAATTATTTTGTTCCAGCATTTTTGAAATTTGTTCGATGTTTTTTCCGTGGGGGATTTTGCATAATGTTTCCAATCCACTCAAGGAAAACAAATCTGACTCCAAATCATCTACTTTGTAACCTGTCGGATCAATGTCATTGATGACAAGATTTGTTTTGATGCCATATTTTTTGCATAAATCAATACTGAGTAAAGTATGATTAACACTTCCCATCTGTGTGCCAGTCATCAAAATTGTATCAAGACCCAAATTCTTGATAAGATCAGCGACAAAATAATCCCTCAATATAGGAGTCATAATTCCTCCTATACCCTCTACCAAAACAATATCGTGTCTTGACTGAAGAATTTCAAATCTTGATAAGACCGCATCGATATCAATTGTTTTCCCAAGTTTTCTTGTGGCCATATACGGTGAAGTGGGAATTGAGAAAAAGTACGGGTTTATCACATCATGCGAGTCCGATGAACCAGAATATTTTATCAATAATTCCACATCTTCGGATTGAGGCAATGTGTTTCTTGAAAGACCGGTTGCAAAAGGCTTCATAACCCCAACATCAATTCCAGAATTTTTGAGATGGTGTGCCAACGCACATGTGAAAACAGTCTTACCGATACCGGTATCAGTACCCGTTACAAAAAATGACTTCATGTCACGAATAACCAGTTTCTAGAATTAACTCTTTTCAGCGCTTGATTATTAAAATGAAAAAAAATACCATACCCAATGACGAGTTCGATATGGCATCCATACACACAGATGTCCGAATGGAGTTCTTTTCCAAACATTGTCAGAGGTCAGGGGTTTTGGCTAGTTGACTCTAATGGTAAAAAATACATTGATGGGGTTGCCAGTATGTGGTGCAATGTTTGGGGCCATTCCAATAGGGAACTCATATCCACAATTAACAGGCAATCAAAGAAAATCATCCATTCCTCGTTATTCAATCTGACAAACAATCAGGCCGAGTCCCTAGCAAAAAAGTTGGTAAAGATATCTCCAGGAATGAGCAAAGTGTTTTTCTCCGATAATGGATCCACTGCGATGGAAATTGCATTCAAAATAGCCATCCAATACTGGCAGAACATCAACAAAGAGAAAAAACACATGTTTGCCACACTAGAAAACGGATACCATGGAGACACATTTGGAACAATGTCAGTAGGTTTTGTTCCAACATTTTTTGCCAAGTTTAAAAAAAACATGTACAAAACCATTCAGATTCCATTTCAGAATAGTTACCGAATTACAAACCC
>DAMC01000047.1:3861-6082 GCA_002499525.1 Nitrosopumilales archaeon UBA218
GCCCAAGTAGCAGGAGGAGTGAACATCTATCCTGAAGAATTTCAATCCAAAATAAGCAAGATTTGTAAAAAACACGACGTCTTGTTCATTTTAGACGAGATCGCCACTGGATTTGGTAGATTGGGTTCTTTAGTAGAATACAAAGCTCAAAAAAGCAATCCCGACATTGTTGCGTTTGGAAAAATGCTGACAGCCGGATATCTTCCCATGGCAGCAACTTTAGTTTCAGAGAAAATCTATGATTCTTTTATTGACAAATATTCCAATATGAAGCACCTATATCATGGCCATACTTTTACTGGCAACACTCTTGCATGTGCAGTCGCAAATCAGAATCTTGAGTTGTATAAAAAAACAAAGTTAATCTCCAAGGTACGAAAGAACGCAAAACACTTGGAAAAACGACTAGATGAATTTTGGGGGATCAATATCGTGGGAGACATCAGACACAAAGGTATGCTAGCCGCAATAGAATTAGTATCAGACAAGATAAAAAAGAAGCCAATATCATTTGAGAAATCCACGAACAAGATAGTGTTTGAGGAGGCAAAAAAACACGGGGTCTACCTTAGGACTTTGGGCAATATCGTAATGCTCGTACCGCCACTCGCAATGTCTGAAAACGATATCGATTTTCTAATAGATGGTACTCTCAAGACGGTCAAAAAAATATCAAAAAAATTGTAAACCTCAATTCTGAACTAGGTTAACATTTGAAATCTTAATTAATACAAAATTTTTTAACCATAACCATGAGTCCTCAGGTAATTTTAGAACTAGAAAAAAAAGTTCTAAATGGGGAAAAACTAGACAATTCCGAATTAGGTAAACTTATCAATACAGAACATTTGACAACTCTTTCAGATTCTGCAAACAGGATTACCAGAATGTGTCATGGTAACAAGATAGATGTAGAGCAACTTGCAAATATCAAGAAGAATTATTGTAGCGAAGATTGTGNNAAAAAATTGTAAACCTCAATTCAGAACTAGGTTAACATTTGAAATCTTAATTAATGCAAAATTTTTTAACCATAACCATGAGTCCTCAGGTAATTTTAGAACTAGAAAAAAAAGTTCTAAATGGACAAAAACTAGAGACTTCTGAATTAGGTCAACTTATCAATACAGAACATTTGACAACTCTTTCAGATTCTGCAAACAGGATTACCAGAATGTGTCATGGTAACAAGATAGATGTAGAGCAACTTGCAAATATCAAGAAAAATTATTGTAGCGAAGATTGTGTTTTTTGTGGACAGTCAGCATTTTTTAATACTGGAATAGATAGTTACCAGTTGCTTCCAGCAAATGAGATTTTGGAAATGGCTAAAAAAGCAAAAACCGAGGGTGCACAATCATACTGTCTCGTTGCAGCGTGGCGCCAACCTTCTGAAAGTGACTTCATCAAAGTCTGTGACATTATTTCACTGATTCGTGAAAAGGTTGGTATTTCGATAGAATGTAGTCTAGGGTTTCTTACAATCGAGCAAGCTAGAAAACTCAAAGAGCTCGGAGTCAAGCGATATAATCACAATTTAGAGACAGCGAGATCGAAATTTCCCCAAATATGCACCACCCACACATATCAGGATAGATTAGATACGCTCGAAATAGCAAGAAAAGCTGGTTTAGAGCTTTGTACAGGAGGAATAATTGGAATGGGTGAGACAAGAGAACAAAGATTGGAACTCGTTGCAGATTTAGCCAAGATCGAGCCAGAAGAAGTTACAATAAATCTACTAGTTGCAATTCCAGGAACCCCTTTGGAACTGCAAACTCCCATATCGTTTGAAGAGATTTTACGTGTATTTGCAGTCACACGATTTGCTTTACCCAAATCAATTATCAAAATTTCTGGTGGACGAGAAGTTCATCTTGAAGATTCTGGAGAAGAGTTGTTACTAAGTGGCGCCAATGGAATCATCAGTGCTGGCTATCTAACACTAGGTGGAAACCCAATGAAAAAAGACCTCGAAATGATCAAAAAAATTAACCTTGAAGCAAAAGCTTGATTTCATTACAGAGAAACTCCAAGACATAAAAGAGCAAAATCTGTATCGCAGTCTCAGACATGTTAAAGTTAATGGCCCTATCATCACAATAGATAGAAAAAAGCTGGTAAATTTTTGCTCAAATGATTATCTTGGATTATCAAATCCAAAGCCCATTTTAGGGCAGCTTCAATCAAGTTCGAGATTAGTCAGTGGTAATGATGTATC
>DAMC01000047.1:6362-6790 GCA_002499525.1 Nitrosopumilales archaeon UBA218
TTTAGTAAACTGGAACAAAAACTCGCAGTGCACAAATCTAAGGAATCATCTCTGGTATTTCCAACAGGATACATGGCCAATATGGGTGCAATTCAGGCATTAGTCGATAACGATTCAGTCATATTCAGTGATGAGTTAAATCACGTCAGCATTATCGAGGCCTGTAAACTGACTAATGCAAAAGTACAGATCTACAAACACAACGACATTGACGATCTAAGAAAAAAAATTTCCACAGTAAAGAAAAAAAAATTCATAGTCACGGAGGGAGTTTTTAGTATGGATGGGGATTTTGCAAAGTTAGATGATATAGCAAGCATATCTGATAAAACAGATTCTATTCTAATAGTTGATGACGCCCACGGAGATTTTACACTTGGTAAAGACGGAAAAGGAACTCCAAACATTTTTGGAGTTGAAAAACAAGT
>DAMC01000017.1 GCA_002499525.1 Nitrosopumilales archaeon UBA218
GTGGGCATGATTACAGCGTCTGATATTGTTAGAATGTGTAGCATAGGATGTGATTCTGAGATGAGAAAAGTCACAGAACAAATTCTAATGAGAATTAAACCGCATTGATATTCGTGTTAAGAAAAATTAGAAATTCCTCTCTCAAACCTATCCCAAGGAAATACAATATATTCTGAATTTTCTGTTTGCTTTGCATATATCAGTTGTTTTGGATATTGATTCTTTCTTCTTGCAAAAAATGTCGCAAAAACTAGGGTATCCGGATTCTCTGCTCTGGGCATAATTTTTCTAAATGTCTCACCAGTATCATAAATGTCGTCTACAAACAAAGAATCTTCAGGAATGGTTTCCTCGTCAACTAAAATCTGTCTGATATCGAGTCTGTCCGCAACTAGACGTGCAGGGACAAGACCTCCGCGGCTTATGGTGTATATTGCTCTGAACTGTTTTTTGGATTCTAGTATCTTCGTCACTAAAATTTCCGCACATTTCTCAATCTCATTCCAATCTTTTAGTGAATTTTCCTGACTTGTCATATTGCATGTATAATATTTTCCTGTATATGTTTCCCTGCAGTTGAAACTCATTATTGATAATTTGACCTGAATTTATCTATCATTAATAGAAAAATAATTTCTATTGCATAGTATACAAACAATTCTCGTTCCACTTGATGGTTCTGATAACTCGTTTAGAGCATTAAATCTGGCAATATCTCTGGCTAAAAAATTAGAAGCAAAAATAACTCTGATGTATTGTGTTAGTATATTCCCTAGTATTGAAGTTCAAATTGTAGATCCGATTAAATGTCAAATTGAAGAAAGAAAATTTGCTGAGAGCATTTTAGATAAGGCAGAAAAAATATGCAAACAGTACGATATATTTCTAAAAAGGATTATTGATTATGGAACTCCTGGATATACCATAATTCGTTTCATTAAAACCAAAAGTAATAAAATCGATCTGGTAATAATTGGTTCAAGAGGTAGAAGTACAGCCAAGGAAATCTTTTTGGGAAGCGTTTCCAACTATGTTCTCCATAAATCACCAGTCCCTGTCATGGTTGTAAAGTGAATCTATGAATACCAAAACCAAAATTGATTTAAGATATAAAGTGGTATACTAACCGTGAAACTCGCAAACAAAGTTGCCATAATTACTGGAGCCTCAAGCGATATTGGTACTGACATTTCCAAAAGATTCGTTGAGGAAGGTGCTACTGTGATAATGCTTGGAAGAAATTTGAAATCTCTGGATAAATCTCGTTCTCTAATAAAAAATAATAATTCTGCAATAACAATGTCTTGCGACATTAATAATCAATCACAAGTCCAAAGTGTTATGGAACAAATTGTTGAAAAGTATGGCAGAATTGATATTTTAGTAAACAATGCAGCAAAAATCAACGATGCTATTCACTTTCATGAAATGAAGGAATCAGATATTGCAGATCTTGTCAACACGAATATTGTTGGCACTTTTAACATAACTAAGGCAGCCATTTCAAAAATGATCGAAAACAAAAATGGTTCCATCATTAACATTGGGTCAATTTCTAGTGAAAGAGCCATTCCCAGAGTACATTTAGCTGTATATTCTGCAACAAAGGCGGCAATTTCCATGTTCACAAAATCAATCGCAGTAGAATATGCTAGAAAAAATATCCGCTGCAACTGTTTGAATCTTGGAATTATTAACGCTGGTATGATCAAGCCTTACCTTGAAGATCCTCAGGCACGCAAAGTATTGGAAGAACGACAACCGCTTAATCGAATAGGCGATCCTGAAGATGTATCCAAGGCAGCAGTATTCTTGGCATCCGATGACGCCAAATGGATTACAGGAACAATTCTGAACATTGATGGCGGTAAATCTGCCTCTGAAGGATAAATTGAATTTTGGATAACTGAAAATCACACCATAATAATCAAAATAATATCAGGAAAAACATCAGTACATTTTCATTTGAATTACCCAATAATCTATCATGAATTTTACAATGTATTTTCAAGATTTAATCTTCTAGATGTGCTAACCTGCAATTGCTCTAACAATATCTGACTTGGTGATGATGCCACACAAGAGGGATTTTTTGATTACCGGTAATCCACTAATGCCATTTCTTATCATCACTAATACGGCAGTAGAGACATCTTCATTGTAATTTACGGTTGTAGGGTTTGGAGTCATAATATCTTCCGCTCTAAATGATAGGATGTATGATAATTGATTCATTTTGAATTCATCAGGATGTGTATTGTCCCTGTATCGCTTTACTTCCATAGGATCTGCAAACTCTCTTATCCATCTTGGCATCTTTGCTGGTAAGAAATCACGGTTTGTAATTATGCCTACAGGTTTTTTATTTCTCTGAACAACTATGCGTGAAATGCGGTGTTTTACTAGAAGATTTTCTACCAATAAAAGCGAGTCTGCAGGCATTACGGTTATGACATTACGTGTCATAATTTCTAATACCTTTACCATTTCAACGGATTGTGTTAAAAACACCGAGGCAAGATCTGTCTTTGTTATAATCCCAGAGAGATTTCCATTATCTAAGACAAGCACTGAACTTATCCTGTTATTTCTCATCAGATTTGCACAATCGTAAACAGTACCTTTCTTTGTTATTGTAATTAGCTTTTTTGACATGAAGTCTTTCACAAGAATCTTTTCTATAGTGACTGGCCGTGTTTTGTAAATTGCTCGAACAAAGTCTTTTTCTGTGATAATGCCCACAGGTTTTTTGTTATTATCTAGTACTGGGAGTCGTCCAACTCTGTGCTTTAGCAAGATCTCCCTGGCTTCCAAAAATGTCATGTTTTCGGTAACCGTTATGGGATTTCTTATTACCTGATCAAGACTTGAATTTTTCAACTTCATCAAGTAAATCAATGACTTGTTTTTTAAATATGGAGACTAGAATTTCATTTCTGAATATCATAAATGAAAATTGTATCACTTGTTTAATTTATCAAATATGAGAAAAAAACCATGAGCCTAGAACTAATTCATGAACATTTTCTTGACATCATGAATAAAAAAATAGACACTTTGATTTCAAAACCAACCCTCATTGATTCCTCCAGAACAATTTCCAACGTCATGAGTGCTCTCACAGAGAATGATTCGTTTGATGCATTCTGTATTGAAAAAGGCGTAACGCTTTGCGTAAATTCAAGGGATCTTCTCCTCGGAAAAGATATCGCCAATATGAAAGTCAGACCGTTTTTACATCCTATTGCGAGCCTAAAAAGAGGCGATCTTGTAGAAAAAGCGGTTAACATACTAACACATAACAGAATTCGTTCCGTGCCGGTTTTAGATGATGGAAATATTATTGGAGTTGTTCGCGCAAAGGACATTCTTCAACTCATATCTGAACTTGACAACAAATGGATAAAGGCTAATCAATTTTTTACTCCCAATCCAGTAGTTATTGATAAAAAAGCGGCTCTCTCATCTGCAAGAAAAATCATGACAACAAAGAGATTTGATCATCTACCCGTAGTTGACGGTAACAAAGTTCTCCAAGTCCTAACCTCGTATCATCTACTTCAGACAATTCTCCCACCAGAGCGGGTTGGTAGGAAAGACATAGGCTCCAAACAAATTCACAAGCTCGAATCACAAGTAGGAAACATTGGAACAAACAGAATGGCAAGCTGCTATCCATATGATGATTTGAGTGCTGTTGTAGATTCAATGCTCCATTCAGATACAACGTTTTGTCTTGTTACACTCCGTGACAGCTTACAAGGGATCATAACATATAGAGACATACTAAATCTACTTAGCACCAAGATAAAGAGTAACATACCTTTGTTTATTGTCGGCATGCCAAAAGAAGACAATGCAAATATCATCAAAGAAAAATTCACAAAAACTTTGGACAAACTGCAAAAAGTCTATCCCGATGTCCAAGAAGCTAAAGTTCACGTTAAGAAATTACATGGTACTGGAAGCAGATTCAATTATGAAGTCTCTGCTACAATAATCACACCACACCAGAGATACATGTTTTCGAGAATTGGATTTGATCTTAGCAAGGTATTCGATGAAATTTCTGGCCGTATAATGAGATTATTGGCAAAACGTGGAAAGAAACGATACAGATTCAGCATCAGAAAGTTATCTAAATGAATAAACGCAAGCTAGCCAAAGTTTACAGGACTGATATCAAGAATTTGCCTGAAAAATTTCTTCTCTTGGGTTTTCCAGGTAATGGACTGATTGGAACATTCACTATCTCATATCTAATATCTCATCTGCAAATGAAGCTCGTCGGAGACATCAATCATCCTGACATGCCTCCAACGTTATTTGTTGAAAATGGCGAGGTTCTCAGCCCAATTAGAATATACCAAAAAGACAACATCTATGCAATAATTTCAGACATTCCGGTATTTCCAGAGATTGCTTCTGATTTTGTTGCATCAATTGCAGAGTTTTGTCTCAAGAGCAAGATCAACCGAGTAGTTGTTCCCAGCGGAGTAGATACACAAAGTACTGATAACAAAGACCTGAAAACATATGGACTTGCAACAGATGAATCATTCGAAAAAATAATGTATGAAAATGACATACCAAAATTTATCTCAGGTTCAATAATTGGTACTGACGCAACTGTAATTCTGACTTTTAAAAATTATAAAATTCCATTATTGATGATGTATACGTCATGCCACCCATTCTTTCCTGATCCGCAGGCCTCTGTCGCTGCCATTTCATCTCTTGCTAAAATATTGAAAATACAGGTTGATACTAGTGATATTCAAAAAAGAATCGATTATCTAAAAATTCAACACAAAAATCTAATGCAAGAAACACTTGATGCGCTTCAACCAGAAAAACAATTGCCGTCAAAGATACCTCCTATCTATCGGTGATAATGGTGACACAAGACTGGTTTAAGATTGGAATGTCTTCTTTGCCTATGATTAAACTCACAGATGACCAGGAACAAAAATGCCTTCATCCACTTTCATTTTTACGAGAATACGAATCAAAGTGGGTAATAGAATTTGATCTACCTCTGGTTGAAAAAAAAGACATCAATGTTTACTTGGACGAAGAAGGAATACTAGTTGTAGAGGCAAAACTTCGTGAAACCTATGTCGATTCTAGAGGAGATCAAAACTCCGAATATGAGTACTTCAAAAAAGGAATCGTACTTCCAAAGAACATTAATGCAAAGAATATCTCAGCGAGATTTTCTAATTCCATACTGACAATAACCGTGCCAAAGCTCTACAAGGGCACAAAAATCCAAATTCAATAATACAAAATATCTCGGACTCACATAATACCAGTATTAACCCAGAAAATAATTTCGAATTTGATTTTCTTAATTCTTAAAAATAATTGTAAATTCTGGGTCTCAAATGACAAATTCAAATCGTTTTTCCCTGTAACCCTTATCAAGTCCACCAACTATTGGAATCTTGTTCGAACAAAATCTGCAACAATTGTTTTCATCCAAATTCCATTCCAAAATATCCACACTGTAGCGACGAATTACAATTTTTTTACATTCAGAGCAATACGTACTTTCGTATGGATGACCTGGAACATTTCCTATGTATACATACTTGAGGCCTACTTGTTTTGCTATATTGTAGTGGTTTTCCAGTGTTTTGGTAGGTGTGACAGGAAAATCCATCATTTTGTAATCTGGATGAAATCTGAGAAAATGAATTGGCATCTCAGGACCATACGTATCGTAGACAAACTGGGATAATTTTTTTGCATATTCTAAATTATCTCCGACTTTGGGAACTACAAGATCTGTTATCTCTACATGGATTTTTGTATCCTTTAGCATGGTAACTGTATCGAAGACGGGCTGAGAATTTGGTATGCCAACAAATTTTCTGACAAATTCCTTTTCGCCGTTTCCCTTAAAATCAACAGTAATGCAATCCAAGAAATCTTTCATCATTGAAACTGATTCTGGAGTACAATATCCATTAGAAACAAAAATGTTAAAGAGTCCAGCTTTTCTTGCTAAAACTCCACAGTCCCTAGCAAACTCCATGAATATGGTTGGCTCGTTGTAAGTGTACGCCATCCCATGACATCCATATTCTAGGGCTCTGCCGACAAGTTGTTCTGGAGAGTAGTCATCTCCTTCAATTTTTCGTCTTTGACTCAAATCAAAATTTTGACAGTACCTGCAAAGCCAATTGCAACCAGTAGTCCCAATTGAAAATATCTTTGTACCTGGCTTGTAATGCATTACTGGCTTTTTTTCTATTGGATCGATATGTACAGCTGCTACTTTCCCATAAACGTAAAGAACTAGTTTTCCATCCTTATTTCCACGAATACCGCACAATCCAATTTGTCCTCTACCAATTTCACAGTATCTTGCACAAGCAAGGCATCTGACCTTATCATTGGGTAATCTTTCGTATAGAACGGCCTCCTTTTCCATCGACCTCTAAATCAATATCATCGATATTAATTCGGAAAACAATTCTCAAATCTGGAAATTGTATTTTTGACTAATCTAGTGTGATGATGATTTTTATTCTATGCAACAACCATTCATAGAATTATCTAATGCTATTCCTACTTTCAAAAAACGATTTGAGATAGTAGAACGCAAAGGAATTGGTCATCCTGACACAATTTGTGATCTTGTAATGAATAAAGTGTCGATTGAATTATCAAAGTTATATCTCAAGGAAACCGGAGCCATTCAGCACCATAACATGGATAAAACTATGCTAGTTGCCGGTAAAACTGAAAACAACTTTGGTGGAGGCAAGGTTCTCAAACCTATGAAGTTAATTCTAGGTGATAGAGCAACATTTGATGTAAACGGAAGAACGTTACCAATTGGTGAGTTTGTTAAAGAGACTGCAAAATACTGGTTTGAAAAAAACCTCAGACACGTCCAAAAAGAAAACATAGAATTTCAATTGGAGATAGGATCAACATCCAAAGAACTACAATCAATTTTCAAAACTCCGAAAAAAATTACTGCAAATGACACGTCTGCACTTGTTGGATATGCACCATTTACACGAACAGAATCATTGGTATTACTTACAGAAAAATACATCAATTCTGAACCGTTCAAGTCAGAATTCAGAGCAGCTGGAGAAGATGTTAAAGTCATGGCATTCAGAAATGGCAATCAAATTGATCTTACTATAGCGATTGCTTTTGTAGATAGATACATCGACTCAGAAAAGGATTATTTTGTAAAAAAGCAGGAAATGACACAAGCGATAACTGAGTTTGCTAATCAAAAAAGTGAATTCAATGTTAATGCTTCAATAAATTGCCTTGATTCCAAAGGAAAGGGTTTGGATGGTATCTATTTGACTGTCCTTGGAACCTCTGCAGATAACGCAGATTCAGGAGAAGTTGGACGCGGAAATAAGGCTAACCAAGTAATTTCTCCTAGTAGGCCAGCAGGCGCAGAAGCAATTGCAGGAAAAAATCCAATATCACACATTGGTAAAATCTACAATGCGTTATCATTTAGACTAGCCGACCAAATTCATAATGATATTTCATCAATTGATGAAGTTGTAGTTTGGATGTACAACGTAATTGGTATGCCTGTAAATGAGCCAAAGGCAATTGTAGTTGAACCTATCATCAAACCAAACAAGATATTTTCAGATTCTGACAAAAAACATATTCAGAAAATAATTTCTGAAAACTTGTCAAATATTGACCAGTTTTGTATGGATCTACTTTCAGAAAAAATTCCTATTGCCTAGCCTTTCATTACCCCAATCGGAATCAATCTCGCAACCTTTGTTGCTAAGCCAAGAGAATCTGAAATGTGTGCAATAGTATCAACATTCTTGTATACTTGAGGAGCTTCCTCTACAACATCGTATCTAGTCTGAGATTTCAGTACGATGTTCTGTGCTTCAAGCTGTTCTACAACCTGTTTGTAGTTATAGTTCCTGTGGGCAGCGGTCCTTGACATTAGTCTGCCTGCCCCATGTACGGTGGAGCCAAATGTAAGCTCCATGGAATTTGGTTTTCCTAAAAGAATCCAACTTGCAGAACCCATTGAACCTGGAATGAATGTTGGTTGGCCTATTGCTCGATATTTGGATGGTATGGCTAAACTTCCTGCAGGAAATGCACGAGTTGCACCCTTTCTATGAACTACTACTTGCTTAATTGCATCATCTATTTTGTGCTCTTCTGTTTTTGCTGAGTTATGAGCTATGTCATAGACTAGTCTTATCTCCAAATCTTTTTCGGATTGCCCAAAAATGTTTCTAAATGATTCCCGAACCCAGTTTGTAATTGCCTGTCTATTACACCAAGCATAATTCATTGCGCATGACATGGCCTTTTTGTATGAAATTCCTTCCTCCGAATTGTTAGGAACGCAGGCTAACTGCCTATCTGGAATATCTATTTTGTATTTATGATGTGAATTTTCACAAACCGTGAGATAGTCCTTGCATATTTGGTGTCCTAGACCACGTGAACCACAATGAATCAATACTGTCACATCTCCCTGTTTTATGCCCATAATCTTAGCAGCGAATTCGTCGAAAATTTTGTCGACCTTTTGTATCTCCAAAAAATGATTCCCAGATCCAATACTGCCTAATTGCGGCGAGCCTCTTTTGTGAGCCAAATCTGAAATTGCGTTTGGATCAGCGCCGTCAACATGGCCATTTTCTTCACATAATTCCATATCCTCCTTAGTCGCGTATCCCTTTTCTTCAAGCCATTTTACTCCCCTTACCAAGACTTCGTCAAGTTCAGACCGACTAAGTGAGATGCATCCTTCCCTTTTGCTCATTCCAGCAGGAATTGTAGCAAAAAGTTCTGCAACAAGATTTTTCAGTTTTGGTCTGACTTGATCCTCTCTAAGATTTGTTGTAAGAAGTCTAACACCACAATTGATGTCATAACCAACACTTCCAGGACTGATGATCCCTTCTTTTGCATCCATGACTGCAACACCTCCAACTGGAAATCCGTAGCCTTGATGTCCGTCTGGCAACACAATTACATTTTTTTGCACTCCTCTTAATTTAGCAACATTGATTGCCTGATAGATGGTCTTGTCCAAAAACATTTTTGATAATAAATCCTCATTTGCAAAAATTCTCACCGGAACTTTCATTCCAGAAAACCGGTCTGACTTTATGTGATACTCAAAATCCCTGATCTTTTCAGCTGTACTGCTCACAGACAATCACACTAAATGTCTGGAAGATATTGAATCAAAAAACGACATCAATACATATCATTCTAAAAGTAATTTAACCAAAATCATGATTATCAGATTTGATTTTTTATTCCAGTATCAGAACTGGTTTATCTGAGATCTCCAAGATTTTCCTTGAAACGCTACCTAGTTTTAACATCCCGCGTATTCCTGGAATCTTGCGTCGCTTTGCCATAATTATCATATCTACGTGATGTTTTTTAGAAAATTTCATGATTTCATCTTCAGGCCTGCCTCTAACTACGATGCTATTGATGTTAATGCTTTTTTGTCTACAATGATCCACACGCTCTTGTAGCTCGCCTTTGATATCTTTGACTAACATGTTTTCTTCATGGGTAATTTCCTGTTGTATCTTGTCGTATTCTTTTCTTGGAAATGTCATAGGGGGGCTGGGCAATGGTTCTACTGCATGTAAAATGTTGATTGTTGCACCACTAACTTTGGCGATCTCCATGGCATAGCTTAATGCTTTATCTCCCAGAACTCCTCCAGCATGAGGAACAAGAATGTTCTTGATGTGGACTGGAAAATATTTCAAACCAATCTTATCTTATCTATTTGATATATTAGAAGATGAGTCGATTATCTGATCTGAAAATTTGATTGCAAATTCTATAGGATTTGAATAGAATCAAATTCGATGCAAATACTGGATGTAATTGACAAATCCAGATTGGACAGAATCCCTGATAAATCAGTGCGATTACTCTCCTCGGCAAATTATCATGAATTAGGATATACGGTATTTCATGTAGAACTCCGACTTTATTATAAAAGAACACAGAATGAACCATACTCGATCATCACGATATTTGTTGAAACTAATCATGGAACTATTGAGCAGATTCTTAACGAAGGTTATCTTGGATTACATGCATTAGAAGAAGAGGCTGCATACATTACCTCACACCTAGTTATTTCAGAACTCATAATGAATTCAATCAAAAGATTGGATGATGAGAGAAGAACTCCAATGTTGAATGTAATTGAACTCAAACAACAAAATCTAATCAATATCATGAAAGCAAAAGGATTCCTAAAAGAATGGAAAGTTGAACGAGCGATAAGAATTACACCAAGACACATTTTTGTCCCTACGGAATACATTGAACACGCCTATGAGGACAGGCCCCTTCCAACAAAATCATTGCAAACAATATCTCAGCCTTCCGTGGTTGCAAAAATGACACAACTATTGGATGTTCAAGAAAATAACAAAATTTTGGAAATTGGATGTGGATCTGGATGGCAATCTGCCATACTGAGTAAACTTACCACTGGTAAGGTCTTTTCTATTGAGAGAATTCCAGAAATTGTTGAATTTGCGAAAAAAAATCATAGAACTGCTTACATTCAAAATGTTGAGATATTACAAGGAGATGGAACTTTAGGCCTACCAGTTAGTGCACCATTTGATAGAATTATTGTAACTGCAGCATGTAAAACTGTGCCAGAACCCTTGTTAGCACAGCTAAATGATGGCGGAATTCTGGTAGCACCAGTAGGAGAAATTTTTAGTCAAGATATGGTCGTGATTCAAAAACTTGGTGGTAAATTCAAAGAAATCAAACGCGAATCAGGATTTATCTTTGCACCGCTAATAGGAAAATTTGGATTTTAAAAAAATAAAAAATGAGATATTATTTCATCTCAGTTGAAAGCTGTTTTCTTAGCAGTTCGGCGTGTTTCTCCTCATCCGCTATTATTGTTTTCCAGATTCGTTCAGAACCCTCGCTATCGCATTTTGTAGCGTCATCGAGATATCCTTTCGCATGAGACAAAAATTCTAGTTTTTTTGTTAATTGCTTTGATAGATTGTAGCAATTATCATCTAGACAGAGTTTTGTCATGTTGTGACATTATTTACGAGTGATTTTAATCGGAAACTAGATTCTCAAAAATGATAATAAGTTTACTTTGGAAAAATTTCATTTATTTTATTTACGTACTGAGCTATCAATGTTCCAAATTCCATGTAATCTGATTCGGTTGGCGAGAGCATTCTCATTGCATACTGACTCAAAAATACTGAAAATGCATTAGCGGCAATGAGATTCATACAGGCATCAGCCATGTTCATTGCAGGAAAAGCGGTTTTGATAAAAGGCTGATAAGCCTTGGTCTGACTCACCAACATCTCGATATGATTTTTAATAAAATCTGAAATCTCTTTATTCATAAGGATATAATGAAAATCCAAATTATAAAATCATAAAGCAAATTATCAAAACTGATATTTTCTGAATATCAGTTTTGAATTACGTCAAGGACTTTTTGAACAAACCATTTGCTAAATTGTTAATGTATACTGTGATTGGTGGTCCCTCAAGCCAAAATTTGGCCAAAAAATTAGCAAAAAGACTAGATTCAAACTACGTTCCTGCTAACATTCAAGTTTTTCCCGATGGTGAATCAAAAATCACTATTCCCAAAATCAAAGGTAAAATAATCATAGTAAATTCCACATTTCCTCCTGTTGATTCCAATCTAATTCAGACATTTTGTCTAATATCACAAGCAAAAAAGTATGCAAGTGAAGTTATTGTAATTGTACCTTATCTGGGATATCTACGTCAAGATGTGGAATTTTTGCCAGGAGAAATCGTTACTAGTGCAGTTATTGCCAAATCAATTGCAGCTTGCGGAGCCACAAGGGTTATCACAGTTGACGCACACAGCGAAATCGCTCTAGGCTATTTTGATATACCAGTAATCAATGCATCCGCGATTACTAAACTTGCATTATACTTTAAAAGATTCAATCTGAATGATCCGCTCATTGTGGCTGTAGATTTTTTTTGGTCTGCGAATGCAAAAAAATTTGCAGATGTATTGTCGACTGATTCAATCGCACTTAACAAACAACGGGACAAAAAGACTGGTCACTTGAAAATAATTCCATCAATGAGTAAGAACCTAAAAGGACGTGATATCATACTCGTTGATGACATGATAAGTACTGGCAATAGTATTATTTTAGCAACAAAATATCTGAAAAAACAAAACTGTGGTAATATCTATGCCTGTTGTACACATGGTTTGTTGGTAAAAGACTCAGATAAAAGAATCCACCAGGAAGGAATCAAAGATATTATCTGTACAAATACTATTCCAAACAAAAATTCTGTTGTTGATGTCTCTGATGTTTTGTTTTCAGCATTATCTCTCTAAAACAAAACTACGCTTTATCTCAGGAATCTCTGTCACCATGTGAATAATCATGTCTGTTCTTTTTCCAATCCCAACAGGATTGAGTTGCTCTATCAAATCTTCAGTCCTACTTAATTTACGAGATTTCTCTGCGTAGACAGTAAAGATGACATCATCTTTGGATATGTTGTCGCCAATTTTTTTATTAAAAACAATTCCTGCACCTCTATCTTTGGGTGCACCGGCCATTCTGGCAATTTCTACAATACTTGAATTATTTATCCAGAGCAACTTTCCGTCATTTTTCGCCTTTAATCGTATTGTTTCTGAGCCAATTGGAATATCTCTTGGTCTGACCATTGGGTTTCCACCCTGAGCAGCAATGATTTGTCTCAATTTCTTTTCAGCTCTGCCAGATCTAAGGATTTCCTGTGCCATCGCATAACCGTTTTTGTGACCAGTAATCTCAAAGATTGCACCGGAAATCTTGCAAGCCTTGTCTACAAGATCTGGAACATTGATCTCATTCATAATGACTTCCAATGCTTCCTTTGCCTCTAGTGCTGGACCTATTGAGTGACCCACTGGTTGTTCACCATAAGATAAAACACAATGTGTGTGCATCTTGAGTCGTCTACCTAATTCTATGAGGTCTTTAGCCAAATGATCTGCCTCGTTAATTGTTTTCACTTTGGCTCCTCTACCGGTTGGAATGTCCAGTACAACGTGAGTAGCACCTACTGCTTTTTTCTTACTCATTATTGATGGTAAAAGCAAAGGATCGATATACAGGGAATACTCTGTCTTGACAAAAATATCGTCAGCTGGTGCTAGATCTAATGCTCCGCCCCAAACTATGCATCCGTTTGTTTTCTTGATAGTCTTTTTCATCTCTGCTGCAGACAGAGTTACCGGCATCAAACTCTCTGCCCTATCCGCAGTACCAGCTGCTGATGTTATAGCTCTTGATGATGTCTTGGGTATTACCAGACCTGCAGCAGCTACAATTGGGACCACAAGTAAAGTTGTCTTGTCGCCAGGAACTCCTCCAATACTATGTTTGTCTACGATGACTTTGTTTTGAAGATTGAGCTGATTACCTGTCTCTACCATGGATTGTGACAGACTTGTTGCCTCATCCAAGTCAAGGCCGCGAATATGTAATGCTGTAACAAATGATGCTATCTCACTTTCATTTAGTGTGCCATCGACAACTCCTTTTACAATCTCAAAAACCTCATCCTTGAGCAGTTTTCTTCCCTCAAGCTTATTTCTAATAAATTGCAATGATTTGGGAAATGCAGAAATTTCAACGTCTATTTTTTGTGGAGTTCTGCCTAGTAACTGTCTTACCTCTTCACTGATTCCAATATGTCCTTTTTTCACAGTTCTTGTAGATATGTTCACAATTGCAGTAATCTCCTTTTTTGCTCTAAGCGATACACGACCTGATGCAGTAACTCCGATTTCACCGGCATCTGAATTATTCAAAAATACTATTGGCTTGCCTCCAGATTCAATTCCTAAAACATCAACTAGTAGATGCACAGATAATTAACAAGTGATTTGGTTTTTTAGTTACAAATCAATTATCAGAATTGATTTTTGTATTAGTCCTATTTAATTTGCGATTAGCAAAAACACCCATTGAATGTAAAGAAAATCTTGGTACCTCTTGATGGTTCCAATTGCTCCAAACGGGCGCTGAACTTGGCTATCTCACTAGCAAAAAATAAAGACATTACAATTTCGGGCATAAATGTTCTCAAAATCCCAATGGTGTATACTAATAAAATAAAAAAACAAGCAAAAATCTTCTCCGAAATAATTATTGATGATGCATCTGAAACTGCAAAAAGGAATGAAATCCCTTTCAAAACAAGAATCATCTCAAACGGTTACGCAGGAAAAGAAATTGTACAGTATGCAGAGAAAAACAAATTTGATCTAATAATTATGGGTTCTAGGGGACCGCATCCAATTGCAGAAATGTTTCTGGGTAGTATTGCAAATTATGTAGTGACAAAATCCAAAATTCCCGTTATGATTGTCAAGTGATGAGCAAGATGGCGGACTGGAATTATGTAATAATTGAATCAACAATATTGGCAATTATTATCTATAGCGCAATGTTTGTAGATCATTGGAATTCAAGGCGTGTACAAAAAATTGAGGATAACTCATTAAGAAAAAAAATTCTCATGCTAATCAAGGAAGACCTCACACGTAAAATGCGTTTCATAAACGAATCAACAAAATACAAGGACTATAAGCCATTTTTCACGGATGTGTGGGATTCTGTCATTATTTCCGGCAAGCAAACACTTCTAAAATTTGAGATTATCCAAAATCTGGAGCATACCTATTCTTGGATGAAATATTACAATACTGAACTAAAACAACACGGTACACCAAACGAGCAAATACTAGTGGAATTGTTAGGCGAAATCAGGAAAACTACAGAATCCTCACTTGATATACTCAAATGATGAATTGACTATTTACCGACTTTTGCCTTCTTGCCCAATCTTTCAAATTCAATCGCATATCTGGGATTCCGCTGTCTCCATTTGTAATACACAAGAGGAGCTAACATGGTCCACATCTCTTCAATGTCCTCCCCATGCCATTCCAATACTCGTCTTTCTAAATCCTCATCATGTTTTAGAATGAAGCCTAGTTTGTCGTATGATACTGCTACGTATCGTGCAATCTTTTCTGTATATTCATCAATCATGGGCAAAGTATTCTCTGAAGCGTGTCTAAGAATGTCGCTTTTACGAAGTAACTCACGATATTCGCGCACTGTATCATTTCGAATTATATCTATAATTTTAGTAAGTGTCGTGACTAAATCAGCTTGAATTTTCACCTTGGTCTCTTTTCTAAATTTAATTATGCTAACTATTGCCACTGCTAATGAAATTAACAAGGCTGCAAGAGATGCATAATCCAAATCTTTTATCAATAGAAATATCGAATTCTCAATAAAATAGAAACCACTTAATTTTCAGCTATGAAAATCATAAACCTGATTTTATCATCCTAGACAACTATCATTATTGTGAAAATTGATGAGCAACCCGATGCAGATTATGAGACGGTAAACATATCTGGTCTTGGACTAATAGATCATTTGGGAGTATTAGTTCTCAAATCGATTGATGGTAAGGAATTTCAAATGACTTCATTTTCTGCAGAGATTGCACAATACATAGCAAATTTCATGGATGGAAAACGTGAGCAGGTCCCTACAATCTACAACATGTTTGAACAAATGTGCGAAGAAAATGAGATATTGCTAGTCAAAGTTAAGATTTATGAAACTGGAGGAATTTTCCGTGCAAATCTCTATTTCACGGGAAGAAAAGATATTCTGTTAAAGTATTTTCGAGCTTCCGATGCAATCACTTTAGCTATATTTTACAACGTACCTATTCTTGTCAGAAAAGATCTTCTAAAGGAACCAGAACCTCAACAATCTATTGGCATACCAAAAAATGGCGGCTCTGTAATTCCTGATAAAAAATAATATGAAATTCAGATTTGAGAATCGCCAACTGCTCTAATATGTAACAATTCTAATAATTATTTCAATGACAAGAGACGATCCAAAACAAAAAACAGAGCTTGTTCCGGCATGGCCATTTAATTGGCAAACTCTTGACAAAGCCTTTGAAAACTTTAGAAAAGAATTCGAAAAATCATTTTCATCTTTTCCATCACTACCATCAATGCCAAAGGTTACTGCATTGTCATGTGACATTGTTGATGAAGGCGACAAATATGTCATAAAGGCTGAATTACCAGGCGTTCACAAAGACGAAATAAAGTTAAATGTCTTTGATAATTCTCTGGAAATTTCTGCCCAACACAAAGAAGAGGAGGAAGAAAAGAAAAAGAACTATCTTAGAAAGGAAAGAAGTGAGATTTCTTATTACAGAACACTACCGTTACCGGACAAAGTAGTTTCTGATAAAACATCTGCCAAGTTGACTGATGGTGTATTGAATATTACCATACCAAAGTCTTCCCCTACACCCAAACCCAAATCAAGCTCTATACAAATTCAATGATTTTTTTTATTTTTTAATCTTCATGCTCGTTCCAATCGGAACCCAAAGCAACTGACGCAATAACCGTGTGTTCTGTTGTCTGAAATTTAATTTGCATTTCTGGTAAAAATTCTCCAAATGTCTCTTTTAGTAGATATTCAGTAAACAATGACCACTTTACTCCTAACTGATGTTGAATAATAAATCGGTGATTCTGCCCTTCAACTCTGTGATCTGATAACATTCCTGAGGCTCTCATGTATTCTTCTAGGGTTTCAATACAACGTTTTAGATCATAGGAACCCTTCATGTATAGAACAGATTCTTTGATTATTGGTTTGAGTGAATCTATTACTTGATTGATTTGAATCAAATCTAGATTTTGACCCATCACTTCTAAAATTTTTTTGGGCACTGGAATAATTCCAAGTTTATCGCTATATCTATCCCAAACAAGATATTTTTCTAAAACTTGTTTTACCAAAACATTATGAGATATTTTTTTATTCTTTGCTTCTATTTCTAACTCTTCTACGACATTAGAGGGTAACCGGTAAGTGATACTTCGTGAAGTCTCCTTTTTTACAAGAGGACTTTGTTTTCTCATAACATTTGAATTCAAACTTAATTTCATAACGTAATCTCACCTTTTAAACTAGTGGAACGTACGATATTTTTCTAAAAGTTTTCCATGCGTAATCACTTGACTAAATGCTCTGACAATATCTGATTTTGTGATGATTCCAGATATCTTGTTATTCTTAATTACGATGACTGGAATTCCACTAACATTGTTATTTACCATGAGTTCAGCGGCTGTGGCAAGATCATCATCTGGCTCAACTGTAAGTATTTCATATCTGATAAACTCACCCACTTTGTTTTTTTCACTAGATAATTGTGACAGCTCATCATGAACTTTTGAAAGTGATCTTTTAAAATACTGACTATATCTCAAAAAATCATTTGTCGTGATAGTTCCCTTTGGATTTCCGTTATTATCGGTCACAATTAGACGAGATATCTGGTTTTTGTTGATAATGTCTAATGCATAATGCAATGAATCTGAATCTCTACACGTCACAATTTTGTCTGTCATGTAGTCCCTAACTCTGAATTTTCCTGGAAACATTCTAGCATAATGACGACTAATGTCCGTCTCAGTTGTAATACCTGCTAGATCCCCAAAATCATCTACGACAACAATTGAGCCAATCTTAAAAGTATCCATTCTAGTCGCACATTGGGTTAGATGATCATCTAAATCGTTTCTTACCGTAATGACGTTTTTTTTCATTATCTCCTTTAACTGAATTTGGTCTAATGTTCTAGATGTTGAATCGTTCTCTAAAAACTGATTAAGATCCAGCTCGGTTACAAT
>DAMC01000094.1:0-9737 GCA_002499525.1 Nitrosopumilales archaeon UBA218
CCTTCCAATGAATGGACTTACATATTTTGCACCTGCCTTTGCAGCCAAAAGTGCTTGATTTGGCGAGAATACTAGAGTAACATTAACTGGAATTCCTTCCAGTGAAAAACTCTTGCAGGCCTTAAGACCATCTGCAGTCATTGGGACTTTGATAACAACGTTAGAACCATATTGTTTGAGCTTGTGTCCTTCATTCATCATTCCAGAATAATCAGTTGAAACAACTTCCAAACTGACATCACCTTTGATTATTTTTGTAATCTCTTCCATTGCCTTTTCTGGATTACCGCCTTCTTTTGCTAATAACGATGGATTAGTAGTTATTCCATCAAGCAAACCCATGTCATTGTATTGTTTTATGGATTGTAGATTTGCAGTGTCCAGAAAGATTTTCATTTTTTCTTACCGATGATTTCCTTGACTGCTTTTGCTATATTAATTGATGTTATGCCGTGCTTTTCCAAAAGCAATGGAATTTCAGAATCACGGGCAGATTCACCAAATTTGTCGTTGACACCAACTCGCTTGATTGGTACTGGATAAAGTTCCGATACAACTTCAGAAACAGCAGAACCAAACCCTCCCATTATATTATGTTCTTCACAAGTCACGATGCATCCAGTTTCTCTTGCGCATTTTTCCAACAATTCCGAGTCAATTGGTTTTATTGAAAACATGTCAATTATCTTACAATTGATTCCTTCTTGTTTTAGTGAATCAGCTGCATCAAGGGCCATTTTTACTGTCAGACCGCACGCAGCTATGGTACAATCTGTACCTTCCCTCATTACAATTCCTTTTCCTATTTGGAATTCTTGTGAATCTTGATGCACCACAGGGGATGCAGATCTTGTGAGTCTCATATAGTGAGGACCATATCTTTGTGACATTATCCAAGTTAGCTTTGATACGGCCACAGTATCAGCAGGAATCAGCACAGTCATGTTTGGCATTACACGCATTATTGCATAATCCTCTACTTGTTGATGTGAACCACCATCTGCACCGACAGAGATTCCTCCATGGGATACAACCAGTTTTACATTCAGTCCTTTTTTATCTGCGGGGGAAGGATATGCAATTGCATTTCTGATTTGATCAACGCATCTGCCTGGAAGAAATATAGCGTATGTACTTGCAAATGGGGTTTTGCCAGAAATTGCTAGACCTGCAGCTACTGAGACTAGGTTTGCTTCAGCTATTCCTACATTAAAGAATCTGTTAGGGAATTTTTTTCCGAAGTCTGCTGTTTTTAGCGAGTCAGTAGTATCTGCTCCCAATACTACTACATCAGGATTCTGCTCACCAATCTCAACTAGGGCTTTTCCATATGCAGTACGCATATCTGTCATATCTCCAATCATACGTAACCGAGCTCCCTCGCAATAGTACCTAGTTGATTCTTTTTCTCGCCAATTACATGTAGATCAATCCACTTTGCAACCAGATCGTTTCCTCCTAATTCATGCGCTTTTTGTATTAGCATCTTACGCCTGGCATAAGCTATTTTGTTTCTGAACTCACGAATTACGCCGCGCACATCCTGTTGCCCGATGATTGCACTCCCTCCAACAAATGCACGTGCTCCATCTACAAAACATGCACCGATGTTATCTAGTGTAACTCCGCCATCCGCCTCAATATAACCATCAAAGTTATTGTGATTGAGAATTTGGTTTAGCTTGTGCATTTTTTCATGGGTTGCCTCGATGTATTTTTGGCCTGACTTGCCAGGAACGACAGACATTACAATGATTTGGTCTAGTTTTGGGATGAATTGAACTGCCCATTCTGGAAACTCTGTATCTGGGTTAATTGCAAGTCCCACTCCTATTTGATTAGATTTGAGCACGTCATGTATTTGGCCAAAGCTTGACGCATCACATACTTCTACATGTACAGTGATAATATCAGAGCCAGCATCAACGTAATCTTTGACATGTTTTTCTGGTTCATTTATCATCAAATGCGTATCAAACGGTATGACAGTTAATGGTCTTAGTTCTCTGATTTTGTTATAATCAAATGTTTTGTTTGGAACAAACATCCCGTCCATGACATCCAAGTGAATATAATCAGCACGTCCAGTTACACATCTTTTTACTTCGTTTTCTAGATTCGTCATATCTCCAGCTATGATGGATGGTGCAATCATTGATTGGGAATCTATTTCCATATCAATTATTGGAACAAATTCCTTTTTTGGAGCCTGTCCGTGCCATTTTGGATTGTCTTCCATGTGCTCAACTCCCTTACCCTTGATCGTTCTTGCAATTATTATGGTGGGCATACCTTTAGTTTGAATTGCTTTTTTGATTGCAGAATCCACTTGCTCGATTCTATGACCATCAATGTCTATGACATTCCAACCAAACGATCTCCATTTGTCACCAGTCTTCCATCTGCTTGCATCCTTCCACATTTCCGACAGATCATCTCCGACTAGCTCTTCATCAAGAGGCATGATTTTTTCAGTGTAAGAATCCTGTTGGATAAAGTTCCTGTCTAGGATTGCAGTCAAATTATCTACCTTGTATTTTGCACCAGTCATTGCTGCCTCCCAAACTTGCCCTTCGTCTGTTTCACCATCACCCATAACTGTAAAGATTCTAGATGATTTGTCATCTATTCTGGCAGCCAAAGCCGAACCTATAGAAAATGACAATCCAATGCCAAGTGAGCCACCACAAAATTCAACTCCCGGACATTTTAGGTCAGGGTGTCCCTGCAATCTACTTCCAAATTGTCGTAGTGTGTCAAGCTCAGAAGGATCAAAGTAACCAGCCAGTGCCATGTTTGAAAACAGTCCAGGTGAAGCATGTCCCTTTGAGAGAATCAACTTGTCGCGGTCTTGCCAAGTTGGATTTTTAGGATCGTATTTGAGATATTTGAAAAATATGCATCCCATGATTTCGGCCATTGAAAAAGAGCCGCCTGGATGACCCGAACCCGCAATTGAGGTAGCTCGAATCACAAGCTTGCGTGCTTTTCTGACATTTTTTTTGATTTGATAATAATTGATGCCCATTTTCAATCAAATTGTAAAATTGATGACAGAAGTTTAGTCATGTTTTGAGCCTATTTCAGATTAAATAAAAAGCTATTTTCTGCTCAAAGATTTAATCTGGATCAGGTCATATTTTGACATGGATCTGAATTCTATAACTCCTCTAGTAATTTATGACAACCAATGTTATCATTGTACCAGATTTGCCAGAATCGTGAATTTTCTTGCTCGAGGAAAACTAACATTTGTAGGACATTATTCTGAGATGGGTAAAAAGTTACGAGACCAATTTCTTGACTCTAGCGCACTAGAAATGTTTTGGTTTATTGATGGTAAAACTGCATATGGTGGTAGGGCGGCTATTTTACCAATGTTCATTTCCATATTAAGTTTCAAGGAAACTAATGTTAGGATATATGGAGACATTAACTTCTCCACTACCGAATGCAAAAATACCAAAGCGTTTTTTGCAAGAACCAAAAGTCTTCTTAAAAATAATAAGAAAATACCAATATCTAAAAAATAACACGTAAAATTTTACTAAAAGATCTATTTTCATAACTCAATAGAATTCAAAAAACAATATCGCTCAGAACAAATAACAAAATGTCAAATACTCTATTCCATAAGATTAGACCACTATACCAAAAACGACATCCAATTAGTGTCAAAATAGGAACGTTAGAGGTAAATTAAAAGAAAAATGAGTTAGTGGTGATGTCCACCGCAACCGCATGAACCATGTCCCATTTGATCCATGGAAGAGTTGCCATCTTTTTTAGAACAGGCGTTACATTTGTTGTGGCCTAAAGGGGAAAAGAAACTTTTTCCACATGAAACGCATTTAGTACTTGACATGATTTCTATGAAAATATCCAATATTTATGAATAATCCCAAATCTTAATAGAGACAAAAAATACGTTCACAATTCGTGTTTGTAAAAGCAGAGAAATCTGAACCTGTCAAAAAGAAAACAAAATCACTTTGTTATTTTGTAACAGAAAAATTAGATCTGCCAATAGGTTTTCCCAAATTAGAAGAAAAATTAACGAATTCTGTAAAAAAAGCAGTACTAGAAACTAGGGCAAAACTCGGTTCAATTTCCATCATTCATACCCTAGGAATCATTCCAGCCGATAGAATAATAGTCGTAGGACTTGGTCCTCGACATAAAATAACACATGAATCATTGAGAAGTGCAGCTGGTAAACTATCCAAAAAAATCAGTGAGATGGGATTAGAAGAATATTCTCTAGTCATTCCAAATAATTTTCCAATAAATAGTAAAACTGCAATTAATGCAATAGTTGAAGGTGCGAGACTTTCACTTTATTCCTTTGACAGGTACAAAAAAGATAGAAAAACAAAATTTCCAAGTTTGACAATAATATCCTCTGATGTAAATGCATCAAAAATAGTCTCAAAAGCAATCACTATATCGGACGCGGTTTTGTTCACACGAAATCTAGCAAATCTGCCTCCCAACGAATGTAGCCCCCTACAACTTGCAGGAATTACCAAATCTTTGTCAGCTAATAAAAAACTGAAGGTCACAGTACTGTCAAAGTCAGAATTAAGACAGAAAGGGTTTGGAGGTATTTCTGCAGTTGGTCAAGGAAGTAAAAACGAACCCAAGTTAATCTTACTAGAATACAATGGAAAAAAGCAATCAAAAACAACTATTCTTGTTGGCAAGGCAGTGACATTTGATACTGGTGGAATTTCTCTTAAACCAGCGGATAAAATGGATGAGATGAAGTTTGACAAATGTGGAGGTTGCACAGTAATAGGCATAATGAAGGCCGTGTCAGAATTGAATTTGCCAATTAATCTGGTTGGAATTGTACCATCAGTTGAGAATATGCCAGGTGGTGAATCATACAGGCCTGGTGACATAATCAAGTTATACGGTGGAAAAACCGCTGAGATACTCAATACTGATGCAGAGGGACGTCTTATTCTGTTTGATGCACTTGCATATGGAATAAAGACATACAAACCAAAAGAAGTTCTTGATTTTGCCACATTGACTGGGGCATGCATAGTGGCATTAGGAGCAAATGTTGCTGGACTAGTTAGTAACAACAAAAAGATCGTAGAAAGAATAAACAAGTCATCACAAAATACTGGGGAGCAAGTATGGCAGCTTCCTATTGATGATGATTATATGGATATGATCAAGTCTGATTATGCAGACATAAGAAATACTGGTCCCGGCAGAGTTGCTGGGACTATTACTGCTGCTGCGTTCTTAGCAAATGCCGTTGGCAACACACCGTGGGCTCACTTCGATATTGCTGGAACTGCATGGGTACAAACTGGAACTAAAGAAAAATCTTACAATCCAAAAGGTGCTACCGGGTATGGAGTCAGATTGATTTTGGATTACCTTAGTAACCCCTAGAGTTTCTGTCTGGGGTTCCACCGTTAGAATTTCTGAAGTTATGTTTTTCCATCATGTGGTTCATGAATCTAATATCATTCTCTAGTTGAGCGCCACAGACTGAGCAAGTAGGCATAATTTTAGACAATGACAACAGTATAAGAATTTGATTAAAAGATGCCAGCACCACTACTTCCCAAGGGCTCTCGCACCTTAGTAACACAGTGGCGACATTAGGTTTGACTTCCAGGTTCGGAAAGAGACTGGGTCGCGCCCTAACGCTGTGGCCGGCTTGAAATTGCTTGTTGAATTGTTCTGTATTAAGATTACGACGAGTTATCTAATGAGGTATAAATTGACCGGATCAATAGATGCGCTGTGACGCATCGCGTAGCAGTACTTGACAAAGAATTATGCCAGCCAAAAAAATGCGGCCTAGAGTGTATCAAATATTGTCCAGTTAACAAGTCCGGTGCAGACTGTATTGTTTTAAACGAGGAGATAAAAAAGGCGCAGATTGATGAAGACATTTGCAATGGGTGTGGAATTTGTGTCAAAGTATGTCCGTTTGAGGCAATAACAATAGTGAATTTAGCTACAGAGCTTGGAACCGATAAAATTCACCAATATGGGAAAAACTCTTTTCGATTATACAAGCTTCCAACACCAAAGAAGGGGGAAGTTGTGGGCCTTTTGGGAAGAAACGGTATGGGTAAGAGTACTGTTGTTTCCATATTATCTGGCAATCTCAAACCAAATCTTGGCGATTATGAAAATCCCCCCGAATGGGATCAAATTCTAAAAAGATTCGCTGGGACAGAATTAAAAGAACATTTTGAAAAAATTAAAAATCAAACCATCAAAGCAGCTATAAAACCTCAACAAGTGTATAACATATCTCAGGTTTTTGATGGGACTGGAAAAGAACTCTTAGACAAATATGATCAACGTGGAGTGACTAACGAGCTGGTTAAGGAGCTTGGCCTTACAAATTCTATCGAGCATCATGTCAAAGAGCTTTCTGGCGGAGAGCTGCAAAGAATCTCGGTTGCTGCAGCTGCTTCCAGAGATGCCGATTTCTACTTTTTTGATGAACCGTCATCTTACAACGATGTTTTCCAACGAAGGGGAGTTGCACGGGTAATACATGGTTTGGCGAATATTGGGAAATCAGTCATGGTAGTTGAACATGATTTGACTTTGCTTGATTTTCTATCAGATTACATTGAGATTTTGTATGGTGAACCAGCAGCGTATGGAATTGTTTCTGGAATTTTATCTACTAAGGTTGGAATCAATGTATTTTTGGATGGATATTTGCCAAATGAAAATGTTCGATTTAGAGACAAAAAATTTAGCTTTGATGTTTCCACTTCTGCTGAAGATTTTGAGAAAGGAGAAACACTGATCAAATATCCTGCTCTGAAGAGAAATTATCCTGCATTTTCAGTATCAGTGGAGGAAGGACAAGTCAGACGAGGTGAGGTCATGGGAATAATGGGTGCCAATGCTTTAGGAAAGACCACCATGATGAAAATGATTGCAGGAGTCGAGAAACCAGATGAGGGTGTTGTTGATAAGGCAATTACAATATCCTACAAACCACAATACATCCCAAATGATTATGATGTAGAGGTGTTATCTGTACTAGACAAGGCTAACGGCGGTCCAATTTTTGGAAGTATCGAGGAAGAGCAAATAGTCGACCCACTAAAAATCAAAAAACTATACAACAAATCAATTAAAAATTTGTCAGGCGGTGAGCTTCAAAAGGTAGCAGTTGCCACTTGCCTTCTTAAAAAAGCCGATGTCTATGCACTTGACGAGCCATCAGCATTTTTGGATGTGGAGGACAGAATCGCAGTAGCGAAATTCATTCAGAGATTTGTAAGATCGTATGCCAAGTCAGCTATCATAATTGATCATGACATTCAATTAATGGATTTGATTTCAGATACAATGGTTATCTTTGAAGGTGAATCAGGAAAACATGGACACGGTACATCTCCTCTTTCTAAGTCAGATGCAATGAATCGTTTTCTGAATTCATTAGACATAACATTTAGACGTGATGAACAAACACTAAGACCTCGTGTTAACAAGACAGGAAGTAGGTTAGACAAACAACAGAAGGATACAGGTCATTATTATTACAAGAATTGACTCGAATGCTAAAAAAAGCATTAGGCGATGTGCTTTCAGAGCAAGAAGCAAGTGAACTATATTCAGCATTTGATCAGATTGGTGATATTATTGTTGTAAGAATTCCAGACTCTTTATTGCCAAAAAGAAAAATCATCGGCGAGGCACTTTTAGAATCAGTACACCCTGCACGTTCTGTGTTTTATCAAAGCTCCGATGTTTCCGGGGATTACAGAACCAGAAAACTAGAGATAATCGCAGGCCAAGACGATACTGAAACAGAGTACAAAGAGTATGGGTGTAGGTTCAAAGTTGATGTTGAGAAGGCATTTTTTTCACCAAGGTTATCTACCGAACGAAAAAGAATAGCCGATCTTGTTCAAAACGGTGAGGTGATAATTAACATGTTTGGTGGAGTAGGAATGTTTTCGATCATAGCTGCCAAGACAAAAAACTGTCTAGTTTACAACATAGACTTGAATCCATATGCCTCAAAGCTTTGTGAAGAAAATATCAAACTCAATAAAAAGATGAAGGGTAAAATCATCTCAATAAACGGAGATGCTGCACAAGTCGTAAAAGAATGTCTTCAAGACAAAGGTGATAGAACTCTAATGCTATTGCCAGAAAGATCTGACGAGTTTTTAGACTCGGCAATATTGGCTACAAAGAGTGGAGGAATCATACACTATTATTCACATCAACATGCTGATAAGCGTCAAGATTGTGTTCAAGTATCAAAGAATCATTTTCTTAATGTTAGTCCCGTACAATCAGAAATAATCGGGGGCAGATTGGTTCGTGCTGTAGGACCTAGATTTTACCAAACAGTAGTTGATGTCAGAATCACAAAATAGCTATTTGTCGTCCGGCAATATTGAAGAGGGAGATGATTTCGTAGTTGCCATCATGTAACCAATCCATGATATTACTCCGAGAATTCCCCCTGCAATCATAAGAACTGATAATTGTAATACAATTGGACTCCATTCAGATAGCATTAACAGATATGCATAAACAAAAAACCCTACAATACAAGAGCAGAAAATCAATATTCCTGTGATTTTACGCTTTGTCATTTTACTAATAATTTGTAATACGTATATGAATTAGTATGTAAATTCGATGGCCATCAAGAATGCGTCCTCACCATCTCTATAGTATGCTTTAAGCCTCTGCTTAATTATGAATCCTAATTTTTCATACAGTCTGACTGCGTCGTTGTTACTACAACGTACTTCCAAGTATAACTCATCACATCTTTTTGACTTTATTCCTTGAAAACATTCTTCCAAGATGGCTCTTCCTAGCCCTTGCTTTCGATACTGCTCCAGAACAGCCACAGAAACAACATGTCCCTTTTTGACAAACCCGAGTTTTTTGAAATTAGAGAATCCATATTCTGTTTTGCACATAATGTATCCAACTAAATTGCCTTGGTGTTCAGCAACCAGAAATGCTTCAGGGAGCTCAGCAAGTAGACTCTCATAGAAATAATCAGAATAATGTTCCGGTAAAGTCTTCAGATTGATTTCCATCACTGGTATGAGATCTCCCGGTTCACATCTTCGGATAATGTAATCTCCAGTTTGGCTGTTAATTATTTGCATTGTAGTAATATCATTTTATGGATATTTAACGTTAAAGTAGAAAATTATACAAATCAATTAATGTCCAATTCGGTCATTGTAAGTAGTGAGTGAGCCCACCCAGGAACAGGTAACTGAAATAGTATCATCATTATTTGTAATCAGAGAAATTAGAACCGAACTTGGAAAGATGGAGTTTGAGATAGGAGATCATGAATTCAAGGAAAAATTTGTGATATTGGCACAAAAACTAGAAAGAATTGGGATTGTTTGTTATATTCATAAATTTGATGAGAGATTGATTATTCAAGTCCACAGACTTCCTCCAGAATCACACAAGAAGAGAATCCCCCAGGCTTTGATTCAGAGAATTCTTTTTGCAGTCGTAGTTTCATTCGTAATGATTGATGGATTTTATCGAACGCAGAGCGTAAACAGTATTATCAATATTGGTGAACCCCTTAGTTTTGCAGTTTTGTATACTGTGTCACTAATGGGCATCCTAGGTGTGCATGAGGCAGGACACATAATTGCAGCAAGAATACACAAAATTCGTACATCTTGGCCTTACTTTATTCCAGGAATTCCAGTGATTGGTTTACCCACATTTGGGGC
>DAMC01000094.1:10057-16419 GCA_002499525.1 Nitrosopumilales archaeon UBA218
GCTATAGCAGGTCCTATTGCAGGTCTAGTAATTGCAATTTTGGTGTCTTTTTACGGTGCGCATACCTCGCCAATTTTAGATCCTTTGATTGCATCGAGTCTCCCAAAAGATGAACTTCAAAATCTAAATGACAGTATTTTCATGCAAATAGCGCTTGCAGCATATGGTAAAGCTGGTCCAGATGTGCAGGTTTTAATGTCCCCGGTTTTGTTTGCTGCATGGCTAGGATTTTTGATAACGTTTTTGAATTTACTACCTGCTTGGCAGCTAGATGGCGGACATATGGCCAGAACAGTATTTGGTCAGAAGATTCATCGATTTGCAACTTATGGTAGTGTTGGAGTTTTATTTTTGCTCCACTATGAGATGATGGCAATGTTCATTTTGATTTTTAGCATTCGAAACATGAGTGTAAGGCCTTTAGACGATGCATCGCCACTGTCAAAGAATAGGAAAGTACTATACGTAGTGGTAGTTGCTCTTGCTGTTCTATGCGCACCATTACCATTTTCAATTTGGTCCAAGTAGAATTCTTGCACCATCTGTAACAATGGATACTTTTTGTCTCGCCCCCTGATGTTTAAGAATATAGTCTAAGGATTCTTTTACTCCATCAAAGAGCACCATGTTTAGCTTTTTGATATAAAATTCTGGAAGTACTGAAATAATTCCAATTTGGATTTTCTTTTGAATTTCACTGAGATAGAGGAGATCCTCCATTCCATCAACATATTTTGCTGGTTTTTGGAGTCTTTCTATGCTAATTCTTCCTTCGACATATTGACGAATTGCCTCAGAACCAATTCCTCCACGACATTCTCCAATCAATATTGCTAAACCTTCATCTCGAATTGAATTATAACAGTTCCAAAGCGAATTTAGTGATTTTCCCAAAGTTACATTACTTGCATCCTTACCCGTACTAATCAGTAATGTTCGGTGTTTTTCCACAGACTTGGTAAATTTGGCCATGGTTTGAGATATTGAATTAGTAGTAGAGGGGTGGCCAATTGCAATATCTGCTATTCCCTTATTGTGTGCAGCTATCTCAATAGATGTGATTTCAAAAGAGTTCACAAAGTTATTTGCTATTTCCATACTTTGAGTTTCTTTACCAGAATTTGGTAAGTTGGTAGAACGTTTTTCATATGCAGATAACATCTGTTCCTTTCCAAATCGGCGCAGAAGCTTGGTTGCAATAGTATCAAATCCAAAAAGTCCATCAAATTCCATTTCCCCCAAAAAAACCAGACTAGAGTCAACATTTTCAATTCCTTCAAATACCATTACCTGACTTTCGCTTGGAAGATTAGCTCGAACCAGATTCATTATTTGTTTATCAGCAAATATTTTTGGCCTAGCAACTCCTTTTTGAGTACATTTATCAAATATCAGAGATAGTGTTTTTTGAATTGCCAACGTATAGTTGAGTACTACCAAAGTAACTGACTTGCCAAAATCTATCGAATCAAGTTTTTCAGAAAATTGTAGGTCATCTAAGACGCTTCCATCCAGTTCAATTCTTTGATCAAGGTTTTCTGCCTTTATATCAAGAACCACGTCTGTCATTCCATAATTTAACCAGATTTCAGGCACTATAACCCCACAAAACAAACCAAAATAAATCCAGTCTAGTAAATTTTGATATGGAGTTTGTAAAAGAGTTTGCAACCTTTTTGTATCAAAATGGGATAATCAAATTTGGCGATTTTACGCTGGCTAGTGGAAAGAAAAGCCCCTATTATGTAGATCTAAGACTAGTGGCAAGTTATCCGCACCAGTTTCGACGCATGATAAGACATCTCCAGAATAGAATATCCGAAGAAATAGTTTTTGATACTATTGATTCAGTAGCATCTGTGCCTACTGGCGGCCTCATTATCGCATCGTCGTTAGCTTACGAATTAGTAAAACCCTTAGTGTATGTAAGATCCCAAGCCAAGGATTATGGCACTAGTAAGTTAGTCGAGGGAATTGTAAAGAATGGAGATAGAGTGTTGTTAGTTGATGATGTAGCAACAACAGGGGGTTCCGTAATAAATGGAATTAAGGAGCTCAAAAAATCAGGTGCCAATATCACAGATGCTTATGTAGTTGTAAATAGACTAGAGGGTGCCGATGAAGCATTGTTGGGAGAGGGTGTCACATTACATCAATTATTGGACATATTTGAAATCAGCAAAATTTTGCATGAACAAAAGCTAATTGATGATTCTATTTTGGAAAAAGTCAAAAAACAAGTCTCAAAATAATTTGGCAGCTCAGTCAAATGCCTTCACATCATTTTTCAGATATAACTCTGATTCTTCATTGCGGCCAAAAAGTGTTTGTTTTAACTTCTTTTATTGATTGTCTTTGAGAAAATGTCAAGAATTAGTTATATCTTGAGATCTACAATTGACAGTGTTTGAAATACATAGTATTGGAGAATTCATTCTAAAATTATGATGGGCCCAAAGGGCTTCGATCCCTTGGCTCACCGGTTATGAGCCGGTTACTCTACCAAGCTGAGTTATGGGCCCTGACAAAACAAATTTGTGTTGTGTATAAAAGCTATTGAGATTTACAGTAGTTTTGATAGCAACTATCAAGAAGATGATTTTGGGCATCCAGTGATTTGTCTGCAACTGTCAAAAATTCTGCATGTCTATTCTCAGGGATAGAGTCAAGGATCTTTTCCCAAGTTGCTGCGTGTCTAATGTCTGCTTCTTCATGTAACCTAAAGTATTCTGTAGCAGAATCGTCAGTAATGTTGTAAAACTTTGCCAATCCATCAAGTTTTGTGTGACTGATTTTTGGAATTTCTTTTTCAAATGCATACATTGCAGCCGCTCCTGCTTCGAGTGATGTCATTAAACTAGCTAATTCAGATACTGCGTTGGTTGTCATCACTGGAGCACAATAAGATTCGACATCATTTACGCCTAGAGAAACCGCAAAGTGAGTCCATGGTGTAATGTGTTCGGCCTCTTCTTGTTGATTAACTTTAATTTCTGAGATCATGGATTCCGGTGCAAATTGAGATATAGAACCAACAAATTCAGGCACTGCTTTTACCATTTGAAAGTATTCCTTTGAATAGCCTGCCAGCATTTCTTTTGAAAGCTTTCCATCTGACCACATTTGATAGAATGGATGCTTTAAGAGACTTTTTTGTTCTATTAGTTGATCAATTTTTTTTGCTAATTCCATACTTTATTGGATTTTTCCCAATAAAAAAATCTTTCATGTACAAAAGATTTTATGCACTATACATGGCGATGCAAATGGGCTCCTGTGGTGTAGTCCGGTCAAGCATGTCGCCCTTTCAAGGCGGAGATCCCGGGTCCAAATCCCGGCGGGAGCACCTACAACTATTAATATTCTGAGAGAAGAGTAACGCCAGTGTAGTTTTTTTGGATAGAAAAAATCTGAAGATTAATCCATTACTTGACACTTACAAAGAATATATCTTAAAAATCGATAATGCTCTAGAGTCTGAGTTAGCACTTTATTCAAAGTCTGAATTTAATCAACCTCTAATGTATGCAATAGAAGGTGGAAAACGAATCAGACCATTAATTTTGTTCCTAGCTGCAGAATCGGTTGGAAAAATTGATGAGCGAGTCTTAGCTGCCGGTTGTGCGGTAGAATTTTTACATACAGAGTCAGTGATTCATGATGATATCATAGATAATGAAACTTCACGTAGACATAAAGATCCTTTTCATATCAAATACGGTTACAACACTAGCATCTTAACTGGTGACTTTGTTTTAGGATTAATTTTGAATATTTCATCACGATTAGATAATCCAAGAATTACTAGGGATTTAGCTAATACAGCCATGCTGATGAGTGAGGGGGAGGTCTTGGAGACAATGTTGGAGACTAGTCAAGATATCACATTTGACGATTATCTAAAAGTCATAGAATACAAGACCGCAACTGCTTTTGAGGTTGCGTCAAGATTAGGAGCCATTATTGGCGGCGGTAGTGAAGATCAGATCGTAGCATTATCAGAATATGGCAGAAACATAGGTATCGCGTATCAAATCCGTGATGATCTAATTGATTGGAAAAACGAAGATAAGTTATTCAACTTGTTAGTAAAACGAAGTTCCGATCCACGAGATATTTTCAACCACATGGAAAAAATGCTCAAAGAGTATGCCAACAAGGCAGCATCGAGTCTAAGAATAATTCCAGATAATGATGCCAAGACACATCTAGAGTATCTTCTAAAATTAACTACCTTGAAAATATAGATTTCTTCAGGAATCTCTTATTTGCTAACTACAAGTGTGTTTAGCACTGGTACTGCATTCTTTGTAAATTCAATTATTGGATCTGGATAAACTCCAATTGCAACTAAGAATATTATGGAAAATATCATCACTCCAATAATTGATTTGGGTTCTTTGATTCGTTTTTCAGTTTCTCCTTCAAAGTACATCTTTCTGATTAGCCAACCATAGTATGCCACAGAAAGTGCAGAGTTCAGAACACCCGCTATTGCAAGCCATCCTGTCCAAGATGGCAATCCAGGCTGCAACGCAGAACCAAATAATAATAATTTACTCCAAAAGCCAGCAGTAGGTGGAACGCCTGCTAGTGCAAGTAGTGAAATAACCAATCCTAATGAAGTAATCGGCATCTTTCTACCCAGTCCTTTGAGCTTCTCAATGTTTGTCACACCCAATGTAGTCACAATTCCAGCGATTGCAATGAAGGCAGCACCTTTCATCACAGAGTGATTTAAAATGTGAAATAGTGAACCTTGAATTCCGATAGCAGTAAAGGGAGCAACTGCTAGACCAATCAAGATGTATCCAGCGTGACCTATGCTAGAATATGCAAGCATTCTCGAGATATTTTTTTGCATGATTGCAGCGATGTTTCCGACGGTCATAGTCATTACTGCTATAACACCCAACGCAAATGTCCAGTCCAGTTGTAATGCAATAGTTCCCATAATTATAACTCGGAGAGCTGCTGCAAAACCTGCTTTTTTGGTTCCAGCTGCAAGCAAGGCAGTAATTGTTGGAGGTGCGCCCTCATATGCATCAGGCAACCACATATGGAATGGAACCAATCCCATTTTGAATCCAAATCCGGCAATGAACATTCCGACAGCAAGCAATGCAAGCGGCATCATTGTTGGACTGATGTGCATCAAACCAGTCATCACTTCTCCGATGTTTGTTGATCCTGTCAGACCATATACCAAAGATATTCCATAGATGATGATTGCAGAAGATAGGGCTCCAAAAAGGAAGTACTTGAGTGCTGCTTCGTTTGAGCTTGGATTCTTTTTCATAAAACCTGCCAAAACATATGTTGGAATTGACATTAGCTCCCATGCAATGAACAGCATGACAAGATCTGTAGAATATGCAACCAAAACCATACCAATTGTCGACAATAAGATAAGCGAATAGTAAACAGGTGGATGAGCTTGTCCACGCATGAAATTAAACGAGCCAGCAGTGGTCAATATGGCCACAATTAACATTGCAATTGCAAATAACCCACTAAATGAGTCATTAGCAAGAACATCTCCAGAGAATACTGCTGGCTGCAAGTGATGAGTGAAAATGTCGTAGCCGACATAACCAATAGCGGCAATCAGTGCCCCAAAGGCAATAGAGGCATAAAGTGAATTAGATCCTTTTTCCTTTTTCACTACACTCATGACAGGTAATATCATACCGATTGTACCAAGTATTGCAATCAGAACTATTGGTGTGGAAGTAATCTCTATCATGGTTTTACCTCAAAAACAGGAAAAATACTACCAAGAGTATTCCCGCTCCAAATACGTAAAGATAAGATTGAGCAACGCCCGTCTGGGTTTTTTGTACAACCTTTGCACTCCAACCGACTGATTTTTCAAATCCTACATTGAGTCCAAGATCAATTGCATACTTCTCAAAGTATCTCCAGACTCCTCTTGCCAACCATAGAGGTGCAACTACAAAACACCAATAAACAATCGCATTGAGGTACCACCTGTTAAGCAATAGTTTGTGTATAGAGTAAAAGACAATATTAGAATTAACAAACTTGACTGGGTCGACAAACCTTCCGATATAGAAGACATATCCAAGAGATATACCAATACTAAATGCTCCCAAAGAGGCCATTAGCGCTACTGGATTAATTCCCTCCAAGAACGACGGTAAACCATTATCTTTTACAACCTCTTGAGCAGATTCGATGTGGAATGTATTTCCAAGATATTCTGTAAATAATTCATGTATACCATGTTCTGCAGTAAGTCCGATAATGCCAATGCCGATTGTCAACACGGCTAATATTCCATAAGGTACCCACATAGAAAGTGAAGCCTCGTGAACATGATGTCCTTCTTTTTCCATATG
>DAMC01000036.1:0-2365 GCA_002499525.1 Nitrosopumilales archaeon UBA218
GATAAAATTTTGTAAACTGTCGATATTGACATCTTCTGATCATCTGCTATGGTCTGAGCGTCCTTTGCACTCTCAATTATGCAAAACAAGACTGAACGGGAGTAGACGTTTGCCAATGTTTCAATTATTTGCTGTGTGATATCATATTGACTAAGCTGAAATATTGATTTTTTATCCATGGTCAACACTCAGTTTGGTGCTAGACTCAAAACAGGTTCGGGTTTTTTAATAGAAATATCTGCCTTGCTAATTCTAGAGCGGTATACCTTGAATTTTCTACCTTTATCTGATATCATCCATCTTTCAACATGAACTAAAGTGAGATCTTCTAAGTCTGATAGTTTTTTGTAAACCGAAGATAGAGGAATTTTATATTTCGTAGCAATTTCCGAAGCCGTTTTTCCGTGTTTTATTACGGAGAACAAAATTGTTCTTGACTCTGCATCGGCCAATGCTTCAATCACTTTTTGTGTTACGTCGTATTTTTTGAGTTGGGGAAGTGTAAATTTTTTTGCCATGTGTAAAGATGATTTTTTATCTATTAAATAAAATGTTATTGTTCCAATTTTCTAGAATGAGAACATACTTCCTAACTTTTGAATATTTTATCCATGGCTGTTTTTTCCCACAAAATACCTAAGAAAACACTCAACGCACCCCAAAATACGGACATTCCAATCACCGACATTGCTCTAAATTCGGCCAATAGACCAAATTCCATCTGAATTGGGTCTGGATTTTCTGGCATTACCATGTAGGTAATAATCATAATTCCACCGTATCCTGCAAATAGGATGATTTTTTTTTGAATTTTCTTGTATAGCCAAAAAAAACCCAAGGCAGTAAATCCTGAGATTACCACAAATATCAGATAAACATCCTGACGGAATTCTATTGTTGAAGATTGCCCTACAGAAGGGGGATTTGCCGGATATTTTGTAAAAGGTACTGCATAGAGAACTAGCCAGAAAACCAATCCCAAAACCAATGATTTTTTGATGATGTTGTTACCAGGTAAGGTATTTTTTGATACTACGAAGACAATTCCAAATAATGAACCATATGATATTCCAAGTATCGCACCAGCCAAGATTTCGCCACCTTTCTGCCATGCTCTGTAAGAGTAATAATTGGCCCAAAATGATGGCGAGTCGGATGATTTTCCTGAATTAATGAGATTTTGATTCTCAATATTTGTGGCAGAGTCGATTAATGGCTCCACGAGTAAGAGGTTCACAAGTCCTAAGGTGACACCTGCCATTAAACCTGCCAGTAGTATGATGCCAATAAAAAGAAAAGATTTCATGAATTATTCATCTAGTGACAAGGAAATCCAGCAGCATGTCTTAGGTCATGACTAAGCTCATGCAGATACATCTGATCGAATGCTTTGTCTCCAAATGCTATTGAAAATAGATGCCCCTCGTCAAAACCAACTGCAAACAATCCTAAGGCAAAAATTGCAGCCAGTGCAATAATAGCAATACGTGGAATGCTTGATTTTGAAATTAGAATCTCTTTTGGTTGAGACATAAGGACTCGCTTTAGTAAATGTATTTAAATTCTTGGATGAATCATCCAATATTTAATCACATGAACATGAGATCTAAGATACAAGATTTACAAAATATTGTATCTAGAAAAGGCTCATCAAAGATTTTGACATTTTCAATACCTCATGTATTCAAGGCACTCCAATTGATGCATCAAAATCAATTTGTATCACGAAGTACGTTTTGTCAAGAATTACACATGGGGGAGGGTGCTGTTAAAACGATGATTTTACATTTAAAAGATGAATTGTTAGTGGACTCTAACAAATCTGGAACTTTTCTTACGGTCAAAGGTAAACATTTTGTTAAAGACTTGTTTGACGTAATTGATTTAGAGTGTCCCGTCCCAAAATGCAACATTGCACGTGGCAAATTTAACTATGGTGTGATTCTTAGAAATTATTCAAATGCCACGAAATCTGGTATGGACCAGCGTGATTATGCCGTTCTTTATGGAGCGAACGGGGCAACTACCATTCAATTCAGAGATGATCAATTCGTATTTCCAAAGGAAAGAATTGATTGTCTGGCAAACGACATTAAAACAAAAAACGTCCTTCTTGATAATTTAAAACCAAAAAATGGTGATCTTATAATAATAGCTTCAGCCAAAGAATCTTTTGTAGCAGAGATAGCCGCAAAAAATTCCGCATTGAGAACTATGGCCACACACAGGTAGCAAAACTATTTGTTTAGATGAAAATTTTATAATGTATGTCCAAAGTTGTACTGTTTATACCAGTTGTAATAGGGATAATCGCAGTTGTTTTTGTACTAATGTATGTTGGAGATAATTCGTTATTCAATAAATC
>DAMC01000036.1:2750-9218 GCA_002499525.1 Nitrosopumilales archaeon UBA218
GAGTTTGGAGATTATCAGTGTACTTTTTGCTACAAATTTCATACGAATAGTCTTGATTCAATAAAAAAAGAATACATTGACACTGGAAAAGCAAGTTTGGTCTTTATTGATTTTCCATTAAATGGTCCGGATTCTGTTTTAGCTGCAGAAGCCGCTCATTGTGCAAACGAACAAAACAAATTTTGGCCCATGCATGATATGATTTATCAGAATTGGAAGGGAGAGGGCACTGGATGGGTAAATCGAGAATCTTTGAAAGAATTCGCATCTTCTATTGGTATTGATGTTAAATCAATGGATACGTGTCTGGAATCTGGAAAATATCGGCAACAGGTCTTGGATACCTACAATTATGGTCAAAGTCTGGAAATTAGCGGAACCCCCTCATTTTTAGTCATATCTTCAAATGGTGTCTCAAAGATTGTCGGTAACCAACCGTTGGATGTGTTTCGTAAAGTACTAGATTCATCCTAGGTTAACTATTTTCTAGTATCTTTGAAAATATTCAAAATTTAGAAGTTTGTGGTTCAATATGGTGGGAAATTCCTTTTTGGAATCTTAATATGGCATCTGAAAAGCTGAACACCATTGGGTAAAATCAACATAGAAAAACAGGACTCTGTAAAAATTTACAAAATCAAAAAGACTCTTGACGAGTTATCAAGAATTTCTGGCAGGGGCACTGAACTAATATCAGTATACATTCCAAAGGGAAAACAATTTCATTTGGTCATTAACCAATTAAGAGAAGAACAAGGTACTGCGGATAACATAAAGTCTGCCATGACTAGGGGGCATGTAGTTGATGCACTAGGTCGAGTTCAACAACGACTCAAACTTTACAAGGACTCACCTGAACGCGGGTTGGTCATATTCTGTGGTGCTGTACCACCAGAGGGTGGAGGACCGATTGGTAGTGAAGTGATCAAAGTCTGGGAACTTGAACCACCAAAAGATCTGACTACGTCATTGTACCGTTGTGATGATCATTTCCATGTTGATATTCTCAAGGACATGTTAAAAGATGATAATCTAATTGGGTTTCTAGCTATCGACACAAAAGATGCTGGTTGGGGACTGCTTCATGGTGATAAAATCGAAGTTCTTAGAGAAACTAGCTCTGGAGTTGCAGGAAAACACAGGCAAGGTGGACAATCAGCTAGAAGATTTGAAAGACTACGTGAGATGGAGCTTTCATATTATTACAATAGAGTGGCTGAAGTTACAAAAGAATTTTTCGTAGATATTTATCCTGTGAAAGGATTGATTGTTTCCGGTCCTGGCCCAACAAAAGAGGATTTTTTGAAAGCGAATTATTTAGAATATAGATTACAAAATAATATTTTGGCCACATTGGATACATCTTACTCTGGTTCTGAAGGAATACGGGAAGCATTTATGAAAGCACAGGACGTATTATCTGATTTTAGACTATCCGAAGAAAAGAAACTAGTTGAAAGACTATTTCGTGAAGTAAACAATAGAACCGGTCTAGCCGTATATGGTCTAAAAGACATCCTAAATCTACTCAAAAATAATGTTGTGGATATCCTGCTAATTACAGATGATACGAATCTACACAGATTAGAAGTAGTTTGCAACAGATGCAAAAACATTCAAGAGGAAATAGTGGAACAAGTAAAACTCATACCAAGAAAAACAGCGATTCTAGGACTACCTTGTCCTGCCTGTAAATCCATGGACCAGACTGCAATTTCTCAAGATATTGTTGATTATTTGTCTACGGTAGCAATTCCTGTCGGAACTAAAATCGAAATAATATCTGGTTTGTCAGAATATGGTGTAATGTTGTCAAGTCTGGGTAAAACCGCTGCAATTCTTAGATACAACCCAAATCTTTAGAACCCTCAAATTAAATTTGAATTATTTAGAATTGTGTGATTGCAATTTATTTTTAAATTAAAAATTCTTCAAAAAATAATCTTGATTTCACACGTGGTCTAGGATTTGAACTAAAATTAAGATTTTCAAAAACTTGATTTGATTTTAACTGATAAAACATCCAATTCTTCTGAACTTGGTATGGTTCTTTTGGTCCAGATTGCTCCCACATCTGGATATCTTGGTATGATGTGAACGTGGACATGTGGGATAATTTGCTTTGCCTCCCGTCCGTTATTCTGTGCTACTGAAAATGCTACTGCTCCGGTAGTTTTCATTATCGCATGAGCTATCTTTGGAACATTGGAGAAAAGCTGGCCAACTTGTTCATGTGACATGTCTGTTATTCTCTCAAAATGATTTTTTGGTACAATCAAAACATGTCCTTTGTCTATTGGATATTTGTCCAAAAAAGCAACATGATGTTCGTCTTCGTAGATGAAATGCCCTTCCCTCTTTTTGGATATTATATCACAAAAAATACAATTCAATGAAAAGTCTAACCGATCTGTATTTTATTATGCTTCTGCTGCGATTGGTTAATTAGGCGATTCCCTAGGTATACCAATACCATGGGAGATAACCGTGAATCTAGGCGAGAAAAAGAACGAGAAAATTATGCTGACAGGCAAAAATCACAAAAACAAAAAAATCGATTAATTGCTGCTGGCGTGATAGCAGGAATCTTGGCAATTATTGCGTTTGCAGGTTATCATTACTATGAAAAAATCACAGGCACTGGTACAGCAATGTCTGGTCCTCCAGGCGCAGGTAAGCTTGGCGGCGAACATGAGCACGCTGCAATACTCCTTAGAATATTTGGTGATAAATTCAATTTTGCTTTGCCGGAATATCAAGTTAAAAGTCCCTATATCCACTTTGAGAGTGGTAATGGAGATACAATCCACAGACATGCAGGAAATGTACAATTAGGTTTTCTTTTCAAATCAATCAAAATCGGATTTGATGACAAATGCCTTATTTTCCCTGACAAGAAACCAGAACACACATTCTGCGATAATGCTGATTATTCTTTCAAATATTACATAAATCACGACAAAGTCTCCAAGATATCTGACTATGTTATCCATGATGATGATAGAATCTTGGTGGTGTATGGAAACGAGAATCAGACACAAGTTGATAATTATCTCAAAGAACTTGATGGCGAATTCATCCAAAAGAAATAACCCCCAAACTCAGCCAAATTCTAATATGGTACATTATAACTTGGTGATATGATGGAGATTTCAAGTAGAAACGTAGTATCCGGAACCGCAAGGGCACCACATCGCGCAATGTACAAAGCTATGGGACTAACGGATGACGATTTATCAAAACAGTTTATCGGAGTATGCCATACTGGAAACGAGGCGACTCCATGCAATATTCACCTACCTAGACTTGCAATCAAAGCAAAACAAGGAGTATCTGATGCAGGATTTACTCCTAGGGAATTTTCTACGATTGCAGTATCTGATGGAATTGCTATGGGACATGAAGGTATGAAATCTTCATTGATTTCAAGAGAAGTAATTGCCGATTCTATTGAATTAATGGTCAGGGCTCATCAATATGATGGACTAGTGGGAATTGCAGGGTGCGATAAAAGTCTGCCTGGCACCATGATGGCAATGGCTAGATTGAACTTGCCTTCTGTGTTTGTCTATGGGGGAACGATAATGCCGGGACAATACAATGGGAAACAACTTACTGTGCAAGATGTCTATGAGGCAGTTGGAGCATATGATGCAGGACAGTTGACACTAGAAGCGCTAAAAAATATTGAAAATTATGCATGCCCTACTGCAGGTTCCTGCGGTGGTATGTTTACTGCAAATACGATGGCGTCAATATCTGAAGCACTAGGAATTGCTTTACCAGGTAGCGCATCACCACCAGCAGAAGATGAAAGACGAGAGAAAATGGTATATGATACAGGTGTCGCATGTGGCAAAGCACTTGAAATGGGTATCAAACCCAGAGACATTTTGACATTCGAAGCATTTGAGAATGCAATAACAATTCTAAATGCGATTGGTGGTTCTACTAATGCAATATTGCATTTACTTGCAATATCTCATGAGGCTAGAGTCAAGTTAACCTATGATGATTTTGAGCGAGTCCGCAAAAAAGTACCACATGTTGCAGATCTAAAACCAGGTGGAATGTATGTCATGAATGACTTGGACAAAGTTGGTGGAGTGCCATTAATGCTAAAAAAATTACTGGATAGAAAACTACTTCATGAAAATGTTCTGACCATAACTGGTAAGACAATGAAACAAAATCTGGATGCTATCAAACTTCCACCGCCAACTAATGAAGACATTGTCAAACCATTAGACAAACCACTATACAGAACTGGTACTGCTGTTGTCCTCAGGGGTTCATTGGCTCCAGATGGTGCCGTGGTCAAAATGTCCGGTGTAAAAATTACTAAATTTTCAGGCAAAGCTAAATGTTTTGATAGGGAGGAGCTTGCCTTTGATGCCGTATCGCAAGGAAAAATCAAGGAAGGTGATGTTGTAGTTATTCGATATGAAGGTCCAAAGGGCGGTCCTGGAATGCGAGAAATGTTGGCAGTAACGGCAGCATTAGTGGGTCAAGGACTAGGCGAAAAAGTAGCAATGGTAACAGACGGGAGATTTTCAGGTGCGACTCGTGGATTCATGATAGGTCATGTTGCCCCAGAAGCATATGTCGGAGGAAACATCGCACTCGTTCATGATGGAGATCAAATTGTAATAGATACTGAAACTAATCAAATTGATTTACAAATATCTCCCGACGATATGGAAAACAGACGCAAACAATGGAAGCCAAGAAAACCAAATTATGAGTCCGGCGCTCTAGCAAAATATGCATCACTTGTAGGTTCTGCGGCACAAGGTGCTGTAACTAGTCCTGTATGGTAAGCTAATACTCGGATATCTTTCTAAAACCACATTTGTCACAAACTAGGACCTGTTTCATCGTACCGACATCGTTCCGCTCACTAATTATTGTAATCTGAGATCCGCATTTTGGACAAAATATGTAAGGCATGAATTGAGCAAATACTGCATCTTAATTATTTTATCTCAGAAAATCATTACTGCGAAATTATGTCGTAAAACTTGCGAGAAGGACCTTGTTTTATGAAATTCATTAATTGAATTGAGATTTGGTGGTGTTCTGGAGTTTGGTGTATTTTATGGTGTGATTCCTTGTCTGCAAATTCAGCAATTATAATGTATTTTCCATCCTCTGATTTTGCCAGTCTTCTTCCCACAAATCCGTGCTGCTTTGCCAAGATTTGGTTTGTTTGATGAATCCAAGTCTTAAATTCTTCCTCCATGTTCTCTTTTAGAGGCATTTCGATTATTGCAACATACATTATTTTGTGTCCTGAATGCAGATATTTGATTATATCTCAGGCAGAAATTTATCACAGCCCGAGGTGCAAGGCTTGTTCATAACACCCTCACATTTTCCAGCATGATCGTGCATTATTCTGTGGTGGCCACAACTGCGACATTTTACCCTAAAGTAAGCAATAAAGTCAGCCATTTGAACATCGGATTTGTTTATTCTTTCATTTAAGTTCGAGTATTTTTTTTCTTCCAACTATTGTTCCCACACTGGCTGTTTTTTAAGCCATAATACCAAGTCGTTATACAAACGACTAGTCTGCACATTTACCACGTTTACTTCAACATTAGTGGATGATTTTGCAGTTTTAGTGTACTTTTCATATCTGCAAAATATGACTCTGTCCAAATAGGTCTCACCCTGCATTTCTTTTTTACCTAGCTCATCGGATTCAGAAATTGAGAAACTGACAAAGAGTACTCCCTCTGCCCAGTACGCATTTGCAGATTCTAGCGATGCAATCATAGAAATCAAATCATCAAGATTCATTTTTATCAAATCCCTCACATGTATTGTGCTGTAAGGCTCGTAGCTAAAATTCGTCATCATATGGAATTGTAAAATCTAGGTTTATCAGTTTTTTGTAATTAAACAAACCAAATCATAACAGTGTAAAAAACAGCAGCCCCGACTATTGTAAATATTATGATTTTTGTCTGTTTTCTCAAGTAGTATTTGATATTGAGTGACAATATTTTAATTTGTCAGACTAGAATCCGTGTTTGCTACACACAAAGACCGTACTATCGCCTATTCTTTTTGCAGTAATTCCGATTCCTTCTTTCAGCTCTGATTTACACAGATGGCATGAAATCTCGACTGCGGAACTTTTTAGATGGATTGCCTGCCTGGCAAAATACATCTCCGTGTACAATACACGTGGTTTTGGTTTTGCGAGCATCTGACTCATGGTATCTTTTACATCCAGATCGCATATAAAGGTACCGTACTATACCGTAATCTTTGTAAAACACAAGTCGAAAATTGTAATTTCAAACAAATTCTTGCAAAAATTAGCATAATTTCAAACCAGAATTCATTAAATATCCCACACAAATCATCAATGTCATGGGTGGCCACCTTTGGTAACCACATTTGCAAATTAATACCCCTAGGTCTGCCTGGAACACAATTCGAAATCTATTCTAAACT
>DAMC01000035.1 GCA_002499525.1 Nitrosopumilales archaeon UBA218
TTTACTGGGATTACTAATAATTCTTCATTCCTGTCACAAATTGGTACGTGAGATATTGGAACAATTAAGGGGGGGTTAGATAAATGAGAGAAAAAACTTGAATGATTAAAGCAATACACAAGCAACCCAAAATAATTTTAATTGTTTCATTTGATACTAGGTGATGCAAAACTCTCTTTTACAATTAACGCAACCGGTTGGTTCAGGCCTGCAGTCCTTAATCGACAAAATTACTCCTGATATTCCACACTCTTCGTTTGTAACTGATCTTGCAATAATTATGATCTTGGCATCCGTAGTAACTCTGGCGTTTTTCAAGATGAAGCAGCCATTGATAATCGGCTATCTTTTTGCTGGTATGCTTATTGGACCCCTTTCCCCGATTTGGACTGGAATTCTTCCAAATGCGCCGGAAATAGGTGGACTGGGCAAGCAAGGCTTACTCTCTGATCTTGGGTTATTGAACATATTTTCCGAACTGGGTGTGATATTGCTTCTCTTTGTAATCGGAATAGAGTTTCCATATTCAAAGATCCGCTCAATAGGTAAGGTAGCAATTGGTGCTGGAACTATAGGACTGTTTCTGACCTTGGGCGTTGTATTTTACATCTCAGAACTAATCGGACTCAAATTCATGGACTCGTTATTCTTGGGTGCGGCCATGTCAATCACAAGTACTGCTGTAATTATTAAAATTCTTGAAGATAGTAAAAAAATCAAAAAAGAATCTTCGATTCTTGTCTTAGGTGTTTTAATTGTTGAAGATGTTATCGCGGTAATTTTAATTGCAACATTAGAGTCTGTCGCATTTGTCGGTAGTGTTTCCCTTGAAAGTATAATCACTGTTGTAATAGTTGCTACTGTGTTAATTGCTGGAACACTGACTCTTGGAACCAGAGTGATTCCAAAATTAATTGATAGAGTTGCTGCCACGGAACACAGGGAGATCCTACTCTTGTCTGTTCTTGGTCTCTGTTTTGGTTATGCACTGTTAACAGATGTTGTAGGTCTATCGGTGGCTATTGGAGCATTTCTGGCAGGAGTGCTAGTAGCAGAATCTAAATCTGCTGAGGTTTCAAAAATTTTATCCAGTCCTATTAAGGACATGTTTGTTGCAATATTTTTTGTCTCTGTAGGGGCTCTCATGAATATATCGGAGATAGAAAATTATGTTGTCTTGGCATTTGGAATTATTGCACTTTCAATAGGTGTAAAATTTGGTGGTTCATTAATTGGCGCATACCTTTTCAAGCAAGGAAAGGCTAAATCTATAAGATCTGCATTTGCACTAGCTGGGCCTAGAGGAGAATTCTCTATTGTTATAATCAAGACTGGTGTAGATATTGGAGCCGTAAGCAGCTTTTTGTTTCCACTGATAGGGATGATTTCTATTGTATCTGCATTCATTTCTCCATTTTTGATTAAGGCAAGCGATAGAGCCGTAGAAAATATTCCTGAGGAATAGAATTGGATGACGAACTCCGAGAGTTATTGAAAAGGGTTCACTCCGAAATATCCTCATTTGATTATAATGGGAAATCGATACCCTGCTTGATTTTGAATGAACAAAGATTTGATCAAATAATGGGTAAAGTTGCAGGCAAACCGCTATCGGTGGATACGAATCTCAACATCCTTCAAAATGGACTAGGGGATGTATTTGTTGAAATAGTTTTGACCTTCTCTGAGGGTGGTATCGAGGAAAAAATATTGCTTAACGGAAACAAATCGTTAGACTTCTTTGAATCCATGGGTCAAACTTCAATATTGGCATTATCATCCCCACGTTCACATTTCGGAAAAGACAATGTGTTTATGATACAGTTACCTAAACCTGAAAAAATTGAGTATGCTTTAGATATTATCAAAAAAGGTTTGGGGAAAAAGACTAATTCGTTTTAGTCTTTTGTAGCTTTGGCGCAATGATTGTTCTTTTTTGAGAATTCACTTTCGTGTAATCCACTGGAGTATCCTTAGGCGGCTTACCTTGAACCTTTTTTTCAATGATTGATGATTTTTTCACTTGGTGATTATTCACCGAGTCTATGGTTTTTTTATCTACACCCGTCTTTTTGCTCATATTGGAATCGTTATTTGGTTTCACAACTGGGTTGTTCTGAGTCTTTGTTAGTTTTTGAGGTGAAGTCTGTATTTCACCTAGATTTATCGAAAAAGAAGCCTTTTCTGATGGTATGGGCTGGAACAGTATTCCCTGAACATCAATTATGACTTTGTTATTACCGTCTTTGAATTGGATTGGTATGGTTACACTCCCAACAGATGTATGTGTTAGTGGTATTGGACCAAAAACTGCAACGCCATTGTTTGTCACTGACACTGTATAGTCGACATGTTCCTGTATGGAGTTTGTCTTAGGATTTAGAAAGTCGATTTTCAACTTTGTAGTATCTGTTGATTTTGGCGATGTGGGTTCTGTCGAAACTCCTAACTTTAGAGTTCCCCCCTCGGTAGAAATTACCTGCTTGTATGTTTGAGCACTCGAGATGTTAGGTGTAAGGAACATCGCCATTACAAAAATAATCCATGTGAAAGTTCCAAATCGCTTCATAAAATCAATAAAATTGAGTAAATAATAAACCAAGACATACATTGTTTAGCAAATCTTTTCTACCTAATTGATTCGTGGAATAATTTCAAATGCGGCTGCCGGGATTTGAACCCGGGTCACAGAATTGGCAATCCCGCGTACTGGCCAGGCTATACTACAGCCGCATTATCGATTAAACTTATCTGAGTCTATTAAAATGAATTGCTTTGCTTTAATTCTAGATAGTCAATTGTTCTTAGTGGACAAAAGATTAGAACAAAAAATCAATGAAAAAATCACCAACACGATAAACGATATATCTGATATTCATCAAATTGCAAATTCCGTTGATAAAAAATTAACAAATATTGATTTTAAATTTGGAATTGTAATCGGACGACTATACAACTCATTTTATTATCAGTCTAGAAGAATCTTGAAAAGAGATCCTACAGAAACAGAGTTTTTGGAATTTCTTGAAATATTATCTAACAGAAGAAATGAAATCTTGGAGAAACTCTAGTTTTTCTTTGTTGGCACTACTAGTATAGTTGGAGTAATTGGAAGTTTCACACATGCGCCAATGAGAGCTTTTTTTGCCGCATCGACATGCTCTTTCTTAACATGCATCTCCATGATACACTGTCCTCCTCTTACACGTGCTGCCAAGCTTACCGCTTTTCCGAATGCCCGTCTCATACCTTCTTGGAGTCTATCTGCGCCAGCAGTAGCAATCATTTTATTTTCTCTCAGTAGTATATGTGGATAAATTCTGAGAACTGAAAAATAACCTGTTTCGCCAGTTGTCTGTTCCAAAGTCTTGTTTGCAGCAAGTCTCGCAGATTCAATAGCCATGTGCCTAATCTGCATTTTTTCATTAGAGCATAACTGTACTACGAAATCATACTCGCCTCTTTTTCCACCTTGGTATTTAGCAATCTTTGGCTGAGGTTTGCCCTTGATGAATTCTTTACGGGCATATGGTTGTCCGTTTCCTATTCTATAACATCCACCGTGCATTATAACACCTGAAAAATCCCCAAAACCCCCATATTTTAATGGTGAGCGTTTTAATTGTCACTGATCACGCTTATATGGAATTTTGTGTGATTTTTTGCAAATGAGCTCTGATGGAGAACCAAACATTACGGGAATCCTGCTAGATGACCACACCATTATCCAAAATAAGGAAATGCAAAACCAACTTGAAACTAAAGGATATGGTGAAACTAGAAAAGGAAAATTCTTACTAAAACCATTTGAGACTCTATACTTTTTGTTTTACAAAAAATTGGAACTATTCAAGGGGAAAAAGAAAATCAACTTTGAACAAATGCTGTCCATCGCATCTGAAAAGGACGAAAATGCTCTGACTAAATTTCTAATTTATCGCGATTTGCGTGTCAGAGGATATGCTGTCAAAGATGGATTTGGATTTGGCTCTGACTTTAGGGTCTATGACCGAGGACATTTTGGAGAAAAAGGAGCCAAATATCTTGTATTTGGACTCTCAGAGGGCAAGCAAGAAAGAATGAACACTCTACAAAAAAACATTGAAGATATCACAAAAATGGGAAAAGAACCAATTCTTGCAGTTATTGAAAGGAGAGGAGAGGTAATCTATTACAAGATTTCAAATGTAAAATTTCTAGAAAATACGAAAAACATCGATTCGTCTGGATTCGTCTTTAACTGAGAGTTTCTACTGCCCAACCAGAATCGTATTTTAGGAGATTGTTTTGATATGCATAGGAAAAATCATAGACCTGCACATATTTGGTTTCATTATGCCATAATCTTTCAAAATCATTCAGCTTAATGTCAACTCTGGGCCTGTCATTCCATGAGGTGTACACATCAACTGATTCAAAAT
>DAMC01000039.1:0-200 GCA_002499525.1 Nitrosopumilales archaeon UBA218
GGATACATCACCAAAGACAACATCAAACAGGTATTAGCAAAAGCTTCACATGGTTCACGAAATGTTGCGGTAGAAGCAGGTTATCTAACAGAAGATACCAAAGAGGCAGTATTGCAGAGAGCAAACGCTCAAGCACAATCTGTTGCCTCTAAAGCTAAAGATTATTCCCCAGCATAAGATTAGTTTTCTCTAGCTCTTGG
>DAMC01000039.1:465-2195 GCA_002499525.1 Nitrosopumilales archaeon UBA218
AAATTCCAATTATACTTCATTGCGACAAGTCTTAGTATCGTAGTAATAACAATACCAATAACTGATGCCACATACAATGGCACTTCGGCACTTAGCAATCCATAGAAAATCAACACGCCGACAAAACTTGCTGTAACATACAACTCCTTTACAAATATGAATGGGATTTCATTTACGAAAACGTCACGGAGTGCTCCACCACCAACAGCAGTCAGAATTCCAGCAAATGTTATTGCCAAAAAATTAAGTCCAAAGATATTGTAAGCAAATGTTGCACCAGTGATTGAAAACACCCCAAGCCCAATCGCATCAAATTTTAGAAACAAGTTCCAATGTTTTTTCACATAAGGGTGTAAAAAGAAGAGTGTGATTCCAGAAGCCACACAAATTCCGACATACCAAGGATCTGAAATGGAGTTTGGTGGGAATCTGCCAATAATGATATCACGGATTGTTCCTCCGGCAACTCCAGTAATGATTGATAAAATTAGAATTCCAATAATGTCGGACTTGTGTTCTATTGCTTTGAATGCGCCGGTAACGGCAAATGCCATTGTGCCAAAAAGATCAAAGACGTAGATGAGAGTGTTGAATGGAATTTCTGTCAACTACACCATTTGGTAAGTTGTTCTAGATAAAGGTAAAAATGAAAATTTTTGGAATTAACCGAATAGTGAAGCGAGGCCTTCCATTGCTTGCTCTTCAGATTTACCTGATGGAGCTTCTTCTTTCTTTGCTTCAGCTGCTGGAGCTGCGCCGGCACTTGCTGCTGGTGCTGCTGCTACTGCTACTGGAGCTGCCTTGATTGCCTCTTCAATGTTAACATCAGCTAGTGCAGAAACTAAAGCTTTGACTTGTGCATCGCTTACTTCTGCGCCTGCTGCCTTGATTACACTACTAACGTTAGCTTCGTTAATTTCCTTTTTTAGTTTGTGCAAAATTAATGCAGCGTAAACATATTCCATTGTATCGTGACTTTTTTTGAGGATAATATAAAACTACGTCTAGTTTAGTACTTTGAGGCTTCTACAGACAGAGTAAAGATTCTGCTTTAGATTTTTATCATATAATGTGTCCATTCTTTGTTTTAAAACGCGCTTGGCTTGATCTCTTTCTGCTCCTTCAGGTAGTGAAAGAACATTGTTTAGTAACTCCGGTAAGGATTCTCTGATCCAACCATCTAATACGTAGAAGGATTTTTCAGATAGTTCGATAACTTTGTTTTCATTAATGTCTAAAGTGTCATTGAATGTATCATGTTCTGTTCTATAGACAAAACCCAGAATACAGTTTTCCGGCGTAGGGTTTTTTAGAATTTCATCCGAACGAGGTCCAGCCTTTCCCTGTAAGACTTTATTTTTGAGTCCGGCCATGTTAATGACCAAACCACTCACTCCAATTTTGTTACCATCAATTCCAGACACAACACCAACGATTACGTTATTGTATTGTCCATCGGATTTTGATGCAAAAACGTAAGCTCCCTCTTGGAGAGTTTTGGGTTTTCGTCCGAACACATCTGGATTTGAATGGTTAGCGTATTTAATTGATCCTAAACGGTAATTCTTAATATTAGCCAGTCAGAGTTTTCTCAGAATGAACAAGGATGAGATTCTAGCAAAGTTTTCATCAGAACCAGAGAGATATTACAAGATCAATCTCTTTCAAGAACAGGGTTTTACAAGAAAATCATGTAGTGTTTGCAAGAGATTCTTTTGGACTTTAGATTC
>DAMC01000039.1:2522-13114 GCA_002499525.1 Nitrosopumilales archaeon UBA218
AATCCTCCAACATCAAAAAGATTTGATTATACTGAAGCTTGGAAACAAGTAGAATCATTTTTTGTTAGAAATGGACATGCTTCAATTAGCAGATATCCAGTTGTGTGCAGATGGCGAGATGATCTTTATTTCACAATCGCCTCAATTGTAGACTTTCAAAGAGTCATGGGTTCCAAAGTAGTTTTTGAGTTCCCTGCAAATCCATTGGTAGTACCTCAAACATGTTTACGATTCAAGGATATTGAGAATGTCGGTGTCACAGGAAGACATTTTTCAAGCTTTTGCATGATTGGTCAGCACAGCATACCCAACGATAAGGGTTATTGGAAAGACGAATGCGTTGATCTAGATTTTAGATTGCTCACAGAATCTTTTGGAATCAACAAAAATGAAATCACATTTGTCGAGGATGTCTGGGCTGGAGGGGGTTCTTTTGGTTCATCATTAGAGTATTACGTTAGAGGATTAGAGCTTGGAAACGCAGTCTTTACAGAATTCCAAGGAGAGCTTGGAAATCACACCACCTTAGACCAGAAAATTATAGACATGGGTGCTGGGCTAGAACGATTTGCATGGATAACTATGGGAACCCCAACTGCCTACGATTGTTGTTTTGGGCCAATAACACAGCAATTATTTGGCAAGGTGGGTATTGATGCTGATTCAGGAATTCTAACAAAATATTTCACAGAGATTGCAAGGAATTTAGAAAAGTTTCCAGACTTGTCCCAAGTAAGAAAATCCGCAATCAAGGCATCAAATATCTCAGAGAATGATTTGAGTAAGATGATTGCGCCATTAGAAGGACTATACATGATTGCTGATCATCTCCGTACTTTGATCTTTGCAATATCTGATGGGGCTCTGCCAAGCAATGTAGGTGGCGGGTATAATCTCAGAATCATACTCCGAAGAATAATGGCTACAATAGACAGATTAGGACTAAAATTAGATCTTGATGAGTTAATAGATTCCCATATCGACTATTTGAAAAAAACATACCCAGAGCTGGAGCAATATAGATCTGAGGTCAAGACAATCATCAATATCGAAGTTGGTAGATATCACGAATCAAAATCAAGAATGGGAAAAATTGCCCAGAATTTGAAAGCACAAAAAAAGACGCTCAGTGTTGATGATATGATCAGATTGTACGAGTCAGACGGAGTCACACCGGATTATCTCAAAGAATACGATGTTATTTCAGAAATCCCAGATAGCTTCTACAGCGGCTTGTCTGAACTTCACCAATCTGAAAAGAAAAAGTCTGCAGAAGAATTTGATTTGGCTGGGTTGCCTGAAACAGAGATGTTGTTCTACAAGGATGATCCTGTAAGATTTGATGCCAAGGTTCTCAAAGTGATTAAAAACAGATTTGTGGTTCTAGACAGAACTTCATTTTACGCCAGAGGTGGGGGACAAGAACCAGATCACGGTAAAATCAATGGTCAAGAAGTGATCGATGTTACTAAACATGCAAATGTTGTCTTGCATGAGATCAAGGGGATTTCTCCTCAAGAGGGCTTCATTGTTTCTTGTGAGATCGATCCACTTCGAAGAATCAGTATAACAAAGCACCATACCAGCACCCATGTGGTAAACTCCTCTGCAAGAAATGTTCTTGGTTCATGGGTGTGGCAACATTCTGCTTTCAAGGATAAAGATTACGGAAGGATTGACATCACGCACCATTCTGGTCTGACTGATGATGAGGTTAGAAAAATAGAAGGCTTTGCCAATAGCATCATCCAAAAAAATTATCCTGTGACCATACAAGAATACGAACGAGGTCAGGCTGAACAAAAATTCGGTTTTAGAATTTACCAAGGAGGAGTCGTCCCAGTGAAGGCAGTGAGAATAGTTAGAATTGAGGATTTTGATGTAGAAGCTTGTGGTGGAACCCACGTCAAAAGAACCGGGGATCTTGGATTGATAAAAATAACCAAGACTGAAAGAATTCAAGATGGAGTGATTCGTTTAGAATTCGTCTCTGGACAGGCAGCAATAGACTTTGTTCAGAAACAGGAAGGGGACGTAATGTCAATCATCAAATCACTAGGTACTAACCGAGACAAGCTTCTAAAATCATTCGAGCATGCGATGACAGATTCTGAGACTGCAAAGAAAAAGCTGAAGCAGTTGATCAAAAGAACAAGCACCACTTCTGCAAAGGATGTCATCAACTCTGCCAAGAGTTTGGGGCCAGTCAAATTCTATCACATCATAGATGAAGAATTGGATGAAGAGTTTCACATTGCAGTAGGCGATGAGGCAATCAAGAACGACAATACTTTATTGTATTGTGCGTTGATTGTAAAGGGTTCAGGAATTAGGATAATCGTATTTGCCGGAGACAATGCCATATGCAAGGCAGGCGATCTTGTAAAAGAAATTTCTTTGAAACTAGGTGGTTCTGGTGGAGGAGATTCCAGATTTGGTCAGGGTGGAGGTAAAGATATGTCTAAACTATCTGATGCAATCAATCATGCCGAGTTTTTAATAAAAAAGACAGTGAACATATGATTTCGTGGGATAGTATTGAAACAAAGTGGCGCACAAAGTGGAACCAATCCAAGGAATTTGAAATAGAGCCAGACAATCGTCCAAAAAAGTTCATCACAGTCGCATACCCTTATCCAAATTCTCCACAACATATCGGACATGGTAGAACATACACATTGGCTGATGTCCACGCCCGATTTTTGCGCATGAAAGGCTTCAATACTTTATTTCCCATGGGATTCCATTATACTGGCACACCAATTCTTGGAATGGCAAAACGTGTCCAAGAGGGAGAACGTGAGTTAATAGAGAATTTTGAGAAACTATATCATGTTCCACCTCAAACAATTAAGGAGTTTGTCGAACCAGTCAAAATAGCTGATTATTTTCATGAGGAAATCAAACATGGAATGATAGAAATGGGTTATTCCATTGATTGGCGAAGAGAATTCACAACAATCGATCCTGTCTATAAAAAATTCATCGAGTGGCAATTTAGAAAACTCAAATCACTAAATTTTGTAATACAAGGATCACATCCAGTAGGTTGGTGCCCCAAGGATCAAAATCCTGTATCGCAGCACGATACACTTGGTGATGTAGAGCCAGATTTTACCGAGTATATTTTGGTAAAATTCCGTCTTGACGACATGATAATTCCAACTGCTACTTTACGTCCAGAAACAATCTTTGGTGTCACAAACCTTTGGATAAATCCGAAAATAACATACAAAAAAGTAAGAGTCAATGACGAAAACTGGATTGTCAGTCCAGAATGCGCCTACAAATTAGAATTTCTAAATAAATCTGTAGAGGTAATTTCAGAAGTTTCTGGTGCAGAGTTAGTTGGTAAAACAGTATCAGTCTTGGATAAAAAAATCCCAATGTTTCCAGCAAGCTTTGTAGAATCTCAGACTGGAACAGGCATAGTGATGTCAGTTCCTGCCCACGCTCCATTTGACTATCAAGCTTTGATTGATTATCAAAAACAAAATTCTGCAATTAACATAAAACCTATCGCAATTATCAAAACAGAAGGGCTTGGCGAGATTCCAGCCAAAGAAATTGTTGAAAAACTAGGAATAACTAACCAAGAAGACTCGAAACTTGATGAGGCTACAAACGAGGTCTATTCCAAAGAGTTCTACTCTGGAGTTCTAAGAGAGAACACGGGCAAGTTTGCAGGTCTTAAAGTTTCAGAAGCTAAAGACACCATTAAAACATGGTTATCAGAGTTGAAAAATTCTGATATTTTACTAGAGTTGAATGATGGTCCCATCAGATGTAGATGTGGTGCTGAATGTGTTGTTAAGTTACTCAACAATCAGTGGTTTTTGAATTATCTTGATAAGGATTGGAAAAACAAAACAAACCAATGCTTTGATAAAATGAGCATCTTACCAAATGAAATTAGAACCGAGTTTAATTACGTGGTAGGTTGGTTACGACAACGTGCATGCGCAAGACAGCACGGTCTTGGTACAAAATTACCATGGGATCAAAACTGGATTGTTGAGAGTTTATCAGATTCTGTGATTTACATGGCATATTATGTACTTGCAAAATATGTTAATTCTAGCCAATTAAAAGCAGATTCATTATCAGATGAATTCTTCGAGTTTGTATTTTATGGAATTGGTGAACTAAAACAGATCTCAATAAAATGCAATGTTCCAGAAGATACATTATCACAGATTCGAGACGATTTCGTATACTTTTATCCCGTTGACGCAAGACATTCGGGACGTGACCTAGTTCCAAATCATTTAACGTTTTTTGTTCTGAATCATGTTGCCATATTCCCAGAGGAACTTTGGCCAAAACAGATTGTCGTAAACGGTTCTGTCCTCATGGATGGTAAGAAAATGTCAAAATCAATGGGAAACATAATCCCATTGAGAAAAGCAATCAAGGAATATGGTGCTGATCCAATTCGACTCGCAATAATAATCTCTGCAGAATTACTCCAAGATGCGGATTTCAATTTGGAATCTGTCAATACAATAAAGAACAAGCTTGAAGCAATCTACGAGGATTGTAATAAATACAAACCAGGAATGCCTCAGACTCTGCAATCAGAAGACAAATGGATTTTGGGTAGATTAAACAATTTGATAATCGAGACAACAGCTGCCGTTGAAAAGATGAGGCTAAGGGAGGCATTGCACCATATTTTATTTGCATTTGAATCAGATTTACAGTGGTATCTCAAAAGAATCGACGCTAAAGAACGTGAAGAGTTTTCTGGAATACTCCACAAGTTACTAAGCGTCAGAGTTGCAATGTTGTCACCATTTGCTCCACATATTGCAGAAGAAATGTGGGAAAGATTAGGTAATTCAGGCCTCGTATCCAGATCAGCTTGGCCAGTACCAGATAATTCCACAGAATCAATCTCTGTTCAATCAGAGGAGTTGTTACACTCCACGATGGAAGATATCAAAAATGTGCTCAAGGTAACAAAAATGAATCCCCAAAAAATAGTTCTATACACTGCAGACTCGTGGAAAGTGAAGGCTTTTCGTAAAATTGCTTCGAGTGTTTTAGCTGGCCAGACAAATATCGGAGCGATAATTAAAGAACTAATCGCGGATCCACAAACTGAAAATATCAAAAAGGATCCGGATTTTGTGAAAAAATCCGTTAATTCCATACTATCAGAATCGGCCGAAATAAGAAAGCTTCGTGTTGAATTAGAACCAATTAACGAAAAATCCATCCTATCTTCAGAATTATCCTCTCTGATCAAAAAAGAATACGGTGTAAACATAGAGGTCTTTGAAGAATCAGATTCAACAAAATATGATCCCAAGAACAAGGCAAAAATGGCAAGGCCCTTCAAACCTGCACTATTCATAGAATAACACATATTCTATTTATTAGACTAAAGTAAATTCCAGTTACATGAAAATTGCAGTAGTTGGAGTAGGGGTTGCCGGGGGATATTTGTTGTCCAGACTAAAAAAAGACCATGAAGTTGTCGGTTACGAGCGAATGACTGAGCAAAACCATGATTCCATATGTGCTTGGGGTACATGTGCGACCGAGATGAGAGATCTCTGTTCCAAGTCAGGAATTAATTTTGATGATTTCATAATTCATCATGGTAAAGATATGCACATTGATATGAATAACAATGAAAGATTTGACATAAAGTTAAAGGGTTTGGTGACTTTTGATAAAATTGGACTGATAAAGAAAATGTCCGAAGGTGTCAAGATACACTATGGTGTTGCTCCAAAACTAGAAGATTTAGAAAAAGAATACGATATGATAATTGATTGTACTGGGTTCTATCGTAGCTATTTACCAAAGATAGAAAAAGACTTTTTCTTGCCAACATATCAATACAAAATTCAGTATGAAGGAAAAATTCCAATTGATGATTTCTTTGTAAAACCATTTGCCAAGATGACGGGTTATTTCTGGTATTTCCCACTAAATGACAACATGGCCCACATTGGTGCGGGAGATTATAAGAAAAATCATGTGGAGGAAACAGACAAGTTCTTTAAAAAATACGGGGGAAAGATAACCAAGACCGTTGGACGTCCAATAAGACTGGCTACGCCCAATTTATGCGAACCATTCTACCATGGTAAGGTAGTAGGAGTAGGCGAATCCATTGGTACCGTCTATCCATTATTGGGGGAGGGGATCATTCCAAGTATGGTATGTGCAGATATTTTTGTTAGAAATATGAATAATCTTCCTAAATATCGAGAAGAAGTACTCAAATATTTTTCAATTTATGGAAAAGTTTTGAATTTTGTTAGAGCAAAGATGCATGGAAATTTATCAATTATTCGTAGCCTGGCAGATTTGATTTCAATTTTCCGTTATATGAAGAAAAATGAAACTCGTTTTGGCATGGAAGTACATATGCGTGATTTGATCAAAGTAGCAAAAGCATAGATCATTTACCAAAATTAACATTCACAATTTTAATCCAAACTGAAAAATTACCAATAACACATTCAGAATTATAATCACACCAATACAGATTATCGCTAGAGTTTTTGTGAGTATTCTGTTTGAATAATCTGCACCCATGATCTTTTTGTTGTTAGTAAAGTATACCAGAGGTATAATCGTAAATGGAAGCTGCAAACTAAGAATGACTTGGCTAATCACCAACAGATCCAAAGTATTGGCGCCATAATACAATGCAATGACTGCAGGAACAACAGTAATGGAGCGAATAACTAATCGACGTTTCCAAAGATTTGTTCTTAATTTTGTAAATCCCTCGAATATGACTTGACCAGAAAGTGTTGCAACTACAGATGATGCTATTCCGGATGCTAAAAGGGCAACCCCAAAAGCCAATCCAGATACATTTCCTAAGAGAGGACTCAGTGTTTGATATGCGGTTTGGATTGACTCTATGGCAAGATTTTTTTGGTAAAATGTTGCAGCAGACATTACTAAAATAGCCCCATTTATCAAACCAGCAAAAACCAAAGCAACTACTGTATCCATCAAAGAGAAACGGATTATCCTCTTCGGCGTTTTCAAAACATCGAATATTGTCTTTCTTGTTTTAGTCATTGCCGAGTGCAAAAATATCGCATGTGGCATTACTGTTGCACCCAGGATCCCTACTGCAATTATCAACGAATTATGGTTCAAACTTGGTACAACTGCATGGTATGCGATTTGGTTCCAATCAGGTTGTGCGAGATTGATTTCAATTAGATATGCACAGCCGATCAAGACCATCATACCAATAATTACTGCTTCAATTTTTCTCATCCCAAACTTTTCCAGTCCCAAAATAAGTAATGTATCAAGACTTGCAAGCATTGCACCATAAATCAGTGGAATCTTGAATAGTAAAAATATCGCAATTGCTGCTCCCACTACTTCTGCAAGATCAGTTGCAATTACAGCAATTTCTGCTGATATCCAAAGTCCAATAGTTTTGTGTTTTGAGAAATTTTCCCTACAATTTTCTGATAGGCTCATTCCAGTTGCAATGCCAAGTTTGGAGGACAGGTATTGCATGAAGATACCAATCAAATTGCTCATCACCACTACCCATAACAAAGAATAGCCAAATTTGGAACCTGCCGCAATGTCAGTTCCCCAATTTCCAGGATCAACATAGGCTACACCGACAACAAGTCCCAATCCAATGAATTTGAGAAAATACAGTGTTTTTTGGCGGCCAGATATTTCAGACATGCCTGAGTTTTTGATTAAGAATATTTTAGCTTATAGTAATATTCTTAGCTCAGGCTAAATTTTTTCATGCCACCAGCATTCTTGTTCCTCGCTTAATTAGGAACGGTGCAAATATTGTGGTCAAAACCACCACCATACCTACTATAGGGAATAGGAATTTGCTAGTGGCTCCTAGATCTTGTCCCACCATCAAAACAATAAATGAAAACTCGCCTAACTGCGCCATCGATAATCCTATTCCCAGTGCATTGGTTGGTCCAAGTCGGAATAATCTAACACCGAGATATACTGATGCGGTTTTACCGATGACTGTTACTAGAGTAATAACAGCTATAGGCACCCAGTACTGCGTAATGATATTTACATCCATCAGTGCGCCTATCGTTACGAAAAATATTGCAGTAAAGATCTCCCTTATTGGTGTTATCAGACTCGTAATATCTTCCGAGAAACGCGAACCTGCCAATATCACACCTGCCAAAAATGCTCCTGTTGCCGCGGAAAATCCCAGATTATGAGAGAGAAATGAAAGACCGAATGCGAGACCTAAAGCAACAAGAATTGTAAATTCATATCTTGGTATATTTGATAATAGTGAAAATATCTTTGGCATTGCAAAACAGCCGACAGTCACGGTACCACCTATGAACATTCCAATTTTTGCAATTTCCCATAACATTTGTTCTAGATTGAAGGTATGAGAAAGTACTGAAGAGTGCAACGTAGAGATTAGAATAGCTGCAATTAGATCTTCGATAACCAAAACTCCGATTAACAGTAAAGAAGACGGTTCTTCGACTACTCCCATTTCCTCTAAAACTTTGACAATAATGGCAGTAGAGCTAATCGATATGGCAGCACCCAAAAACATGGCATCAATGGTCGACCAGCCAAAAGCTAATCCCACTCCAAAACCTATTCCAAGCATTGCCAGAACTTCAATTATAGCAATAACAGCGCCAAGCTTGCCAATATTTCGAAGCTGTGATACTGGAAATGTTAAACCTACTCCAAATAAGAGTAGTACTATAGCAATATCTGAAAAATTGGATAGTATGCTAGTGTCTTTAATTAGATGAAACGGACCAAATGGTCCAATCAATATGCCTGCAACTAGGAATCCCAGAACCAAAGGCTGTCTTAGAACATAGGCAATAATGCCAATCGCTGCAGAGAATAGCAGCAAATAACCCAAGTCTCCGACAATTTCTATTCCTGACAACTAGAATGAATTTTGATAATGCATTATTCTGTGATGTAGTCAAAATTACTTGGGTTTGGGCAAGATTTTCTTAATCTAGACAAAGCTAGAGAGACTGTATCCCTCACGAGTAGTCCTCGTGTACTGCATATTATACTCGTAGATTGACTTGGAATATTCAGTTAGAACTTCTTTCATTGGTTCTAGGGAATCAGATAGGTAAAACCCTGGACAGTCTCCTGTGAATTGGTATGTAGAGTGAACGCGAGCACGTCCATTTTCATTTTCAAGCCAAGTTGAAAAAGGATAAAGATAACAAACACCTGGACGATTTGGGTGCATCGTACATGCACCTTTGTCATCTAGAAATCTACACTTGATATGAGTACCATCGTCGGCCTCTGTTTCATCATTTTTTCGCTTAAGATTTACTGAAGTCATCAAGACTCCATTTCCAGAAGGGCTCTGTTCTGTCCATGTCGCGATTACGGTTTCATTTTTAATAAAATCTGAAGTTTTCTGGTATTTTAGACCCTTACCAATAGTTATCAAATCATCAGATGTTAATGGGAGACGTCCTTGTCTTTCGCAGCAGTTATGGCAATCTGGCCAAAAACATTTCCATAAAATGTACTTTTTTTCCTGTTCGAGATAAGGAATATGAAAAATTACTTGTTTTACTTTAATTGCATGATCATTTACATCGCTTCTTTTTCCAAGCATGAAATCTTCCAGAATTGGATCTACAGTCCAAGATTTTTTGAGCATATCCAATGATTCTGAAATTTGATGATATGACAAATGCAGTTATAACTAAATTATTTACATTATTAATATTTGAGTGAAAAAGGCAAATACGCATCAGGAACTCAAAACCGCAGACTGGTCTGGAAAGAAATCATATGGCCTTTGATTTTGGAGTTGAATGAGACTTCGTTTACTTTGGCTCAGTATCAAAAAAGACGCGACATTGTTTGCAAACAATACAGTTTACCATTATCTGTGTCTTCTCGAGGCTTAGTGTCACTAGTTCAGAAAAATATTCTATTCAAAGAGAATGAACTTTATTCAATTCATTATAGATTGATTCCATATATGAGGTTGAAAGCAATTTGTGATTATGCTACGGCCATCAAAGAAGTTCGTGTAAAATAGAAATGTTATATTGCTAGCAATTCAAAGTTTTTTTAGTAGCCCGATAGTCTAGCGGCCAAATGAATTTTCAGGTTAGGGATTCGGCGCTCTGGATCATTAGAGAGGATACGCCGAGACGGCAGTTCGAATCTGCCTCGGGCTACTTTGTTTTTCTATTTTTTATTATTTTGGAAGAGATGTAGGAAATTTTTAAGAATTATCTGGATGCTTGTGCTACTCTTTCGAGTTCGTTCTTTTTCTTCACGGATGGAGCGGCGGCGTCATTTGAAGCTGCGGCAATAAGATGTTCAGCTAGATATTCTTCCATTGATTTTGGGTTTGAGAATGATGATTCTTTCACACCGTCTGCAATGAAACGTAGCGCCAAGTCTACTCTTCGCAATGGAGATACATCCACAGAAACATGGTATGCAGTACCACCATAAACAATTCTAGTAGTATCCTCATTAGGTGAGGAATATTCTATAGCCCTGACCAGAACCTCAATTGGGTTTTTACCAGTCTTTAAGTGAATTATCTCAAATGCTGCCTTTACAACATTCATCGT
>DAMC01000039.1:13427-17126 GCA_002499525.1 Nitrosopumilales archaeon UBA218
AGTTTGTTTGCCAATCTCTCGACAATATTTACATCTGCCTTGTTGAATTTTTTTAGAGCCGATGAGCCAAATGTATGAGGATATACCACTTTACGTAATGAGATAACCGTTTTTAGTCCAGGGTCTTTGATTTCAACTCCGCTCAGATCCCATTTTCTAAATAACAAAAGATTTTGAGTTTCAGCCATGTCTTATCTCCTGGGTTTTTCTTTTCTTCCGCGTACAAGTTCACGTAATGAAGTTCCATTAACTTTGAAAACCTTGAATCTGACACCCGGAATATCTCCCATTGCACCACCTTGTGTCGCACCCATTCCTTCTACATGAACTTCGTCGTGTTCATCAATGAAGTTCATTGCACCGTCTCGGGGCAAAAATGCGGTAACTGTTTTACCATTTTTGATGAGTTGTACTCGAACACATTTTCTAACAGCAGAGTTTGGCTGTTTTGCCTCAACGCCTACTTTTTCTAAAACGATTCCTCTAGCCTGAGGAGCACCTCCTAGTGGGTTTGCTTTTATGTTAAGACCCAACATTCTTCTTTTGTAGGTACCAATTTGCCAGCGTTGACGCTTACGTTTAGCCTTTAGTACACGTCCTGCGAATAATCCTAATGGTGACTTTGCCATATCTTCACTCCATCATTCTATCAGGACTGTTAATTAAAACGCTTGTAATCTCGAAATAGCGTTTTGCCAAAAGTCGAGCCTTTTCAGCATTTCTACCTTCTCGTCCTACAACGATTCCTTTCTTTTTTGCGTCCACCAGCACTATAGCCTGTGTGGAACCGTCTAGACGTTTGTTTAGTTTTACCTCAGTAACGAGTTTTGGATTAAGCATATTTTTTAGAAACATAACGGGATCGTCCGAATATTCAACTAGTTCAACGGATTTTTTAATAATATTTTGTAGATTTCGAATGTGAGCTCCACCTTTACCAATGGCTAAACCCATTTTACCTTCATTGACAACAAAAATGACGCGTTTTTGTTTTTCATCCTCTACACAATCACGTGCGGATGCGCCGGTTACATTTTGAAAAAGTGAGATCAAACGCATTTGATCAGTTGTTAGTTTGATAGTTTGTGGCATTTGACAGATTACCTCAGACCGAGACGTGTCTCATTTAAACTTTCAGCGGTCATTGTGATTCTTCTTTTAGTATTGCCTTAACATTAGTATCAGCAATTGATGTTAATGAAGCTGCAGAAACTCTGAATTGTAATCCACATAGTTTACCCAACGCGATAGATGTTCCACCATAGTTGAGTGTGGAAATTTTACCATCAGTTGTGGATTTTTGAATTTGTTTTAGTTCATTGCCAGTCAGAGATTTTGAAATAACAACTAGCTTTGCATCTTTAATTGATTGTATGACTTCTTTTGCCCCCAATACACACTTGTCATCATTAATTGCGTCTTTGAGTGCTTTTTCTAAGAGTTTCCCCATATTTTCACTTTCAATGACAGTCCAAAAGAGCTTCTTTATAATTTATCACTATGAGATTTGAGAAAATCTTTGAATTTTTAATTTTTAAATTAATAACTCGAAGATTCGAAAGTGGGATTAAAGTGGTTTATTGTCTTCGAATTTGATTATCACTGTACAATAATTTGCTGTATTTGTTTTTTCGAGAGAGGCCTTGGATCATCAAAGGACTTCCATACAAATGCTTCAATAGTATATTGGCCTTTTTGTTTAGGTAACCAAGATTGTGAGATTTCGAATTTTTGAGATTTATCAAGGGTTCCTGTAATCCAAGATATTGACACGACAGAGCCAGAATCACTGGTGATTTGTATAATATTGATAAAATTTTGTGGATTTAGCTCTGTATTTTGAATAGGTGTTATTATTTGCAATTTTTGGTTTAGATGTGGCTGTTGGATTTGTTTTCCTAGGGAATCAGACAAGTAGATTTTATCAATTAATAGAGAGTGTTCAGTAAAAGTTCCAACAGATGCATTGGTCGATATATCTTGTTCATCATCAATAGAATACGGCGCAGGTAATGTCATATCCTTGTATTTTGCAATAATCGTATCACCTGATTTAGCATGTAACCGATTTGCATTGGATTGTTCATTTTGGGAAAGTCTCAAAGTCGCTTCAAATATGCCGGAGTCATCACTTGTTTCTGTTGCAACAACATTAACTCCCGCAACGTCTGAATCAGACGATGCATCAATTTTGATATTGTCCACAGCGTCCGGGTTCAAATTCATGTCAGGATCAATTACTTTAACAATAACTTGTTCATCAGTAAGATAATTTGTTTTAGAGAATTCTATTTGCCCCACATTCCAACTAATATGTGCGGATTTTGTCAGTACGACCCCCTCAGCAAACTCGAAAGACAGTGTCAGTCCATCGTCCCTTTTGGTTTCTAAAAATCCCCCATTAGGTCCACTACCACCCGTTCTTGGATTGGTATCAGTCTTGCCATCACCATCAACATCATGTGAAAATCCAGTAAGTGTTACTTCCCCTGAAAAAATGCCACTATTGGCAGATGTTTCAACGAGTTTGTATTGACTCAAGTTGTGAGATGATGTAGAGATTTTTATCGGAAATTGTGAGTCGTCTCCAATTGTATCAATTCCATATTCATTAGAATTCCAGGCTGGTGAAACAATTGTGATATGGACTTTATCAGTCCACGAATAAGTTTCCTTATCAAATGAAATTGGGGCATAAGGTTTGTAATAATCCGGTTGGTGTCCATCGAGAGCACCCGTTACCAACATCGGTATTAGCAATAATGCAAGCAATTACCACAAAATAGCTGTTCTGGCTTTTGAAGATAACTAATTATTAATTCTTGGAGACCTGCATGTAGAGGTCTACTGTACCAGAACCTACTGGAATGTTTGATCCAACTATTACATTTTCTGTAACACCCTTGAGTTCCTCGATTTCTCCTGTTAGTGCGGCCTCGGCAATGGTTGGTACTGTGATTTCGAATGCAGCTCTTGCCAAGACGCTGTCTTTGGTTCCTGCAATTCCATGTCTACCGATTTGCTGTAGATATCCACGAGAACACATCATATCAGAAACTAGCATGATGTAACGAGAGTCAACTTCAAGTCCTTGGTCTTCCAGTGTAGTCGATAATTCGTTTATCAGTGCATTTCTTGCAGCTTCAATTCCAAGTGTTGCAGCAATTTCAAAGACATTATTTGTTCTAACGTTACGTTTGTCTATACCATCAATTTCTAAAACTTTTGCGAGGTTTGAACCAGTTGTTTGTATAACCCACTCGTCATCTTTTTGTGCGACGGTAACTCTAGTGATATCCGGTACGCCCTTGACAATAGTATTGAGAACCTTATTTCTAATTGCAATAACTGTCGGAGCATCAGATTCTTCTGCTAATGTTAGAGTCAAAGTATTACCGTTAGTTTCAATCTTGAATTTTTTATTTGATGCAAGAGCAGTTTCTACTTCTTCAACTGTACAACCTCTCTGAGAAAGTGCAGTAGAGCTCAGTTCAATTGTAATCTGTGACGCATAATCAGTTTCTACGTTTTCAATAAGAGCAGAGACTTTGGTTTGGAGTGTATTTCTTGCCACTTCGATTGCTTTTTCTCTAGATTTTTTGTATTTATCTTCTAAATAGATATCCATTGTCGGTGTAACTGGTTTCTTTCTAGCATCGACAAGTTCAATGAGTCTTGGTAAACCTAGGGTTACGTTTC
>DAMC01000039.1:17481-23711 GCA_002499525.1 Nitrosopumilales archaeon UBA218
GATTGTGCTGTCACAATTCCTACTGCCTGACCAGGTTCTGCTTTTGCCTTGTGGTAAAGGTCTAATGCCTTTTTGAGAACCTTCTCAGTTCCATCTTTGGATAATTTTGAATGTAAAATTGCCTCGTCTACCAGACTGGTTAATCTCGGATTGAATGACTTGGTGTATTTTTTTACCATTTCTTCGGCTTCTTCTTTTGTGATTTTCTTGCCGGTATCGACAATTGTTTCTGACTCGATTAATCTATTGATGTTAAACGCTTCACCATGATCAGATTTTGCAACGTCGATTCCATCTTCGCCATACAAGAATTGAATGATATGGCCATGTGGATCACGTACAGTGTTATCATATTCCAGCTTTATGTGTTCAAGTGCATTGACTAGTCTTCTTTGCATGTAACCAGATTGCTGAGTTCTAACTGCAGTGTCTACTAGTCCCTCTCTTCCTCCCATTGCGTGGAAGAAGAATTCGATAGTTGACAGTCCATCCCTATAGTTTGATTTTACAAATCCATGTGCATCTGGATTGTCATCATTTTCTTTAAAGTGTGGTAGTGCTCTATTGTTGTATCCTTTGTTCAATCTGTTTCCACGAATTGATTGTTGTCCTAGAGCTCCCGCCATCTGACCGATGTTCAGTGATGAACCTCTAGCACCGGTGGTTGCCATGATTCTAGCTGCGTTATTTTTCTCTAATTGTTGATCAGCTGTATTACCTGCTTTGTCTCTTGCCTTTGATAGCTCATTTACAATGTATGCTTCCAGTGCCTCATCTGCTGAAAGACCTCTAGTAAGTTTGAGTGTACCTTTCTTGGCTTGTGAGATTAAATCATAAACTGTATTGTATGATTCGTCGGTACCTGAATGGATATCAGACTTTACTTTATCGGATAGCTCCAGGTCAGAGTAACCATAGCTGAATCCATAATGAGTGATGAATTGTTTTGCTACAATCAATACAGAGTTGAGGAATTTTTTAGCAATAGCATTACCATAGTCTTTAGCTACTCTATGAAGAACGCTTTCTGGCTCTTCTGCACCAATTGATGCCTTGTCAATAACCCCGCTGATTAGTTGCCCATTTTTGATTACAACGTCTTTAGGAGCCCCCTTGGTGCCTTTAGACCATTTTGAGGTAATTACATAGTTGAAGTCAGTTGGTAGGAATAGAGAGAATAGTTGTTTGCCAGTAAACATTGGTCCATCTTTACCTTTTGCAGCTGGCTCCGGGAATGTTCCTTCATATCCACCAAGCATTGCATAGTTTGCAAATTCTTGAGGGGTTAGTACAGTATCATCTTTAGTTAGAAGATAAGAGCCTGTGATGAAATCTCTCAGACCGCCGATGATTGGTCCACCATATCTAGGAGATATCAATTGGTCTTGAACTCTCATCAACAATATAGCCTCAGCACGTGCTTCTTCGCTTTGTGGAACATGCAAGTTCATCTCATCTCCATCAAAGTCCGCGTTGTAAGGCGGACAAACTGATGGGTGTAATCTGAAAGTCTTTCCAGGGAGTACTCTAACATAGTGAGCCATGATAGACATTTGGTGTAATGATGGTTGTCTGTTGAACATGACAATGTCGCCATCTGCTAGGTGTCGCTCCACTAGATAGCCAACTTCTATATTTTGAGCAATAATTGAACGATCCTCTACGAAGTCAAGTCGGATTTTAACACCGTCAGGTCTAACGATATAGTTTACACCGGGAAATTTATCTGGTCCATTGATAACTAGTTCTCGCATCCTCTCAATGTTCCATTCAGTAACGATTTCTGGAATGGTTAGTTTCTTTGCTACTGCTTCAGGAACTCCTACTTCTGAGAGATCAAGACTTGGGTCTGGTGAGATGACAGTTCTGCTTGAAAAGTCTACTCTCTTACCTGATAATGAACCTCTGAATCTTCCTTCTTTACCTTTGAGTCTCTGGGTCAGTGTCTTTAGTGGTCTACCTGATCTATGATGAGCTTGTGGGATTCCAGAAACTTCGTTATCAAAGTAGGTGGTAGTATGATATTGCAACAGGTCAACCAAGTCTTGGACAATTAGTGGTGGTGTACCTGCATCTTTACTTTCCTTTAGTCTTTGATTTACACGAATAATGTCTACCATTTTGTGTGTGAGATCATCTTCTGATCTGATTCCAGTTTCCAGAATAATAGAAGGCCTAACAGTTACTGGTGGTACCGGAAGAACTTGTAGGATGAACCATTCTGGTCTTGCAGTGTTTGGATCATATCCAAGAAGTTTTAGATCTTCATCTCTGATTTGTGTAAATCTTTCTCTTATAGTGATTGGAAGTAGCCTATGTTCTCCAATTTCGGTTTTTTCTATGAATATAGTAGGTTTGGTAAAAATCATATCATATTGTGGTTTTCCGCAGTGTGGACATTCCTTTGCTTTCTTTGCCTTGTCCAAGATTTCTTCTGGAATTCTTTTTTGTGAGATTATAGTATAAGCTGCTTCCTTCTTTAGAATTTGTCCATAATTATCCAAGTCTTCTTGGGGTAGTTTGAGTCTAGAGCAAGAACGACACGTTGCCAAAAGTAATTTGTGAATGTTATCGATGAATGCAATGTGTAAGACAGGTTCTGCTAGCTCAATGTGACCAAAGTGTCCAGGACATCTTGCTGCAGTATTTCCACATGTAAGACACTTTTGTCCAGGTTCCAGTGTTCCTAATCTACCATCCATTAAACCGCCTTGTACAGCCATTCCATCTTCATCATAAGTTTCTGGTGCGGTGATTTCAGCTACAGAATACTTTCTGATTTCAGTAGGAGACCAAACTGAAAAACGAATTCCATCAATGGATTTGACTGTTTGAACGGACAACTAGACTCTCTCCTTTATCATCAGTCTAGGGGCTACGTTAAGGCTTTGCATTTCTTGAAGTAATAGTTTGAATGCGTATGCTACAGAGACTGAGGAAACCTTTGCTTTATCTCCGCATACTCTGCAGACATACTTTCTTTGTTTAACATCATGATATGCCACCAATCCACATCTTTCACAAACATAGATTTCAGATTTATCAGATTCATCAAGTAATCTGTCTTTGAGAATCATGGATGCACCGTATGCGATAAGACAGTCTCGTTCCATTTCACCGAATCTGAGTCCTCCTCCTCTTGCACGACCTTCAGTTGGTTGTTTGGTTAACATTTGGACTTGTCCTCTTGCCCTGGCATGAATCTTGTCAGCAACCATGTGGTGTAGTTTTTGATAATATACAACTCCGATGAATACTTCAACTGGGAAAGGTTTACCTGTTCTTCCGTCATACATTGTTTCTTTACCAGAATATTTTAGACCTGAACCTTCCAGAGCTGCCTTAATTTCTTCAACTTTTTCTCCAACAAATGCAGAGCCATCAAATCTTGCACCTCTAACTGCTGCTGCTTTACCAGATACGGATTCCATAAACATTCCGACAGTCATACGTGAGGGGAATGCGTGAGGGTTGATCAAAACATCTGGTATTACGCCTTCAGCAGTATATGGCAAGTCTTCATATCTTGCAAGAATTCCGACAACTCCTTTTTGTCCGTGTCTTGATGCGAATTTGTCACCGATTTCTGGGATTCTCATATCTCTAACTCTAATCTTGTACATTTTGCCACCCTCGTTTGATTGGGTCATTACCACAGTATCTACAACTCCAGTCTCAGACGGCCTAACACCGATTGATGTGTCCCTTCTATACGGTCCTTTGGACTCGAATTCTCTATATTCTTCCATAAATCTAGGAGGGCTAGTTTTTCCAATCAAAATATCTCCACCTATGGCATTTGATTCAGTGGCAATAACACCATCTTCTTCTAGTAGTCTGTATGCTTTTTCTCCCTTGTATCCACGAATGTTATCTTCAGCATTTGGAATTTCGAAATTATCTCTCATTCCACCTGGATACTGTTTAGCTTCAGCCTCATAGATCCTGTAGAAGAATGTTCTTCCTAGTCCTCTATCAACTGCAGCCTTGGAAATAACTATAGCATCTTCAATGTTGTAACCATCAAACGGCAATACTGCAACAACACAGTTCTGTCCTGCTGGTCTGTCTTCCATTCCTAGCAAGTTTAGTGCACGAGTGGTGACAATTGGTGTTTGTGGATACCACATGAAATGTTGTCTCACATAGGTGCTTGTATTCATCATAGGAGTTGAAAAGCCAAGGCTTTGTTTTGCCATTGCAGATTCGTATGTGTTTCTTGGTGACTGGTTGTGTTCTGGATATGGAATGATTGATGCACCCGCTCCTAATATTGCAGATGGGAATATCTCAAGGTGAGTGAATTTCTTTGTATCTTTGTCATCGATGGTGATGTAACAGTTTTCTTCTTCATTTGCATCGATTAACTCGATAATTCCCATTCGCAAGAGGTCATTCCAAGACATCAACTTCTTGGATACTTTGTCAATTAGTTCTTGTGTAAGTAGAGACTTGCCATCTTTGATTACAACAAGAGGTCGAAGTACACGGCCTGCATTGCAATTAACGTAAAGTCGTTTTGTTGCACCTTCTACACTAGGTTTGAAAAACGATATTCCGACATGTGGGTGAATCTTGGAGTTTCTTCTCAAATCGCGCAATGATTCAACTAGCTTATCCCCGTCTTTGTAATAGCCCACTAGTCTACCATCAACAAATACACGTGTGCCATCCAGCTTTAGATCTTCTTTTGCATCTGTAAAGTGGACTGCACCCAAGTCATACATTTTTTCTACAATTTCTTCTGGTGAAACGTTTACTGAGATTATTGCAGACAAAGCCAAGTTCTTAACTAGTCCACAATTGGAACCCTCAGGAGTTTCACTAGGACAAATTCTTCCAAAGTGAGTCGGGTGCAAATCTCTTGCTTCAAAGTTAGGCTGAGTTCTAGATAGTGGGGATTGGATTCTTCTGAGATGTGAAATTGTTGAAAGGTAGTTTGTTCTGTCCAGTAATTGTGTTACACCAACTCTTCCTCTGCCCCAGTTTCCTGTTGCAATTGCGTTGTTTAGTTTATCAGAAACAATTCCAGGTCTGATTGCCGCGGAGACGGCGTTGATTCCTCTTTTTTGTCCAGATCTTTCTAATTGATATTTCATATCACGAACCAAATTTCTAAACGCGGTTCTAAACAAGTCAGCCAGCATTTGTCCAGCGAACTTGATTACTTTATTTCCATAATGATCTTTGTCGTCAGGTGATATCCAACCAAGTTTTAGTTCAATTAATTTGCATGCTGCTTCGCCTAAGAATTGAGCTTTTTCTCGTCTATTTTCTTGGTGTTTTCCAAGGTGTGGTAGGAGACCCCAATCGAGTAATGTTTCCGCTCTTTTGATTTGGAACTCTTCTAACATTCCAGGTGCGATTCTTTTTGAAATGTAGACTATGGAATCTTTTGATGTTTGAACTTCTGCGACTTTTTCAAATGACGCCTCTAATTCATTTTGAATGGATTCAACTAAAGATACAGCGGCGGCAATTTCTCGGTCGGATTCTAGTCCAAGTGCCCTCATCAAAGTAACAACTGGGATATCCACTGGTGAGCCGGGGATTCTGGCTACAATCAGACCGTCATTTTTCATAACCAGTTCTAGTTTTGCTCTGTAACCAACAATTGACGAATAGACTTTTGCCTTGTAAACATCGTTGCCACCAACCTTTTCTTTATCTACAATAATCTTATTGTAAGAAAGATCTTCCAATCCTACAATCACTCTTTCTGAACCATTAATGATAAAGTATCCACCAGGGTCGTTTGGATCCTCTCCATGTTCAATTAACTTTTGAGTTGAGAAATTGTGTAAAATGCAAGCGTTGGATCTTACCATAACTGGGATGTCTCCAATTGGTACAAATCTCGATTCTAATGTTTTGCCATCCTCAACTACACTTGCCTCCATCATGATTGGGGCAGAGTATGAAACGTTTCTAAGTCTGGCCTCGGTTGGTGTGATGTGAGTAATAGAACCATCTAGTTCCATCATTCTGGGCTGTTGTAGTTTTACCTTGCCAAGTTGAATCTTGTATGGATATTCTGCGTTTTCAATCTCAATTTGTGCAACTTCATCAATAATACTTTGGAGTCCCCTTTCCAGAAATTCATCAAAAGAGTTCAGATGTTGTCTAGCAATTCCTTCTCTTTTCAGAAGATCCTGAATAATTGGCCAGCGTTTATTGGATGGGTCAGTCATTTAGATTTCCACCACATATCTGTAATAGATACTCTCGCC
>DAMC01000039.1:24058-42094 GCA_002499525.1 Nitrosopumilales archaeon UBA218
AATGGCATTTCAGTTGGTTTGCAATTGAATTTTTTGAGAACTTCTTCTGCGTCCTTTTTGTTCATTATCTCATGAGTTGGTACGTAAATATGATCAGGTACTAGAATGTGTGTCTTCTTAGTTGCCATCATACTCACCTTGGATAGCATTAGCTAAATCTTGAAAATTACCAGACAAACTAAAAAAACTCAAAAAAGACTTTATATATATTTAATCAAGATCTGGTAAAAAATCCAACATTTTTCGTTAATGGTCAATGATTTTTTTCCTAACCTTAAATAGTATTCGGTAGAACGAAAAAGCAAGATGAATACACTATACGCAACACTAGCGTTGTTTGCAATTCTGGCTACTGGCTCATTAGGAGTATCAGCTTTTGCGCAGGAATTTGTAGATGCAGTTACCGTAGCAACCGACCAAACATCATATGCAAATGGGGACACAATTACCGTAACAGGTACTGTCAGAGAAAAACTATCAGGATATGATGTGACTTTGCAAGTTATTGCAGCGAACGGAAACTTGGTTACTGCAAAACAACTACCAGTTTCAGATGATAATACATTTGGAACTGACCTGACTGCTGGTGGTCCTCTATGGAGATCTGCTGGAACATACACCGTCAAGGTATTGTATGGAACAGCGACGAGAACTGCAGAGACTACATTTGAATTTGGTGGTTCTGGTGAATCAGCACCGGTAAGAGGCCTACCGAAATTCAATCTAGCTAACCCAGAAGACGGGGCAGTTGGTTACTCCATAAAAGGAGGTAAAATAGTCAGCATTACTCCAGATTCAAGTAGCAAATCCTTAATGGTAGAAATTGAAACTACAAGTGACGGTCAGCTAAAATTACAAATCCCAAGAAGCGTACTTGACGCAAGAGCTGGTCCTGACGGACAGAGCGGTGACGATCAAAGCTTTTTTGTGACAGTTGACGGACAAGACGTCGACTTTGACGAAACAACTACAGCCGATGATCGCACATTGACCATACCATTTGAGGACGGAAATACTCAAATCGAGATAGTCGGAACTTACGTAGTCCCAGAATTTGGCACAATCGCAGTAATAGTTCTTGCAGTAGCAATTGTATCAATAGTTGCTATATCTTCAAGAAGTAGACTAAGTATTCTGCCAAAATACTAGATCTTCAACTTTTTTCATTTTTTAAATATACATAAATAGTCAGCATTCTAAACGCCATTCAAGATGAATAGTTATGCACTATCAGTGCTAATTGCCATTATAGCTGCAGCAGGCACTTTAGCAGTAGTACCAACTTATGCATCTAGCTTCGATCAAGAGGCATGCCCAGGTTGTAGCAACAACGACGCTTACACAAAGCATCAATTGGCATTACACAATGTATTGCCAATCCAGGTGTCAACAGATAAAAAAATCTATGACCACAATTCCGAGGTCAAAGTAAGCGGAACAGTTGCAAATCTAAGAGCTGACTCTCCAGTTACAATCACAGTAGTTGGTCCACAAAACAACGTTGTGAGAGCTGAGCAAATCGAAGTTTCAGCGGACAACACGTTTGAAACAACGTTTAGCACCGCAGGTGATCTTTTCAGAGCAAACGGTGATTACACCGTCAGAGTGCAATACGGTCCACAACAAATCAACGACAAAGTCGTGATTCAGTTAGTAGGCGAAGCACCAGAAAAAGCATCAGCTTGTGGTGTTGGTGAGATTGCAGTAAAAGGCGGAGGTCAAGTTTACTGTGTTCCATATGAAGCAAATGGAGCAGTAGTAACAAGTGCCACTGCTAGCAGTGCTACAAAATCACTTACCCTGAAAATCGCAACTGAGAGTGACGGCGCCATCTCCGTTAAAATCCCAAGAGAAGTCTTGGATGCAATGGGTGACAACGGTCAAGATCAAGACTTTGTTGTTACAGTAGATGATCAAGAAGCAGATTTCACAGAGACAGATACAACTGACTCTCAACGAACACTTGAAATCCAATTCTCACAGGGCGATTCACAGATTGAGATCATAGGTACTAAGGCAGTTCCAGAATTTGGCACAATGGCAGCAATCATTCTCGCAGTAGCAATTGTATCAATAGTTGCTATCACTGCTAGAACACGACTTAGCATCTCACCAAGATACTAAGGTTCTCTACTTTTTTCATTTTTTACCATAAATTACAAGAAAAGGAAATATATGATAATTTTACAAATTTGGTGTGAAGACAAGTCACGTTTTGATTTTTTCGGTATTTGTTTTATGTGTCCTATCACATAGTTTGGCATCAGCAGAAGAATGTAAGCAAGTATGTGTAGCAAAGTCATTTTACAAACAGGGTGACGCAGTCATAGTATCAGGTAAGGTTGATGCAGTTTTACAAAATACGCCTTTGTTGATTCAGGTATTCCATGAAACAAATCGTGCACATATAGCCCAAGTCGATGTTGCACAGGATGGAACGTTTACTTATTCATTTATTGCAGATGGACCATATTTTACAAAAGATGGCAAGTACATAGTCAAAACAGCGTATGGAGTAGCAGGAAACACGTATGAAACTAGTTTTGATTTTCAAACAAAAAAAACCGGAGAGAATCCACAGCAAATCTATGAAGTTAGAAAACCCGACCAAACGGGCACATTTGACATACCTTATGCAATAAACGGTGGTTCTGTGAAAAATATCGTAGTGGAGCCATCCATTCTAGGGTTGATTACGACCATTCAGGCAGACCAAGACGGTTCACTAACATTGGATTTAGGACGAGAGTGGATTGATGCCAAGACTGGTTCAGACGGAAAAAGTGGGGATGATGACAGGTTTATTGTTTTCATCGATGGTACAGAAGTACAATATCAAGAATCAACTACCAAACCAGAATCTAGGCTGATTACAATAAACTTCCAAGAAGGAAATTCTGAGATTGAGGTTGTAGGTACGTATGTGGTACCAGAATTTGGTACAGTGGTAATTTTTGTACTAGCACTTGCCACCATATCAACAACAATATTGGTAAGAAAGAATTCACTTTTAAAATTAAAACCACAATGAGGATTCCATCATACTGGAATGATTTCCTGTGCTGTATCTGATTACGTCCAATGATTTCATCTAAAGTTAATTTTTAACTAATTGTTAAATTTTAAAATGTTTGATTATATTTTACCAGAATTTTAATCAGTGATTACATTAATTTTTCCAGGCCTATAACCTGTTTCATCGATTGTTACAGATTCAAACCCAATAGATTTGAGTTTTGATTTTAATTCTTCAGTATTGATGTTTTGAAAAACAACTAGTTCGTCAGAGCCAACCTCGATTTTCGCCATACCATTAATGTCTCTGACTCGTACCTGTCGAGCACCAGTCATTTGTTTGACAAATATTTCTCCCATCTCAATTCTAGCGAGCCTTTGTGCGGTAACTCTTTGCCCCCAAGGGATTCTGGAGGCAAGGCATGAGTTTGAAGGCCTGTCATAAACTGACAAACCAACTTGCCGAGCTATGTTGCGTATATCATTTTTGGTAAAACCAGATTCTACCAGTGGACTCCTGATTCCATTGTTTTGTAAGGCCTCAATACCAGGCCTATAATCACCCAAATCATCCACATTTGTCCCATCAACTATGAATTCGATATTCCTTTCTTTTGCTAACTTGGTTAGATGAAATGCAAGTTCCGAACGACAGTGAAAACAACGATTTTGATCATTTTTTACAAAATCAGGATTTTGAAGTTCGTCATATGATATTATTGTGTGTTGTATTCCAATTTCTTTACAGATTCTTTTTGCAGATTCAAGTTCTTCTTGAGCCAAAGTTTTGTAATCTGCAGTTACTGCTATTGCAGAATCACCAAGGACGTTGTATGCAGAATAAGCAACAAGAGCACTGTCAACTCCTCCAGAAAGTGCCACAAGAAGACTTTTTTTATCAGAAAACCATCTGTTTAGAGATTCTAGTTTCATTTTAGTTGCCTTTTTACTTCGGATTTGATTAATTCTTCGGTCTCTCGAAAAGTCAATTCAAGTCTGCCGGATATTTTTTTGATATCTTCGTATTCAATTTTAAATGATTTTCCTGATGTTTTACAACGCACTGTGAAGTTTTTGTTTTGAATTTTTATTTTATATGATGAAATACGTCGAGGCACAATTAATCTGTCCGAAGTTCTAATTCTAACTCCCAAAGTTCCTGTTTCAGATATCAAAATTTTGGCCAGATTATCTTCGTCCTTTTTATCATAAATTACAGAAATCATGTGGCTAGGTCTCCCTTTTTTTGTCAATGTTGGAAAAACGGAAACATCTTTTGCTCCACCAGACATAAGTTTTTCAATTAAATGTCCAAGAACTTCTCCAGATACATCATCAACATTAGTCTCAAGTATGCTAACAGAGTCCATTTGGATTGTGGATTTTTCTCCAAGAACCAATTTCAATACATTTGAAAATCCTTCAAAATTTTTTTGTCCTGCCCCATATCCAACGGAATCAATTTTCATTAGAGGATAATACTGCCTACTTTTTGCCAGATTTACTAGCATTGCAGCTCCAGTAGGAGTGGTCAGTTCTGATTTTGCATTATTGCCCGAAATAAAAATTCCTGATTTTTTAAATATCTCCAAAATAGCTCCTGCAGGATTAGATACCGTACCATGGGAAAATGTAATGGTGCCATTCCCAACTGCTACTGGCATCGAAATTATTTCGTGCTCAAAGCACTTTAGATCATCTAGTGCAATAGCAGTACCCAAGATGTCTATTACAGTGTCAATACTAGCAGCTTCGTGAAAATGAACGGAGTTTTTTGGCACTCCATGAATTTTAGATTCAGCTTGGATTAGTGTCTCAATACTGTCTTTGGCAAAGTTGATTGCGTTCTCAGACAATCCAATTTTAATTGCGGTTTTAACAATACATTCTTGGATTTGAATTCCTTTTCGATCATGAAAGTTTTCGGCTAGTTGAAGAAAAAGACCAGTTGCGTTTACACCGTGTTTATTCACCTTATTAAATTCGATTTTTTTAATTTTAGAATTTATAAGAAACTTTTGAGCCTCTTTTACCCCAGAGATGATTTTGGATGTTTTTGCTCCGAGATCAACAAGGGATGACAAAAGCATGTCTCCAGAGATTCCAGCAATTGATGGATCTATTACAAGAACCATAAAATCAAAGATTCAAAAATGCATATAAATTCTCAGTTCCCAAAAACAAAAAACTTTTTCAATTTTTGGAATAAACACAATAGATTTAATTACAGAGTAAAAAAGTCGCAAAACATCAATGATTACAATTATAGGTTCTGGAAAAGTTGGAGGAGATGCAGCTCTTTTCTCTGCATTAAAAAAAGTCGACAATGAAATTTTGCTACTAGACGTAGTTAATGGATTACCTCAAGGTGAAGCAATGGATATCAATCATATGTTATCAGAACAGGGCACAGATGTCACTGTCAGAGGTTCTAATGATTATTCTGAGATGAAAGGCTCCAAAGTAGTAGTTGTGGTTGCGGGTTCAGGAAGAAAACCAGGCATGACAAGAATGGATCTGCTCAAAATTAATGCGGGGATCGTCAAAGGTGTGGTAGATAACATCAAAAAATATGCAGATGATTCCATAATCGTTCCTGTCACAAACCCATTAGACCCAATGGTGCACATTTCATTTCAAACATCTGGTTTTGATAGAAATAGAATAGTTGGAATGGGTGGTATGTTAGATTTGTCCAGATTCATACAGTTTATCCATGAAGCAACAGGCCATTCTCGAGAATCAATCAGAGCATTGGTCATTGGCGAGCATGGTGAAAACATGCTACCATTACCAAGGTTTTCCACAGTTTCAGGAATTCCATTAAGTTCAATGCTACCTAAAGAGAAACTCGCTGAGCTTGTCCAAAATACCAAACAAGTAGCAGCGAAAGTAATTGAACTCAAAGGAGCCACTGTTCATGCTCCTGGAAACGCAATATCCACCATAGTTGATGCAATTTTAAAAGATAGGAAAAAAGTCATCCCAGTTGCGACACCTCTGGCCGGAGAATACGGACAATCCAATGTTTCAATAGGAGTTCCTGCGGTTATCGGTAAAAAAGGTGTAGAGAAAATTATTGAATTAGATTTGGATTCTCAAGAAAAGGAAATGTTCCTCAAAGGAGTAGAAAGCGTCAGATCTGCTCTTGCAGGTATCTGATCAGTTTTTTAATTAAATTAGTAGAACTATACCAATGGAAGTAACTGATGTTCTAGAATCTCTAAAAGTTGGCACCATTACTGTAAATGAAGCAAAAAAACTTCTCTCACTATACTCTATTGAGAAAATAGAAGATTTTGCACAGATTGACATGGGTCGAAAACATAGAAAAGGAATTCCTGAGGTGATTTTTGCCGAACGAAAGACTGCCGAGGAAACCAAAAAAATCATTTCACGAGTAATACAAAAATCAGACTCGATTCTAATATCCAGAATTCAGAAAAAGGATTATGCAAAAATTCTAAAGTTTGTTAAAACTAAAAAACTCCAATTTAAAAACGGAAAAAACACTACTACGCTATTATTGTATAAAAAAACCCTCAAGAACAACAGGGGTAAAATAGGAATCATCACTGCCGGAACGTCAGATATTGGAGTTGCTGAAGAGGCCAGGCTCACATGTGAAGCGATGCATTGCAGCACCATTACAACTTATGATGTAGGTATAGCTGGCCTACACAGACTATTCCCGATAGTAAAAAAATTCATCGAGGAAGATGTGGATGCAGTCATAGTTGCTGCTGGAATGGAGGGGGCTCTTGCCTCCGTTGTTTCATCTTTGGTTAGTGTTCCAGTAATAGGTCTGCCGACGTCTGTCGGTTATGGTTACGGAGAGAAAGGAGTTGCTGCCCTAGCATCAATGCTACAAAGTTGCTCACTGGGTCTATCGGTTGTAAATATTGATAATGGGATTGGTGCTGGAGCAGTTGCAGCAAATATTGCAAACAGAGTCAGACGTGAATAATTCCTAGATTCGAAAGTTCTGCACCTATTCCGAATCCAAGTAAAGCTATTCCAGTTCCAAGCCCAGCCATTTCTAATCCTCCTTTGATAATACTAGTACGAGCAAGTTTTGATTTTGCTGCGCCAACTGCAAACGAAGTAGACAGACTAATTCCTACAGCAACAATTAATGGTAAAAGACCATGTGCAAAGAAAAATGGAATTATTGGTAAGATTCCACCAATTAAAAATGCTGCAAACATTCTAAATGCACTCTTGAGTGGATTACCTAAAATCTCAACGTTCAGTTTAAGCTCCTCGGTGAGCATAGTATCAAGCCAGACTTTTTTGTTCGAAGTTATCTTGTTAACGATCATATCTAGTTCTTTCCCTTCAAATCCCTTGGCACGGTAGATATCTTCTATTTCTTGACGTTCTATTTCGGGTTTGTTTTCCATTTCCCATTCTTCTCTGGCAATTTCTGACTTCAAGAGTTCTCTCTGAGCTTTTACTGCAAGATAATTCTGAACAGCCATAGCTTTTGCTCCAGTAAACATACCAACCAGAGCTGCAAGAATGATAATACTTGATGAAATCTCAGCACCGCCAACGCCTGCGGCAATTCCAAGTGAGGTGTTAATTCCATCACCAAAACCAAATACAAAGTCCCTAATCCCGCTGGATTCGGTTAGATGAGGTTCTACATGGCGTGGTTCAGCAACATTAGTCATAACTTGGCTGAGCTTGATTGTAATTTAAGTTAGAAAGTCAGAAAATAATTTATACCATACAGAGGGTCAGTTACTAGTTGGCTGGCAAACGAATTGTTTTGACTGCAGACCGCAGTTTAATGACAAACTATCGTGGTAATTTTCTTTATGGGTTCATTGCTTGTGGACCATATGAGCTTCTTCCAGAATGGGTATTTGACAAGGTTTTCTGCCCAGCTGTAGAAACAGACCCAAACACTGGGGAGGCAAAAGTTGCTCAAGTGGGACTAAGACGTGTAGAATCAGCTTTGCTTCAAGGTTATAGGCGAGACGAGATTTTTGTTGCGAACCCAGACTATTTGTCAAAAGCAATTGGTCCTGACACCAAAGTTGTAGGAATTAATGTCATGGATCCTCTAGGAATGGCACCAGTCACAACAACAATGTCACCGGAAAAATTATCGTATGTAGCAATGAAGTTCAAACGTATGTGTGCCAACATTATCCAATTAAAGAAAAAATATGATTTCAAAGTTGTTGTAGGAGGCAACGGTTCTTGGGAGCTTGCCAAATCAGATAGAATGAAAATTCATGGAATAGATACAGTGGTAGTTGGAGAGGCAGACGAGCTGGCATTAGATTTGTTCAAAGATTTGGAAGGTGGTGATGCACCAGAATTGATGCATTGTTTTGTTAAAAATATTCAAAACATACCAGTGATTGAGGGTCCAACTGTAAATTCATTAATTGAGGCAATGCGAGGTTGCGGACGAGGATGCGACTTTTGTGATGTAAACAAGCGTTCAAAGAAAGACCTGCCAATCGATAGGTTACAGCACGAAGCAAAGATAAATCTTGATTACGGATTTGATTCAATTTGGTTACACTCTGACGAAATGCTTCTTTACGGATGTGAGAGTAAGGATTTCCAACCAAACAGAGATGCCATCACTGATTTGTGGAGAAGTCTAAAGGGAATGGGGGCAAACTTTGTTGGTACAACCCACATGACATTTTCTGCAATTGCTGCAGATCCATTACTGCTTAAACAAATGTCTGAGATAAATGAAATGCATACAAATGGAAGGTGGTTAGCAACGAATCTCGGAATTGAAACCGTTGCACCAAGAATGGTAAAAAAACACTTGGGAGTAAAAACAAAACCATTTTCAGTTGACGAATGGGGTTGGGTAGTAAGAGAAGGTGCTAGAATAATGAATGAGAACCATTGGTTCCCTGCAGCTACTCTCATCATCGGTTGGCCTGATGAAACTCCAGACGAAACTCAATATACCATTGATCTAATCGAAGATTTCAGAAAGACCAATTTTAGAGGACTGGTTGCACCTTTGCTATATCAAGACTTTTCTGAGAAAAACTCGATGCATTTTGGCAACCTAAACGAAGCTCAGTTTACATTATTTTGGAGATGTTGGGAAAACAATATGCGTGTGATCAATGACATTGTGCCGATAATACTTCGAAACAAGACATACGGTCCTCCAATGAAGGTGTTCATGTACGGTTTGATTAAGGCAGGAACTTGGGCCATCATGAGATACCTGCGCGGTTTGTGCAAGGACTTGTTCAATGGAAAGTTGCCTGAAGATATTGTTGAAAAATATGCTAGAAGTAGATCAGTGGCTGCTCCTACATACACAAGATAATTCACAAGAAAATTATTTCAAAACTAGATTTTGATTAAAAAAAGAATCATTCAGTCGATTTAGACTTTTTGCCGAATTTAGAAATCTCAATGTTCTTTCCAGCAAATATTCTAGAGAGAAATCCAGGTTTTGCGTCCTCTCCAAGTGTTGCCAGTGGTTTTCCATGTTCAGTTATCAACAAGGTTATTGATTCACCCTTGAGATTTGAAGAGATTTTTTTTAGTTTATTGATTTTGAAAATAAAATTTCTGAGTGGCATCAATTCTGCCATATCAGTTCTAATATCAATGGTTCTTTCGTTATTTACAGCTCCAATAGATAAAAGTGGTTGGTCATCATACGTGATATCCAGAGTCCCAGACTTGATGTATGAGAGCATCCGTGATGCATAATCGTATGACATACCTATTTGCTTGTAGATATTGTGAGCTTGCCGTTTAAAGTCACTTTGCCAGTCGGTATAGGTCCGCTAGGTCCTTTCTTCTCACCTGCTACAACCAAGTCTTTGAACTCGTAAGTGATTGCAGCATGTTTGGTAGTTAGTCTATCGAACACTTCAGACAAAAGGCTTGCCCATTCTTGTTCTTCAGTCATAATTCCTTGAATGATTGATATTATTTAAGATTGGTGATAAAAAAAATTTCTAGTGGTAATTTTAGTATTGATCAATTCAATTTCGATATTCAATGATTTTTTTATATAACGGAAATTAGACGAAATTATATGTACAAAGTTTCGATTATTTTAGCCGCAATCTCAGTAGCTTTGCTACTAGTGTACGGAGCAGATGTTGCTTTAAAGATGGTATCAAAAAATTCTCTATTGGATACTTCAATTCGAACGATTTGGTTAGGCATTCCATCGCTAATATTGCCTTTTTTTGCAATTTATTTGTCTAAGAATAATAAATCAAAACTTGTACCAACATTGGTTCTAGTAACAGGCGTACTGATAATTATTGGGGGAATTTTTATGGGTGTGAAATACCAACAGGAAAGTATCAATGAAAAAAGCGACTCCACACCAAAGGACATCAAACAGGCGGAGCAAGAGTCTTACAACCCAGCATTGTTTGAAATCGGAACATTACTAGCAATAGGTGGATTTCAGGGAGTGCTTGGTTACAAGAGAATCAGTTCTTCTGTCTCAAGACACGAAGTTTGAAATAACAGTTTCTTAATGAAACGTCAGATATTCCGAACTCTTTAGCAATTTTGTGTTGTGGAATTGATGTTTTGTTTTCACTTGTCAGTAGATAAACTGCAGCAGCAACTAATGTGGCTCTGTTATATCCACAAAATTGTGGCTCTTTTTTAGCATCAGACAAAAGTGAAACGACATCTCTTTTGATTTTTTCAGATAACTGTAAATTTGCACCTAATCTTTGGAGTATCAATATTGGGTTATGAAGTGCAGTGTTAATTTCTAGACTAAAAAACATTTTTTTGTAACCTCTAAAAAACTGCTTTCTACTCATTGGGTTGAATTTTAGGATCTCACTAATTTGTCTAGGGGACCCAAGCTCATTACATGCAATATAGATTGACGGATATACCAGATTCGTTATCGAGCCTCCGATGCGTATACGTTTTTGGTAAGCCTTCCTGTAAACATACGCAGCATATTGAGTAATGGCACGGGTTAGTCCTAAATTATCGTGTAATTTTTTAAGTAAAAAAAATCCATCACGAAATGCACTGCTTTCTGACTTGCTTTTAGTATCTAATCTCCTTAATCTGACAAACATGCTTCTACTGTTATTTGGAATATAACTAGAAGAGTGATCTACGTTGGAGGAGGGTATTATTGAGAAATTGGCCAGATCATCAAATAGTAAACGTTCATCAAGAAAATTAGATGACGAGTCCAATCCGCTAGATAGTTTGTCAATCACCTGAGCACAATCCGTACAGATCAATTCACCTGATGAATTATCAAAAAAACTGTTTTTATGAAGACAGTTTTTATTCAGTATCTGGGTTTCTTTTTTCACATATCTCAATAGAGTGTTTGAAATATTTATGGGACAATAGGAATGTAAAAATATAGAAATTTTTTTAGCACTAGATTTCTATTTGATGAAAGTTTGAATTGTTGTTTTAAAATCTAGAAAATATTTTTTAATTTGCAGTTTATGCTAACTTCTTGATCGCTTCATCAGCAATAGTGTTTCGTTTAGGTGAAACAACAACAAAGTATGTCTTATCTGCACGTTCAATCGCAAGAACTTTTTTGAATGTGTTGGCATTTATGTCAAATTCCAAAATTCTTCCATCAAGTTCTGCTTTGGTGTATATCATAAGATAAACATCGCCGCCATTATGTGTCAATGGAATGAATGCAAAGACATAGCCCTTATAGTAGTTAATCGGCATGGTATTTTTCATTGGAGGCATTACAGCTGCCATGTATGAGAAAATGTCGGAAACAGATGAAAATTCTTCATACTCTACATGCATGTTTTACAATAGATAAAAGAGGATATAATCTTAAAGGCGTCTTTTTTGTAGCAAGCCTTTAACTTTGATAATCACCACTGCTGGTGCGACAAAGTACATTCCAATGTTTAACAGTATTACACCAATACCATAGCCCAACATCTGTTGTTCAGAGTGTATGTTGGCATAGTTTAGAATCGACATTGTAGATAACATCGGAGTTATTGTAGTCTTAACAACCTCTTTGAAAAGAGGGCTTTGTCTTTCCCAATCAGCAACAGTTGGACTGAATGAATAATAGAACTCGTTGAATCCCGCCATGAATGTGGTGCCAGAACCAGTACTGAACAGAACATTATCCCTGATTTCTCTCAATAGTTGCACTTGAGGGGCAAGCTCTGAGCCATATGCGGCTGTAGCAATCAAGCACCCTTTCTTTTGCTCCTTGTCTGGAACACAGATGCTTCCTTCAGCATGTGTACCAGGGCCACAATTTGGTCCAACAACTGGAGTTGGTGCTTTTTCAACACACTTGCCGTCAACTAGTTGCTCGCCAGGAGCACATTCAACAGATGTTGCTGGAGCGACGATACAGGTGTTAGACTTTGGATCCAATACAGTACCAGCTCCACAAACAGGTGTGGTTGGTTTTTGTTGCTCTGGAGGAGTTACACATTTGTTATTGACAATAATTTGACCTTCCTCACATTTTGGTGGTGGTGGAAGACTTGGAGTATTCTCAATTAGACCACCGTTAAAGTAGAATGTGGTAGTTGCTTTTTGAGGACCATAATTAACAATAATCTCATAATCTCCTTTTTTAGTCCACAGTGGACCGCCAACAACAAAATTATCTGCAAAAGTGCCATCCAGTAAGGGTTTAACCTGTTTAACAGTGACAATATTAGTTGCGCCGGTACCATTGATTAAAGGACCAACAACTCTAACAGTTACATCTATGGCATTGTTAACATCTAGGTTTTTGATAGAGCCTTTAAAGTTAACATGGGCGCCAGACTCGTATAATGGTAATTCAGTAGATACTACGAGCGGTGGCACTTGAGAAGATGGAGTTGCTGGTGCAGATTGAGCAAAAGCCATCGCTGGTACTAATGAAAATACAATAACAGATAGAAATACAGCTAAAAGTATACCAGCTTGTCTCATGCCTAGGCTGATACATGAACTCTGGGTATTTATGTATTCTATGAAAGAAAAGTTGACTGGAATATGCTTTTGTTGAAACTTTTTTGACTCGATCATTTTTTGCAACCGCGATGAAAACTATTTTTTATTTACCACAAATGTAACTTTGCCGATATTGAATTGTTGATAATCAATGTTAACATTGTATTGCCCAACCAGTGAATTGGGTTTTAGTGAGATTATACACTTGTAGTCTCCAATTCTGGTAGCATAAACATACGAAACTGAAGATTTACCATTTGGTAGACTTAGCGTTAATTTGATCTTTGTTCCAAGTTTGTAATTTTGGGCTTTGCCAGAAATCAAAACATCGGTGGTTTTACCCGTAGTTGGAAGAATGAACGATTTGGAGTTAATCTTTACAGGGCTTGGAACATAGAGTTTCTCTTTTATGGGATTTTTAGATAAGGTGAAAATATTTGATTGCCCTAAAAAGTCCCTAAAGTCATGATATTTGAGATCCACTATTCCACCGGCTGGGGAAATTAGAGCGGTTCCTTGGTCATTACATATTTGTGAGGGCATTTTGAAAGAGCCTGTGAATTTTCCAGTGTCAGGACCAGTTTCTATTAATGAGAAGCCAGTTGATGCCAGCCCGCCAGTTTCAATCCCGTTGATAGTACATCTTTTATAGCGAATATTTTTGATTAGCACTTCCAATAGTATTCCTCCGTTGTTATCACCAACAGTATCAACGTTAGACGAGTTAGGATCATCAATTGTAGAATATATGTCGATTGTACCATGATCAGTGTTAAGATCAGGATCATCTAAAATTACAGTAACAGGTCGACCAAATCTTATAACGTCGCCAGAGAGAAAAACATTTCCAGAATGAGTACGAATATCTGATTTTGTAGAAACCCCAGTAGTGGTTCCAGTTTTTGCAATATCAGAGTAGGCAATGTTTATTCCATTTACGTCTACTAGTTTTTGATTTACAAAAAATCTCACGCCATCAGATATTGTTTGGAGTGTTTTGATTGTATTTGGATCAAACTGGTTTAGTTGGTTAGCCATCACATACTCCATTGTTCCAGAAAATATTCCAGAGTTTGGAGTAGTCTCTTGTAGCTCAAATCTATAAATTCCATTTTCTATATCAGAATTATTTTTTTGTCCATACGAAAATAGATCAAAAATAATTGGCTGTGTATCTGTCTCAGATGATACCGAGCCTTGTGCGGGAGAATTGTTTGAAGAATCAAAGTTGATTACTAAATATGCAGTTCCAGATTTTGATGCAATTGTGTTAACTGCTGCATTTGGGAGTTGAATGAATCCCTTAGAACCAGTCATGTTCGTTGGGCTAACTAATATTACTGGATTAGGATCGTTTAGTCCAAAGTAAAGTGAAATCGTAGTATCAGAAAAATCACTAACTCCAAGTTGGTTTTGAATTGAACGAAAATCATAGTTAACCCAATTAGTTCCCTGATCACCAGCACTAGTTTTTACGAGTAGATTCTGTAATGTTGATGCAGATAGTCCAGTACTAAGTGAAATTTTCTCGAAGTTTTGATTCACTATTCCAGTAGACGGTCTAGTGTCAAGAACAAGTCTCGAAGACGATTTGTCTGGTACGGATGATGAAACTATAGTTCCTCCGTTTAGGGCATCAGTAGATAATGAGTAAATTTTGACACTTCCTGCATTTTGCAAGGTTGCCGGACTGCCTATTTTGAGCGTTGGAATTATGGCGTTGCTTCGAAAAACATCAAGTTTGTCTCTAGCGCCAGGGTTAATGTTTTGATCAGGATCTGTAACAGTTACTGGGATTTTTTGTCCCGGTAAGAGTTGGGCCGTGCCCAAAGAAATGCTTGCAGTCCCCAATCCGGAGACTATAGAATATGAGTTTTGATTGTATTCAAATGTGGCAGACTGCCCTCTAGGAGCAGTGGACGATATCTTGATGTTTGAAATATTTGAATAATCTGCATTTGTAAAGACACCAGAATTAGGTTGAGTTTCTACAAATGTAACAATCTTTGAAGAACCGTCTGATGTTGTCGTTGTTGATTGATACGCATTAGTTTGAAGTTGGGCCACCGAACCAATATTCATTGAAACAATGCCATTTTTGTCAAATCCAAGGCTAGATAATTGTGAGTATAGATTCACAAGTCCAGCACCTCCGTTTGCAGCATTTGAGCCAGTTTCTGTAAATGCTTCATAATACACCGCCAACGGAGATGCCACATTAAATGACCAAGAGTCTCTTGATGTTGGATCTTGGTTTAGTTGCATATCATTTATTGTTAGAAAAACCTGGGAATTTGGAGGGTAATTCGTCCTGTCCATCGACGTAGTGATGTTTGGAATTTCATCGTATTGTAACGATACTGTTTGTGTACTTCCAGCTCCATTGTATTGAATCACTACACTATTACTAAACGAATAAAGTTGGATTATGGGCCAAACTGCAGAATTAAGTCCTATTTGTCCTGAAGGTATTGCCGAATTAGTATTGATTGATTTTGGATATCGTACAACATTGTTGATAATTGAACCGTTTGGAATACTAGTACAGGTAGAAAATACACTGTTACCATTGGTGGCTCCAGTGGAGCCTGTCCTTGGAATAGCTAAACCATCAGAACCGGAAAACGTTGGTCCAAAAACTGTTGTGTCTTTACTACAAAACTCGCCAAAATCAAGACCTTGTCCTGCGAGTCCAACTGTCTGATCAGCAATTTTTGCCTTATCTAAATTGGCGAAGTACGCATACCATTTTCCATCAGTTGCCTGGACCATTCGAATACTTTTCCCGTTAATAGTGACATCGGGTTCGCCTTTACCTACTCCAGTATCAGACAGATTCGGATCATTTACTACGAGTTCAATTACCATTGATCCAGTAAAGTGATTAGCAACGTAGGAATTTTCAGCTGAAACATAGAGATTTGGGTTTGCTGCTTGTGCAGGTGCTAAAAATGGCATCATAAAGAGAGCCAGAAAAAATAACAGTAAAAATGCCTTCAAACCAATTGAATTTTGTTCTAATCAGAGATAATGTTTCCGTATGATTTATTCGTAATCAAACAACTACTATTGTTATGGTAGAAGTCTTCTTGAAAAGAAGTGGAACTTTGAAGCTGTCTTTTATCGCAATTCTATCTGCATTTGTCGTAGAGTTCGGGTTAGGATTAGCATCAAACAGTCTTGCATTACTTACCGATAGCATCCACGCTTTACTGGACAGTGTGGTGACCATTGTACTACTGTTAGCTGCCAAATTTGCGATCAAACCACCAGACGCGGAGCATACCTACGGTCACGGAAAAGTTGAGTCATTAGGGGGATTGATTGGAGGGATCGCCATTTTTCTTGTCGCTTGTTTTTTCATTTTTGAATCAATAATTAAAATTCAGAGTCCTTCCCACCCAATGGTTACAGAAAGTGTGGCCTTGATTGGTGCGGCATATACAATCGGAGTCGATATTTTTAGAATCATTCTATTAAAACGAGCTATAAAAAAAATTGGCGGAACTACCCTCAAAGCCGATTTTTACCATGCATTTTTGGACTTTGGTTCTACAATAGTGGTCATAGTCGGAATTATTCTGGTCTCATTTGGTTTTGAACACGGGGACTTTATTGCGGCAATAGTCCTTGGAGTTTTACTATGTTTACTTTCAATAAAGCTGGTTTACAAAACAGCACAAGACCTCACTGATATCATTTCTCCACAATTGGTGAATAAGGTTCAGAATATTATTCTGACAACACCCGGAGTAATTGATACCGGGTCAGTACTTATGAGAAGATCTGGAGATGTGATATTTGCCGACATTACGATATCTCTTCGAGCTGATGTTAGTTTTGACAAAGCCCACGAGATATCCACCGCAGTTGAGAAAAACATCAAAGACCACATTCCAAATTCAGAGATAAATGTGCATTTTGAACCCAATTGGAAAGATGTACCAACCGATTCAAAGATTCATGAAATCGCATCTGATGTAATCGGAGTCAAAGGAATACACAATGTAAGCCACCACACGTCAAACGGTTCAACTTTTGTAAGTCTTCATGCGATGGTTGACAGACAAATGAGTCTAAATGATGCCCATCACATATCAGAGGTAATCGAGGGAAAAATTCGCAAAAATATGCCTGAGATTGAGCACATTACTATTCATTTAGAGCCATACATTACAATGCCGACTGACCTCAAATCATTCATGACAAATGATGAAAAGATTATCGAATTATTGAAAAAACGAATAGAAGTAAAAAAAATCGGAGACATAGTGACTTTAAATTTTGATGATTTGTTAAAAATCGATATCGATTGTTCTTTTGACAAGGAACTCTCAATAGAACGAGTACATGATATTACATCACAGATAGAACAAGACATCAGAAATCATTTCAAAAATTCTGTAATCACAATCCACCCAGAACCATATTAAATTTGCAATACCAATATAGAGTCAAACGCCAAATATAGATTGATGAAGAAATCTTACTTGATTCTTTTTCTAGGAGGAGCATTAGTTGCCGTTGGGATGATTCTCTCATACACAGGTGCATCTATGATTTCAAATCAAGTCACATTCAAAGAGACAATCATTAATGGAACAATTCCTGCAACAGTTGAAAAGGTGTTGGACCCTGCCATTAATTCCAAAGGAGTATTTGTTTTGCGAATAGAAAATTCCGATAGCGCAAATATTGTAGCAACAATTTATGACCCTTCAGGGGGACAGGTATTTTCAAAAAAAATAGATAGTATAAAAATGGAGGAATATTTCGATATCAACTCAAAAGGGAGATACACACTAGAAGTTAGTAATGGCGGAGAACAGGTCCAAGTATTATTTGGTCTGAGTCAAATGCCAGACAGATTTGTTGTTCTACTAAACACATTAGGACAGTACATGATATTATCTGGCTTCGTTGGGGCAGCCATAGCCATAATTTATGCGATAAAAATTCGCCAGAAGTCTAGTTAAGATAGCTATCTAGCTCTGTTAAACCTTCAATGACACCTTTGTAGTTTTCATCGTTTTCCATAAATTTTGCTAGTTTTTCAGAATCAACACAGTAGGA
>DAMC01000039.1:42444-46087 GCA_002499525.1 Nitrosopumilales archaeon UBA218
ATACCAAGTGAGGATGATAGATAAACTGATTCTTTAGGACCTGATTCTAATTCTGACATTATAATAGAAATTTCTGGATTGAACAGATCTTCTGCGATTTTGGATTTATCATAAGACATGATGATTTTTAATTTTTTGATCCTAATATCTTCTTGGTGTTGTAAAGATAATCAATTACTAAGACTTTGTCCATGTTATTCTGGTCAATTTGGTATGTTTTACCTTTTAGTGACTTTTCCATGTGTTTCACATAGTCTAGTAACTCAGTTTCCTCACTTACAACGATAGAGTCGATTTGAATATCATCATCAATGCATTTTTTTGCCTCAATCATAGTACGTTCATCTACTTTAGGTTCCACTTTTTTGTATCTATAACAGAGATAAACTTGGGTCCCAGAAACAGAATCGATTTTGAGGTTTCTCTCAGATCTGATCTTCGATAATAGTTGATCATCTGGAACGTAAAAATTAGAGTATGGTTTTTCAGACAAAATTGCATTTTTTTGAGAATCAGTATCCACAAAGCACGCACTGGGCTGTCCGTCAGTGATAAGGACTATTCTTTTGTTCTTAGCATCAGTCTTGCGAAGTAGTTTTCTAGCCAAGCGAAATGCTGCCTGATAGTTTGTATAATGTAAAAAGTCGTCGTTAGCATCATATGTTTTCAGAAATGGAATGTCCAAAGGAAAAATTTCAGATGCCATTGATGCAAAGCCAATAATTTTAATGGAATCATTGGGGAAAAATCTATTATTTAGAACATATAGGCTCCAAAGAGCCCTCTTTGCTGCCTCGATTCTGCTCATACCAGAACTAGTCAGTGAAGATTTCATTGTAGAGCTCAGATCAATGCAATACACGATTGATGCACGTACATCTTCTGTTGTCTCAAATTCCTCAAAATCATCAACATCAAGTTCTAATGGAAAAATAATCTGTTTTTGGCTTTTGATTATTCTTTGAATTGAATTTAGTATGCTGGAAGATACATTTAGGAGTTTGAGTTCATCACCAAATTCAAATTTTTTAGTAGTATCCAGTATAGTGTTACCACTCCCAATAGATTTGGTTTCATGTAATCCAAAATTCCCAGTCTTTAATTCAGCCATCAAATCTTTGAGTATTTGGTTACCAGTTGCAAAAAATCCCTTTTTAGTGAGCCAATTTTTTTCTTCTCGGAGATAACCGTGTTCAAGAAGAAATTTTGTGATAGGTTTTGAGTCACTAATTGTAGGAGAGGATTCGCTGGGTTTTTGCTCAGTAGTTCCTGACTTTATGTTTTGTTGCAATATTGATTCAAGTTCCTCTAAAATCGGCACTTTGTCTCTCATAGATTGATTTGCTAATACCTGTAGCATTCTGTCAATAGTCTCCTGATCTAACGATTGGGATTTTTGAGTTTCATTATTCTCTTCTGTAATAATTCGATAGACAAAACTTTTGAGATTATACTGCGACATAACCAGTTTCTTTTTTGTCAACAATTTTGGGCGTCATGTAATACATAGCATCAAGTAAAAGCTCAAGTATAGCAGCCTTGAGTTCGTCTTTAGAATTTTGTTCAGGAATTAGATTGTTGCTTGGTACAATATTTACTAGATTCGCTTGCTCCAATGTTATTTGCTCCAATTTTAAATTGACTAATTCTGAAAGTTTGGGAAATTGTGCAAGTTGACTTGAATATGAGATCTGATTGTTTTGCCAAATCATTGCCTGAGATACTTGGAGAGTTTTTCCAGAGAACTCTTGTTTAATAGAATCAAAATTTGCCTCAGTAAGTTCACGGACATAATCTAAACATGTTTCTTTAATGGAATCGCCAAGCATGATTTCAAATATTTTTCTGCGATTTTCTATAGTATCATCGATTTCGGATAGCTCAAACTTTGCTATTTGACCCAAACAATACATGTCAGAAATTCTTGGTACTGGGATTTTTTTGTGAGTAATTGCTCGAGTTCTCTCAGATTCTCCGACCACAAGCTCTAGTCCGTGAATTCCAAATCTGACGCTGACTCCTTTTGCTTGATTTATGTCTGGATTTGCTCTTGCATTGTGAACAAGTCTTGCAAGTATTTTTAGAACAAAAATTGGAATTAGACAATTTGCGGTCTTTGCCTCTTGTAAAATTATTTGCATCTCATCCTCGATTGTTTTTGGATAGTGAGTCTGTATGTGTGATTTTAGTCTGTCATAGAGTGGTTCTATTATTTTCCCAGAGTGAGTATAGTCAATTGGGTTTGCTGTTGCAAAAAAAACTGTCTTTGGTTCAAATATTACGGGATAAGAACCGGTGGTGTATCTTCCTTCTTGTAGCACAGATAGTAATGCGACTTGTTTTCTTGGATCCAATACAGGTAGTTCGTCAATGCAGAATATTCCGTGTTTTGCCTGTAGTAGTTGACCTGGTGAATATGAATCGATTTTGTACATCTCAACTCCTTTTTTTGCGACTTTGATTGCGTCGATATAGCCAACCAGATCTTTGACAGAGATATCAGGCGTTGCCAAAACATAACGGAATCTTTGCGAGCCATCAATCCAATTAATCTTAGTATCTAATTTGTGATCTTGAATTTTTTTTGCACTTTCTGGACTGATGTGAAATTGAGGAGATGAGTCAGATAGTTCTTTCCCATCCAAAAGTGATACAAGTGCATCAGGTGGTAGATCCATTGGAGTGTCGTTTGTTATAGAGCCTTCAATTACGGGTATTGGTGAAAGAAGGTGTTTGGCAATTACTTCGACAAGTCTTGTTTTTGCCTGCCCAATTTGTCCAATCAAAAAAATATCCTGACACGATAGTATTGCCCTGTCAAGTGCGGGAATAACGTCCTGATCATATCCAATTATTCCAGGGTATTTTACTCCGTTGTTGTTTAGTATACAAATCAAATTCTGACGTAATTGTTCTTTTGCACCAACTAGTTTGTAATTTATTTCCAGCAAATCACGAACGGTTTTGATTGATGAATAATCCTCTGGCAGACCAGCCTTGATTTGTGTGTATTTTGGTTCAGAGTTAAAACATTGAGATACTATTTGTGCTGATTCCAAGTATAGTCTTTCTAGGTTTATTTTATCTAATAATATTGCGGACTGTCGATTTTTGTCAAGGCAGGGTTTTTATCGGGGTCTATTGGATTCCCCAATTACTTGTCAGCACAAGACTACAGACACATTGTAAGAATTGTCGGAAAGGATATTCCTGGAGATAAAAAGATCTCAGTCGGCTTGACACATATCAAAGGTGTGGGTTTCAATTTTGCCAATGCCATAATAGGTGCATTAGGATTGAATCCAAATAACAATATAGGATTTTTAACGGAATCTCAAGTCGAGTCTATTGAAAAGACACTCAAAGATCCATCATCAGTGAATTTTCCCAGTTGGTTATTGAATAGAAGAAAGGACGTTGAGACAGGGGTAACCACTCATTTGATTACATCGGATGTAGCATTTACAGTTAGAAACGATATTGAAAGAGAAAAACTGTCAAACAGTTGGAGAGGTTTTCGTCACACTTATGGACTAAAGGTTAGAGGTCAGAGAACTAGGACCACAGGCCGTAAAGGAGCATCAGTTGGTGTAAAGAAGGGTGGTAAGGTATTACCAGCCGGAGCAGCACCAGCAGCAGCACC
>DAMC01000039.1:46391-51583 GCA_002499525.1 Nitrosopumilales archaeon UBA218
GCAGCACCAGCAGCAGCAAAACCAGCTGCAGCACCAGCAGCAGCAAAACCAGCTGCAGCACCAGCAAAGAAATAGAGGGAATGTGAATGGGAGATCCAAAATATCCAAGTCGAGTCTGGAAAAAACCAAAGCGTCCTTTGAACTATGATTTTATGATGGAAGATCTTAATACTCTTGGTAATTATGGATTAAAAAATAAACGAGAATTATGGAAAGCCAGAACTGAATTATCTAGAGTCAGACATCAGGCAAGATCTTTGTTGGCTTTAAGACAAGAAATTAGAGCTCAAAAGGAACCTGTTCTAATGAAGTCACTTGTAAAAATAGGTCTGGTAAAAGAAGATGCGACTTTGGATGACGTATTAAATCTAGATGTGAATAACTTACTTGACCGTAGACTACAAACCATAGTTCTGAGAAAGTTTTCTCTCAAGACTCCTTACCAAGCAAGACAAGCAATAGTTCACGGGCACATAACTATTGGAGACAGAATAATTACTGTTCCATCATACATTGTAACGATAAAAGAGGAAAGCAGTATTGTGTTGTCTCCCAAATTCAAAGTGCAGGCATCTGCTCCCCCACCAGAGCCCCAAACAGAAGAAGCTGTTGTTGAGCAATCATAAGTTAAGCTTATCTCTAAATACTGTTTTACACTAGACAATACTGAAAATGTGTTCTATTATCGGTTATTATGGGGATTTACCGGCAGCACCAATTCTAGTAAAGGGTTTAAAACGAATGGAGTATCGTGGTTATGACAGCGTGGGCGTGGCCACAAAATCTGACAATGACATACTAGTCAAAAAGGGCGTAGGCAAAGTTGAGACAGTAAATAGCGCATTACACCTTGACAACTTGCCAGGACACGTAGGAATAGGTCACACTAGATGGGCTACGCATGGAAACGTTACAGATGCCAATGCCCATCCGCATCCAAGTAGTTCAGGAAAGATCGCCATAGTACATAATGGCATAATTGAAAATTTTGAAGAACTAAAGACAGATCTGGAAAAAAGAGGATATCATTTCAAGAGTCAGACAGATAGTGAGGTCATAGCAAATCTTTTGCAGTTCAATTACGATCAGTGCCACGATGCCAAACAATCAATGATTAGAACCACATCAAAACTCAAAGGACATTATGCGTTTGTGGCAATGTTTGAAAATGGAATATTATCTGCAGCTAGATACCACGAGCCACTAATAATTGGGATTGGTAAAAAGGGTTTTTTCCTATCAAGTGACGTACTAGGATTTATCGAAAAAACAGATGATGCGATATACCTAGACAACGGCGAGATGGTAATACTAGACAGAATTGGAATTCAGATTTACGATTTTGATGGAAATACAGTCAAGCACCAGATAACTAAGGTTTCAAAAGAGTTTGCAGATGCATACAAAGGTGAATTCGCTCATTTTACTCTAAAAGAGATTTCAGAACAGCCAGATACCATAGTCGGTGCCGGTGAAAAATCATCTGACGCAATTAATACTGCGGCAGAATTTATCAGACATGCTCGCAGCATCTACATTACCGGAAGTGGAACAAGCTACAACGCAGCTTTGGTTGCAAAATATCTTTGGCAGAAATATGCCAAGATCAAAATTGAGCCGATTATTTCTAGCGAGTTATCATTTACGCCAGAAACTATAGAGTCTAACTCAATCCTTATTGCGATATCTCAAAGTGGCGAAAGTGCAGATGTTCTTGAAGCAGTAAAAATAGCAAAGAAGGCAAATGCCAAGATTTTATCAATAGTGAATATTTTGACGTCATCATTAGCACAAGAATCAGCAGTCGTAATTGGAATGGGATGCGGTCCGGAAATTGGAGTTGCCGCAACAAAGAGTTTTACTGCTCAACTAGGCATCATTTACAAAATTACTAGAAAATTGTGCGATAGTTGTATCAATTTAGACGGTCAAAAGATTTCGCTAGCAATAAGTAGAATTTTGGCAGATCATTCAAAAATCAAAGAAATTGCCAAAGAGCTAAAAGAAGTTCAAGACATTTACATTTTGGGTAGAGCGGTACACTATCCAATAGCTGCTGAATCTGCACTAAAGCTAAAAGAATTGTCATACATACATGCAGAAGGAATCCCAGGCGGTGAGTTAAAGCATGGTCCACTTGCACTGATGGATTCTAGTGTTTTTGTTATAATTATCAATCCAAATGACTTTACCTATAACGATACGCTGACTAGCGCACGAGAGATTAAGGCTCGTGGTGCAAAGATTATTGGAATTTCCGATAAACCTAGTGATGTTTATGATCATTGGATAGAGATTCCAGTGATTGATGATGCTCTATATCCACTTGTAGAGATTATTCCTATCCAATTATTATCATATTATACTGCAATAGAAAAAAATACAGATCCAGATTATCCTAGAAATCTTGCAAAATCGGTTACTGTGAAATAATTTCTCTGTATTGTTTTTCAGTAAGTTCCAGTAATTGATCAGCCGTTATTCCTATCTTTAGCATGGCTGCAAGTGTGGCCCCTCCCGCCCCAACTCCTTCTTTGACAAAACCTTTTGCAAAAGATCTCAACCCATCAATTTTCGAATTTCCCAACGCTAGTCTAACAGAGAAAATCGGGATTTCGTCGATTTGTTTGATCATTTCAACAAGATTTGCTGATTTGTCATCAGTAACATAGGAAGTAGTGGCTAATGCAACATTATCCTTGTTATATCCAGTAATACGGCTAAATGCCAGTACTGCGGCCATCTGAGTTCCTCCTGCCAATATCACCTTGGTTTGATACGAAGCAGTGCTTAGGATCCCAGCTACTGTTGGAATCATCGGATCGCCTCCGTTTGAAACCACATCGAATTGGTTTTTTGATTCAGTTCTTTTTGCAACTTCCATTGCAATTTTTTGTTTAATTGATATTGGGTTTTGTGGCATACTACTACTCACTGAACCATTGATTCCAAGGGACGTAAGGACGGTTTGTGCAGTTGTAGTACCGCCTGGAATACTCTCGCCAATAACAAGGCAATCTGTAGTAGAACCAAGGCTTCGTCCAATCATTCTGCCATATTCTACAGCGTGAGTGACATCATCAATTGACATTGCAGGTTCTAGAGCGATATTTTTGCCAAAAGACAAGCCCGTAGAATAACAAGGTAGTTTGGGTGCAATCTTACTTCCAGCATCAATTACAATATTTGGTATGCTTGCAGATTCCAAGGCAGTTTTTGTAAGAAGTGCCGGAGTTGGTTTACCATCAGGAGTCATCGGTATTGCATCAATACATTTGCAATATCCAAAATTAAGAAACTCTGCGTCTGCGGGGGATGTATAAGGTAATACTTCAGGAGTTTTTCCTGCAACGGTGATCCCAGGTATGGTACAAGTTTCAGTATAAGAAATCACTAGTGAGAAAAGAAATTTCTTTTTTTCTAATTGTTCAAGGTAAGTTTGGCCTTTTTGTGGTTGTAGTAAAATATCGATGTCTTTATGCAATTAGCCAATACCCATTATTTCGAGAAATTCCGCTTCGGTTCTTGGTTGCATTACAAAGTTCATTTTCTTTTGCAAGCCCAGAGTTGATGAGGGTGAAGAACCATAATTATGTCCAGGATACATGACTAAGCTATCATCCATTTTGCTCAATATATTGACTAGACTGTGATACAATTCTTTTGCGTCGCCCCCAGGAAGATCAACTCTTCCACAAGTTCCGACAAACAGAGTATCTCCAGAAAAAATCTTACCATCCCCAACAAGACACATACTATCTTTGGAGTGACCGGGTGTGTGAATTACTAACAATTCAGATTGACCAAATTTTATCTTATCTCCATCAGATACTTCAATGTCATGTTTGATAGTTGATGTTTTGTATTGTACTATAGGAGCACCTGTTTCTTGATGCATGGTTTCATTACCAATAGTGTGATCAAAATGGTGATGAGTGTTAACAATAAATTTTATTTTTAAATTATTTTTTTGTACAATTCTCATTATCTCATCTAGTTCCCAAGAAGGATCAATTATGATTCCTTCGGACGTACCTTCGTCCTCTAAAACATATGTAAAGTTCTGCATATTTCCTACAGGTACTTGATGAACTATCATAGTACACCTACTTCTGCTTCTGGTGGAATACCAATTTTTTCAACATATATTGTTCCGCACAAATCCTTTCTGATTGGCATGCCTCTCTTCATTTTATGGAATGTGACGGTCATGTCAGCTCGCACATACTTGCTTGCAGTATTTCCATTATCCGGATCAACTCCCGACGGAACATCAACTGCAATCTTGAAGGTTTGGGTTTTGTTGATAAATTCGATTGCAGATGCGTGTGGTTCTCTGATTTCACCTGAAATTCCAGTGCCCAATATTCCATCAATTATGATATCCGGAATGAAATTTTTTGCATTTTCAAGTTCAAATCCGACATTAACGGAACTCATTTTTTCAAGTATTTGCCAGTTTGTTCTACATTCGATTGTTTTGATATTTTCCGGCTTTCCAAGAAGAATCACTCTGACTTTGGTGCCATATCCTGCAAGGTGTCTAGCAACGACAAGAGCATCACCGCCATTATTTCCAAGTCCTGCAAAAACTAGAACTTTTTTAGATGATATCTCAGGGAATTTTTCCAGAATTCTTTTCATCATTGAGGCACCTGCATTTTCCATCATCAGTTGCCTTGGAAAACCCATTTGGGAGCCGTTTTCTTCAATTTGATACATTTGTTTTACTGTAATTTCCATATTAATGAAAAATTATGGACATAAAATAAGTTAACCTTTCATTTTGATTAATGCGAGATACTTTGTTATGCATTTCGATAATGATTTTTGATATATTTCGTATGATTTAACATCCAATACGGTTTGATGGATTAAGCTTAATTTTCAATAGTTTCATGCATCGATAAATTTCGATTTAATTCGTGAAAACGACTTTATGTTAGAACATTAAATTCAATCTGTGGACTCTATGAAAAGAACGCTGGAAAAGATATCAAAATCTCTTGAGAAAAGTCTGAATGAAAGAGAAAGCCTTATCAAAAATACAAGACAGATAATCAGTTTGTGCAGTGAATCCATCATAGATTGTCATAAAAACGATATAAAATCAGCCACAAAAAAAATACTAGATGCAAAAAAACTTCTAGCACAGTACAGAAAAAATATCAACAAAACTTTGTACAAGTATT
>DAMC01000081.1 GCA_002499525.1 Nitrosopumilales archaeon UBA218
GCCCTAGTCTTTTTATCTGATGATTTTGTGATCTAGTCATGAAAGTTGCCCTAGTCCAATTCAAGGCAGACACAGACAAGCAAAAAAATTTGGACAAAATTTTAGACTATATCCAAAAGGCTGCAAAAAAAGGAGCGGAACTTTGTGCGTTTCCGGAATTTATGATGTTCTATACGTCATCAAAGCAATCACCCGAAGAACTAGCCGAGCAGTCAGAGTCTATTAACGGTAATTTTGTGCAGCAAATCTGCTCTGCGGCTAGAAAAAACAAAATCCAAATCATTGGCACAATATATGAGAAAAGCAAAAAAAAGAACAGAGTTTTTGATACTGCGTTTCTAGTAAGCAAATCCGGCAAGGTCACATCTGTATATCGCAAGATACACCTCTACGACGCACTCGGATTCAAAGAATCATCCAAGCTAGAGCCGGGAAACAAAATCACACCTCCTGCAAAAACCTCGCTAGGAAAACTTGGAATGCTCATTTGTTATGATCTTAGATTTCCAGAAATGTCAAGAATTCTTGCATCATCAGGTTCTGACATTCTAGTTGTACCATCAGCATGGGTGCAAGGACCACACAAAGAAGAGCATTGGATTGCATTAAACAAAACTCGTGCCATAGAAAACGGATGCTATGTGGTGGCACCGGGACACTTGGGACATATCTACTGCGGTAGAAGTCTCATAGTCGATCCATTCGGCAAAATTATTCTTGACATGAAGCACAAATCCGGAATTGGAATTGCCGATATTTCTAAAGAACTAGTCAAAAAGACCCGAATCTCACTGCCCCTGCTAAAAAACAGAAGAACAGACATCTACTCGGATCTCAGTCTTTAGGTTTGTTTGTAATACAGTGGTAATTTGCGCACTGTTTGATCCACTTCTTCTTTCTAGAATATCTGTACAGTATCATAGGCCAGTGACACTCTGGACACGGGGATTTTGTAGCGTAAATCATTGCCTTTTGTAGCATAGGAGAAGATGCCTTGCATCCGTTATAGTAGTTGGAGCAGCCCATGAATCGTTTTTTTGTTCTTCTGGAACGAATTACCATTAACTTGCCAATTTTACACTCTGGACATGAAACCAGGCCATTTTTTGGCTCGTTTGATCCAAGAATCACATACTTTTTCTTGCTTGCAGACCATGAAAGAAAAGAGTTGGCATCATAATACTGGCGCAACTCTTTTTGAAGTTTGATCACCTTGTTCTTTGTAACGCGAACCTTGCCTAGCTTTTTTGGTTTGATCGACTTGGCAGAATGGACGGCCTTTTGTTTTAACAACACTCTGATATTTCATGAAGAATTTTTATATGGAAATGGTCGAAAACTCTCGTGGAAAAGGTCTGCGTTCTTGGCGCTGGTAGCACCAAATATGGAAAATTAGAAGACAGCATTACTGATATCACAATTCAGGCATCTGTTGGTGCTATAGAGAGTGCTGGAATTGATCCCAAAGAGATCCAGGCAGGCTACATATCCAATGTTTTTGGTATAGCCGACAAACAAGTCCACCTAGGACCAGTAATCATGAGCAATCTGGGAATTCCAGAAAAACCTTCATTATCAATTGAATCTGCATGCGGTTCCGGCTCTGTATCGTTTAGGGAAGCATTTGCAAATGTTGCCGCTGGATTTTATGATGCAGTACTGGTAGCAGGAACTGAAAAAGTCACACATACAGGCACAGAATGGACCACGACATACTTTTCATACTGTTCGGATTTCTTTTACGAGGGTGGTGCAGGTGCATCATTCCCAGGATTATTTGCTTCAATGGCAAGAGCATATCTTACTGAATTCAAGGCTACTGAAGAAGATCTTGCACGAGTTGCAGTAAAAAACCACGAGAATGGCTTGCTAAACCCAAAAGCTCACTTGAGAAAGAAAATTACAATTGATGATGTGCTAAACTCTGCAGTAGTTGCTAGTCCTCTCAAACTATATGACTGCTGTCCATTCTCAGACGGTGCAAGCGCAGTAATACTTTGCAGCGAGAAATTTGCAAAGGAACACTCTAAGAATTATGTTAATGTTATTGGCTCTGGTAGGGGTGGATCACCTGCTACACTGCAGGGTAGGGACCACATGACTACAATACCGAGCACCAAACTTGCTGCACAGGCAGCATACAAGATGGCAGGAATTACAGCAAAGGATGTTGACTTTGCTGAAGTACATGACTGTTTTACAATTGCAGAAATTGTTGATACCGAGGATTTGGGCTTCTTTGAGAAGGGACAAGGTGTACAGGCAGTCAGAGAGGGACGAACTGCCAAGAACGGCGATATTGCAATAAATCCTTCAGGCGGACTAAAGGCCAAGGGACACCCAATTGGCGCTACCGGTGTAGGACAGGTAGTAGAGGTCTTTGAACAATTAACAGGTAAAGCAGGCGAACGCTCAGTTGCTGATGCTAAAATCGGCCTGACCCACAACTTTGGCGCAACTGGTGCCAGCTGCGCAGTTCACATTTTCCAAAGCGTGTAAACAGCCTTGACAATGAAGCAAGAATTCATAGATGCTGTCAAGTCAGGCCAAGTTCTAACCAAAAAATGCACAAAATGCGGTCACCTTCATCTGGCAACTGTATATTTTTGCCAGAACTGCGGCGCAAAGGGCTTTGAGAACAAACTCTTGGACGGAAAGGGCACGGTAGCCACGTATACTATAATCACCGTTCCTCCGGCGGGCTTTGAAAAATACACTCCATATGCTTGGGTTGTAATGAAAATTGATGGTTATGAAATGAGGATCTCTGGCTTTTTGGGAGGAATTGCTTCACCTGCCCAACTTCCAGTTGGTGATAAGATCAAAATCGTTGGATATGACGATCGTGGAATACTGCTAGAAAAACTGTAAATCGTTTTTTACTAAATTAATCAATAAAATTCAAAAAAGATTCTTAATAATTTTAAACAAATCAGATCATGTATGTCAGTTGATGTGACTTGCGGCAAATGCGGCTCGAAAATTTCTAACATGAAAATGCTAAAATCTCTCAAAGATGTCATGAAACACTACAATTCCAAATGTCCGTCTTGCGGTCAGACTTTGTCGACATCGGAATTTTCGATCGACGTAACCAAAAACTGATCCTAAAACCAGTTTTTGATCACTACGTAAATGTTATTTAGTACTGATCTGTTGACAATTTTATGAGTATAGAGGCCGCAGGAATTATTGATCCCAAAAAGTCCGGGGGAATTTTACAATCTACATCAAAACGTGTAAGAATGATCTTTTCTGTCATGGCAAGTCCAAACAGAATTGATATTTTAAGAATTTTAAACTCCAAGGGACCACTAACATATTCTGAGCTAAAGTCTCTTGCTGGATTCAAATCTAAAAAGGAAAGCGGAAAATTTGCATACCACCTAAGAAAATTACTCAGACAATCACTTGTTGCACTTAACAAATCCGAGCGACGTTATACTATCACAAATCTAGGCAAACTTGTCTTGAGCTTGGCTCGCCAAATAGAGGAACGCTCCATTATAGAATCAGGCAAAATGTATGTGCGAACCTCACACGAATCCATTGAGGAATTCAACTCTCACAAAATTATCCAATCTCTTGTCCGAGAGGGAAGCCTTCCACTCGAATTGGCACAAAAAATCACCGAAGAAGTCGAAAATAGAATTTACAAATATCAGACCACATATCTAACTGGCTCGCTAATCCGCGAAATGGTAAACTCTGTGTTACTGGAACACGGCCACGAGGAATATCGTAACAAACTGGCTCGCCTAGGCATGCCGGTATTTGACATTCAGGAGATGCTCACTAACGTCGATAATATCGATAATGGCGCTCAGGGATTATTCTTCAAGTCTGGCCAAACAATATTTGGAGAAAATCTCTTGTTGAACACACTACCAAAAGACGTTGCCGACTCGCACCTGTCAGGAGACATTCACATATCAAATCCTGGAATCTGGTCACTCTTGCCTGATGTGATATTTTTCAACATAAAGGAGCTAATCGAAGATGGAATAGATCTCAAAGGCAAATTCTTGGGCGTAAGCAGAATTTCAACTATCAAATCCCTTGACAATCTAATGTCAGCTCTCTCAATGATAATATCTCTGGCCTCAAAGGAGGCATCACGTGAAATAATCTTGGACGGTCTTGTCCAACTGTGCGCAAAATACGCAAAGAATACCTCAGAGCTGGAAGACAAGCTAGTAGGGGCACTGATCACCTCTTC
>DAMC01000043.1 GCA_002499525.1 Nitrosopumilales archaeon UBA218
ATTATTGCAATTGCCGTAATTGCATTGGCATATGCGATATCGAATAATCAACATATGTCGATACAAAAAAGTCAAAATCTAGATCCTGCTTTGACTGTGAATATTGTAATGTCGGCATCCAGACCAGGTTGTGACAAAACAGGCTGTTATCTCCCACAAAATCTCTCAGTAAATGCAGGTGATACTGTAACTTGGGTAAATAACGACAGGGGTTTTCACACAGTCACTACAGGATTTTATGATACTCCAAATGGGATTATTGAATCCGAACAGATTGCAGCATCTGATACCTTTTCGCACAAATTCGACCACTCTGGCCAGTTCCACTATTACTGCAGACTGCACCCGTGGATGGAAGGAACGGTAAGTGTAAGTTAGGTGAGGAAGGGATTCGAACCCCTATAGATTCGCTTTGCAGGCGAACGCATAACCGCTCTGCCACCTCACCACAAGAAAAAATCAAAACCAATCAGAATTAAACTCTTTACTTGAGAAATGCCTTTGATGCCAACTTTACATCATCACCACGAATTGTTTTTCGACCTGCGTGATTTGACATATCGACTGCACTTTTTGCAATTGTTGTGGCAATCTCTTCTAAAACCCTTCTTAATTCATCTGCTGATTCATCGCTAACGCGATCAGCTCCAGCCTTTTTGAGAATTCTATACATAGCTGATAATCCAAGCTCTGATGATTTCATTACTATTACTTGACTATTCTGATGATAAAGCAGTATGAGCTAAAAAATTCCACTCAGTAATAGATTTCTGCACACTTAAGTATAGAGAAATTTTTTCAAAAATATGCTTTATGACGCACATGTTCACTTGTCCGATATCGAATACAATAGTGATATTGATTTGATTCTCAACTCGATGCATAATTTGGGAATTAAGGCTTGTGCAGTCTCGATGGATAATGAATCCTCCATTAAGACCTTGGAGATTGCCAAAAAAAGTACTCACGTTCTACCATTCATCGGAATTCATCCTGAAAAAGCCGGCGAAGATCTCGAGTTAATGATCTCACTAATTGAAAAAAATGTAAAAAATATTTCTGGAATTGGAGAGATAGGATTGGACAAAACTTATACATCAAACGACGAGCAATATGCGCAACAAAAGCAAGTTTTTACAAAATTGTTGGAACTAGCAGAAAAAAACTCCAAGCCCGTGTCTGTACATTCTCGGGGAACCCTGGATGACATATTTGAAATAATGCCATCATACAAAATTTCCGGATTTCTACTGCATTGGTTTGCAGGAAGTAAAAAACAACTAAAACAAGCAATGGAATTAGGATGTTTTGTTTCATATGGACCAGTATCTGTATACTCGCAAGACAAACAAGTCCTCATCTCAAATACAAACCGAGACAAAATTTTAGTGGAAACTGACGGCCCTGTGAAATTCTCTCGCTGTTTTGATATGAAGTCAGCACATCCTAGCTTTATCCCAAGTGTTGTGTTTTGTATTTGCAAATCTCTTGGAATTTCTTACGATGAGGTAGAATCTTTACTGGAAACTAATTCAAAACAATATTTGGGAATATAGGTATAATATACCCCCAAAAATATCCAAATCGTGGATAGAATTAAGAGACTTTCAAATGAAGTTCTTGAACAACACAAAGATAAATTCACAGTTGACTTTTCTGGAAACAAAAAACTCCTTGATCAACTAGCAATTGTTCGATCCAAAGGCCTCAAAAATGAAATGGCTGGATATATCACCAAACTTATCAAACGTGAAAAGGATTACTTGGCCACAAAACAATCTCCAGTAGAAAAAGAGGAAGTTGAAGAGGTTGATGAAATTGAAGCTGAAGAAGAAATCGAGGAAACCGAAGATGTTGAAGAAGATTCTGACATCCCACAAGAAATAACCGTTGATTCTGGCGAAGAGTCTTAAACAATTAACTATTTCAAATTTTAGATGATTACAGTCAAGCTTTTAGGCGGTGCAAAAAAAGCATTCGGTCTTGAAAAATTTGAAATTGATCTTGATAATGTTACTTTATCTAAATTAATTGATTATCTCTTGTCCGTAAAACCAGCTGATACTTTAGAGCTTGATACAAAAAATATTCTAATTGCCGTTAATGGGGCTGACTCTTCAGCGTTAAAGGGTCCAAACACGGTTTTACATTCTGGTGATGTTGTTAGTATTATTCCCGTAATTCACGGAGGTGGACGACTGTGTTTTAAGGTGGACTCGAAAAATGCTGAATTGTTTTGTATTAAAAACCAAAAAGGCAAAAATTATGATTTTTTAACCCTGCTGAGAAAAAAGTTTCCGGCTTTGGTGATGGAAGGGGTCTCACCTAAAACTATCACGGGGATCTTACACGCAAAAAAGATCCTCGCTCAGACAATTTATGCAAAAAAACACCATCTATTGCTTGCAAAAAAGACTGAAACTGACATTCTCCTAAGATTTGCTGCCACTACTCAGATTTCTGGAGCAATTAATGCTGTGGGAATTGAAAAATTCGATGAATTTGTTATCATCGCACTTGGAAACAAATCTGCACTTGACAAGATTCACAATCATCTCTGTCCTAATCTGACCTCCATTGATTTATCTAAAAATTCAAAATATCTGCAAAAGTTATTTAGAATAACAAAACAACAGATCAGTGCAGTGGAATCGAAACATCCATTGGAAGATCTACTTGCCGAAAAGGCGGCGACTCTATTCCAGTGATCCTCTCTTTTCTCTCTGTATGCTCAAAATGTTTGAATCTTTGAGCACGGAAATTCCTGTCTCTGTACCTAGAATTTCTACTAGAACGACCCAATCATAATTTTTGAGCGAAACCCTGTTTGGAATTTTATTTGCGATCTGAGTGATTATTTCCTCAGAAGCAATTCCAGAGTTTCTCTTTTCTATGGTGATTCGATACGAGTCATCTTTGGACATTTTTTTTGCAAGACTAGACGCAGCTTCAATTATTGGTCGAATTTGTGTTTCTACTAGTGCTTCTACTGGAATTGCACGCATTGTGTATCTGATGGACCATGGCTCATCCTCTATTTTTTGACGAATTCTATTAATCATTTCCAAAGGATTTGCACTTGTATTTACGTATAAAATTCCAGAGAATTCGGTAGTGGCAATCTGGGGGTTTGAATCTCCGATCTCATCTAAAATGTTTGTAATCTCTAACTCTGTATCGTATTCATAATGTCTTGCGCAGGTAATGATTAGATTCATTGATACCAAACCAATCCCATCACATATTTAGCTTGATTGAACGATTAAAAATTAAATAAACAAAATTTTACCATCCTACCATGAGCACAGAACCTGAAATTGAAAATGATTTTGAGGACGACTTTGAAGATACTGAAAATGAAGAAATAGATGATGAAGATTTTGATTAGATTGTTAGCCCGAAACTGTCTGCAAACTTGTTAAATGTGTTATAAGCTTGCAGGAACTCTCTTCCCGTGGTACTGATTTTGTATTTGAAGGCGCCATCGGAATTGGTCTGTTCTAGTAATCCTTGGGAAACAAGCGTACCTAAAATCTTTGAAATTCTTCCATGGGGTATGTTGGCCTTTCTAATCAGGTATGTTATGCTGGCTCCTTGAGAGTCTGGCAATTCGTCCCGAGTTGTGGTCAGAATATCCCCAATTATCTTCATATGTGTTCTGTAAACTTGCATTTTGACAAATGAATCGTGGAATTATTGTTCAATATATTGACAGGATAAGATTTTTTGACAAAGTTATATCATAGAGCTTAATCCGTGCCTGATTCTCAGAACTTTTCATCGAATTTTATCTTTGTAAGGGGCACTCTAGTAATCGGGATAAATAACAATACTAGCCCTGCAATCTTAATCGAAATCGATGCTATGTTTAGTATAGAGTGTGGAAACACGAAATAGTACCACCCGATAAATTCCCCTAATGCTAGACATCCTAATCCACCTGCAACAAATAGTGCCGTCTTACGTCTACTTTCAAAATATGACATTGTTGTTTCAATAGCGCCGTAAATTAGTAAGATGAACGAAATTGAGCGAATAATGTTCTCAATGGACATAAACGAAATCAAAAACAAAGGCACCATTCCAACAGACCTGAGATAGTTTGATCTCGGGAAAAATGACTTGATAGTGTGTGAAAACGCAATGAAAAAGTATCCTAATGTTTGTACAGCAATTCCTAATGTCTGAATCCAACCTATCTGTTCAGAACTATGATAGACATACATGTCAAGTGCAAGTCCTGCCCACATTATCAAAAAACCAATACCGATACAGATGAAAGCCAGTGTCAGTCTAAATAAAGTTGGACTGCCTGTATTTCTAAAACCAATGGCGGCAAATATCCCAATGACAATTCCGACTGCAAATCCGACAAGATTTAGGATACTTTCAAAAAAGAATTCAGTCATTGTGAGGTGTTGGTTTGTTTGATTTTAAAAGTTAGTCCCACTCATCAAGCGTACCTGCAGTTTGTCCCTCAGTTGAACCCGCATAATCTCCCAAAATATCAGAATATGTGATGTCGTGATGTGCTACATATTTGACATATTCGCCATAGGACATTTCTAAATTACATTTTTGGCATGTCACATAACTAAAGTCAGACTCTAATTCTGCATTTCCCTTACACTTGGGACACTTGATCTTCACATGAATGATTCTCTGTTAATGTTATTATTCATTACCAAATAAAGAATAAATTGACTAGAAATTTATCAAAATTATGGCAAAATCGTGCACAAAATGCAAGATGGAAATATCTGACTCTGAACAATTGGATGCTGTCGGCGGTACGTATCCATGCTGTAACAAATGTTGGGAAGAATGGAAGTCTTACAGAATTATGGTAATGAATGAATTAAGACTGGACATGTCATTGCCGGATCATAGAAAACTACTCAAAAAGAACGAAAAAATCTTTGTCGGTGTTTTATCTCCACAAGGGGATGTGATTGACTATACCAATGAGGATAATCGCAAGCCAGACAAGCCAGAGCAGACTTAGAGCCCTAATTTTGCCTTGGCACTTTGAGGGATCATCAAAAACAACTGCCTTTTTTGTTGTTCACTCAGCCCAGAAATGATATTGTTCAGAGACTGGGCTATGTTCTCCTGATACGCTTGGTCAATTTTTAAGAAAACCTCTAAAATTCCGTCTAGATTGAACAGGATTAGTTTCTGGGGATTTCTTAATACCTCAAATATGTATGCTGATACCAACCCCACTCGTTTTTCTTCAGGCATTGTTGCCAAAATTTCTAACCATGTGAAAAAGAGTTTTGAAAAATTTGGAAACGGAATTGTTGGCCCTGCCTCCAATGCATTATTGATTACTTCTAGGCGATCAGATTCTGATAATGTAAAAAATTCATCCATCCTCTTTCTCAAAATTGGTTTACGCAAAAAGTCCGGCAGATTTGCCAAATTCACAATTATATTTCCTGCAAAATTTTCAGTATTCATAATAATCAACGAATCATTGGTATTAAAAATTTAGATCGCTTTTACATAACTTGGCTTAAATTAAAGCTCAAAATTTTATCCATTGATGCCTTCGACTGTTGTAGTTGGTGGATTTTTTGGAGATGAGGGAAAAGGCAAGATCATATCTTACTT
>DAMC01000021.1:0-489 GCA_002499525.1 Nitrosopumilales archaeon UBA218
ATGTAATACAATTTTGAAAATTTTTGGTTTGTTTTAATTTTAAGAGAAACGTAGAATTTATTCGTCAAATTTTAATATTATTTGAGATCATATTCAGGTTTCCAGATTTTTACACCTGGCGGGGTTACAATGATTCTTTCTTCCCCAAGTCTTGCAATGTCTGCATTAAAATTTTTTGCTTGTGCATATAATTCCTCAACTAGCTTTCGTAACTGTTCAACATCTTTTTGTGCCAGAGGAGTAACTCGCAAAATCAGAATCATATTTTTTTTCATGTCATCCTTGATAGAATGAATGTCACTCTGATCACGAATTGTGATTGCTTTCAAATAGGTAGGGCTCTCCGTTTTTTGCATCATTGTATTTGCTAGGGTTCCCTCAAAAAGCCTTTCGCAGGAGTCTAGGCATAAAAGCACAATTTACTATTAAGATGAATATCAAATAATCAATTCGCGGTTTAAAACTGATTTTTTATATTAATATTCTAGA
>DAMC01000021.1:822-12105 GCA_002499525.1 Nitrosopumilales archaeon UBA218
CATTCTCTAGACAATTTTTCTATGTAAAGTAATGATAAAGGATTTGGTTGAACGGAATTGAAGAGAAATAATGGAATTACAAAAAATCTTGTATTGATTGTAACAAGTTAAATGATTTATGACAAAAACGTTTCAAGAATTTCATTAAAATGTTGTTTTGTTTGTCCTAATCAGAATAGCATCCCAACTAGATACAAAATAGAGAATAAGTGATTTAGTGTTTATTAATATGAAAAATGGGTTTACTTTTCTTTGTTGATGATTCGTTGTTGATGTAATTAGTAAGGTACATTTTCCAAACACATATTCCAACAAAGATTAATTGTGCTTTGTTAATAAAAAAATCAATGAGAATGAGATTAAGAAATCTTATGGTTTACACTAAAGAAATTGGTTGTGATACGCTTGTGTGCTTTGAGCCTGAAAATCTTTTTTACATGACTGGATTTTGGGGGGAAGCAATAGGAGTTTTAGAAAAAAATGGTAACACGACGATAATTGCTCCGGAGTTAGAGGTGATGAGAGCAAAAGAAGATTCCATAGAATGTAATGTTGTCACATCTGAACGTGGGGTGGGGTTATTGTCTACTCTGGTGAAAATTTTGAAAGGAAAAAAAGTTTGTACAGATTGCCAAAATTATGAAACGATGGAAAAATTAAAAAAATCCATACCAAGTATCAAACATTCAGTAGAACCATTCTACAAGGCCCGTATAATAAAAGAAGAATCTGAGATTAAAATTCTAAGAAAGGCATCAAAAATTCTTGATGAAATGTACGAATTGTGCACTCGTAAGATAGTCAGAGGCCTAAGAGAATCTGAACTACAATCAAAATTAATGTCATTTGCTATGGAGCAGGAAATGTTTAGTACTGGTTATCGTTCTACTCTAAATCCGTTAATAATTGCAGGGGGTCCAAACGGTGCATTACCACATGCACAGGTAACAAATCGGAAATTTGTAGATGGTGATCTAATCGTTGTTGACTTGACATTACGCTATAAGGGATATGTGAGTGACGCAACGAGAACTTTTGGACTTGGAAAGATTTCAAATAAAGCTAAAGAGGCATATGAGATTGTTAAAGATTCTCAAGAATTAGGACTAAAGGCTGTAAAACCTAATGTTTCATGCAAGAGTGTTGATAATGCTTGTAGATCTTATATTAATGAAAAAAATTATGGTAGATATTTCATCCATTCTACTGGTCATGGAATAGGCCTCGAAGTACACGAGTTTCCAAATATTTCGCAAAAAAGTGAAACGAGGTTAGAAAAGAACATGGCTATCACAGTAGAACCTGGAATTTACATTCAAAACAAATTTGGGGTTCGAATTGAAGATTCTGTTATTGTCAAGGAAAAACCAATTATTATGCACAGATTCACAAAAGAACTCATTATCTTATAGTAAAAAATGGATGTTTGGATTTTTTATTGTTTAATTACGTTATAGCAACTAAATAACATAACCAGATAGCGTTGTTGTTGATTTTTTAAAATTCTAGGTGGATGTATTATGATTTTTTGCAGTTGCAATTAAAACCCTCCATGGAAATTTAATTATACCATTTTTAGTGTATGGAATGGTTTTTGTCTTAACCGTATTACGCAATTCTTTTTTTTGTTCTGATGATAAATTATCAAGTTTGTTTCGTAGTGGTTTGGCCAGATATTTTAGATAGTTTGACCAGTACTTGGTAAAGGAGCCGGGCGAGTACCAAAACTCAAATTCGTGAATAACAACTTGCGTAAATCCCGCTTTTTTGATTATTTTTTTAAGATTCTCTTTTGTACCAAATCTATCCAAATTAGGTGCACCAGATCCAATATAGTCAGGAATGAATTTTTGTACAGAAGTTAAAATGCTGTTGAAATATGGAACTGTTTCACCAGCACCATGTACTGATAAAGCCAATGTTCCATTTTTTTTGAGTGCCTTTTTCATATTATTGAGTGCCTTGAAAGCATTGGGAAAGAAGAATAACGCGTATTGACATGTTATAACATCAAATTTGTGATTAAATCCAAAATTTTCTGCATCAAATATTACAAAATCTATGTTTTTTTGGTCAAGCGATTTTTTTGCAATCTTTAATGCTGTAATAGAGCTATCTGCACCAACGATGTGGCCAGACTTGCCTGTTTTATTAAGAATATACCTAGTTACAGCACCAGTACCACATGCCAAATCTAGCACAGAATCACCAGAATTTAGTTTTGCAAATGAGATTAGCTTCTGAGTGCTTTGAAATGGCCCAATGCTTCTACCTGCCCATCTCTTGTGATATCGTGGAGCTATATCATTCCAAGTTTTGATCATTTTCTTTTTGTATTCAATGTGTCCAAAGTTTGCCAAATTCTCAAGAATAATTTGGTGGAGCTTTTATTATATCGTATAAAAAAATCCCCTCAATGGAAGCTAACATCAGAGAAGGAAGACTGAATGATATCACTCATTTTGGCATCAGATTAGCTGTTGGTGTGGTCTTTTTGGTACACGGATTGGCCAAGTCCACGATGCCGGAGTTTGGAGGATTTTTGTCAAGTCTAGGCCTTCCAACAGAGATCGCACCATTAATCATTCTTGCAGAAACAGTTTCTGGAATAATGCTTATTGTCGGCATTCTGAATAGAATTGCCTCGTCTATTCTATCAATCATAATGCTAGGGGCGATTTTCCATGTCAAAAAGGCAGCTGCTTTCACAGGAACACAGGGTGCCTATGAGTTTGATTTGATTTTGCTTGCTGCAAACCTGAGCATCATAACAATGGGTCCAGGAAGAATCTCTATTGCTCACATAGCAAAAAAGATTCCAAGATTTTTGCACTAGCTCGAAAATCTATTTTTTATTTTAATTATTACCAATGTAGGCACTACAAAATACATTCCAACATTAAGTAAAATCAGGCCAATTCCATATCCTAGCATTTGCTGTTCAGAGTGTATGTCAACATAGTTCAATATCGACATTGTAGAAAGCATCGGTGTGATTGTTGTTTTTACTACTTGCTTAAAGAGTGGATTTTGGCGCTCCCAGTCTGCAATAGTAGGACTAAATGAATAGTAAAACTCGTTAAATCCAGACATGAATGCTGTTCCTGATTTAGTTTCGTAAAGTACGTTGTCTCTCACCTCACGGAGTAATTGTACCTCCGGCGCTAATTCACTTCCATAAGCAGCAGTAGCAATTGCGCATTGTTTTTTGCTTTTAGCATTTGATTCTGGGGATTTTATACTAGTATCCACTGATTTTACATCTATGTTTGATTTGACATTAGTTGAAAACGAATCAAGTAATGCTTGAAATTTTGGGAGCACTGCATCAAAATTATTATCACTGTTTGTATATGTGATAATAAAGAATTTATCATTAGATTTTATGACTACTTCTTTGAATTTTATTTTCAATTGGCCAGAAGTTGTGTTGAATTTTCCTAAGGCTTGGCGCATGAATGCCTCATTTCCGTTTATTGTGATCTTATTCTCGTCTTGGATTGTAAGAATCCCAGAATTTATTGCAGGTTGGAGACTTTGTTTTATTTTGGAGGTATAATCTTCAACACTGGTACCGTTTGCTGGTTTGACTGATACCGATATTGCTGGGGTGAATCCACCGATTTTATTTCCAACAGCTACCACATCTGGTGTTATTTCATTTTGTTTTTGTGGTTCTTGTGTAAACCAGCCTGCGGGTGGAACAAACGAAAATCCAAGTTTTTCATTAGTATATGGTACTGTAGGTTGATTAGTAATAGTTTCATTGACTCTATCTGGTTCACCCTGGTCAAGCAAATCTTTTATCTCTGACCTATTTTTAATCTCGGCTTTTAGTACTTCTCCCTTGCCCCAATCTAATGGGATGTCGTTTCCTTCTTTACCGGTGGTTGTAAGGTTTGCAATTTTATCTAATGTAGTGAAACTAGCCTTTGTTGCCAGTCTGCCAAACACGGCATATTCCTGATCCAGAGATGGAGTATCTTTGTGTACAACGAAAAATTGTGAGCTGGCACTATCGGGGCTGCTTCCTCTTGCCATCGATACAATCCCTCGTTTGTGTTTTATTGTGTTAAATTCTCCAGGAATAGTATATCCTGCGTCACCTGTACCCCACTCAGTCACATGTTGGTAGCCACCAGGTTTTGTTTTTGGATCACCGCCCTGAATCATAAAATCCTTGATAACTCTGTGAAATACTGTTCTATCGTAAAATTTCTGGCTTGTTAGTTTTAGAAAATTTTCTACCGTTTTTGGAGCATCACCTGGAAATAGTTCGATTACCATTTCTCCAGATTGAGTGGTGAGAACCACGACTTTATCAGAGATTTCTGTTTGTGCAAACACTGGTACAAGGCCTACCAAAGAAAAACCAAGTACGAGACTAAGAATAACTGTTTTTTGCAACGTTGTGGTTTTTGTTGCCTTAAATAAAAGCTAATTGAACTAATATGAACAAAATATTCCTAATCATCTGTAATTCATGAATAGAAGCTCAGTTGGTTTTTAACAACGTTATAGTTTGAAAAAATCATGGAACCTGATGAGAGAATTAAGACTCATCTGCTTTCAGTCTGGTTAGAAGAAAAAAAACTATTCAAAAGAGGTAAGGAGTGTATGTTTTTTGTCACAGATCGGTGTCTTTATTTTGTATCAAAAACAGTAGCAAAACCACAGTGGTGGAGATCAACTGTGCAACGGCAGATCCTTATGTTAATCAAAGATCCAAACAATACGATCTTTACTCATGACGGTTATAATGAGAAAAATTTGGTAGCAGATCTTGTTAATAAAAAAAATACCGCCTATAACATCTCTGATATAGTGGATGTATCTACCGAAGAAAAGGTTTGGGGTACTGTATTGGTGTTAAAGTTGCTAGATGGTGAAAAAGAGAAAAAATTTCACTTATCAATAGTAAAAGATTGGGTTAGTTATCCAGTCAAGTCGCCAATGAATTTTCTCAAACCAAATTGGTCTCCAGTGGTAGAATACATCAAATCGAGGATGTTACAATGACAAACGTATTTGCCGTGGGTGTCGGTCCCGGTTCTCCAAAATATGTCACGGATATAGTCAAAGACATAGTTCTTGGATGTGACATCGTAATTGGTTACAAGTATACCTTACAAACAATAGAATCACTTCTCAAAGGTAAAGAAATTCACGAAATAACAATGAAAAACCAAGAAGAGGTTTATCAGAGAGTTGCTCAGGATTTGGGCCAAAAAAAACTTGTAGTACCTTTTACAGGAGATGTTAATTTTTCAGAATCAGAAGTGGTTGATAGATTAATCGAAATTTTTGGAAAAATAAACATAATTCCAGGAATTTCTGCCACGCAGGTTGCTGCTTCAAAGGCTCAAGTTCCATTAGATAGATCAAAGGTGATAACAATGCACGTAACAACACCAATAGAAGGAAAAAAACTGGAGTTGCAAAAAGCAATACTAGATGGTTTTTCAGTGGTATTAGTACCAAGACCATGGCCTCGTGAACCTTCCAAACATTTTATGCAGTCAGAAATTGCCATTTATTTGAAAAAAAACGGTTTTGATACAACAAAGCTAAAAGTTCATGTCTTTGAGTACCTCACTACGGAAAAGGAGACCGAATTTGTTGGGGTTATGTCAGATTTGGAAGGAAAGGAATTCTCGGATCTATCCGTGATGGTAATTAATCAGCACAAGTTAGAGTCTTACATTAATTTCTAGTTAAGTGGTTTTTTTGTTGTTTGTATTTTTGATGTGTCATATACAAATATTGTAATATCGATGTGTTTGTATTTTGTATCAAATAGTCGATAGAACCCCTTTTCATTATAAGTCACAGTCCAAGATTGTCCTGGAAGAATATCACCGCTTGTAATTTTACCATCAGGAATAAAGGAAGCATTGGTTTGCATAGTGTTATCAATTCCAGAAGCAAGTGAATGTGGGACATTATCTTCATTGACAAATGTAACACTTGATCCAGGAAGAATTGTTATTCGGTCCTGAGATAAGAAATTGAATTTGAAACTATTTGTTTGAGTTTTGTATGTTTCAAGATGTGGGTTAGCTGCGCCAAGAAGAATTTTGACGGTTTGAGATTTTTGGACATCAGTACTAGGTTTGGAAGTAATCTCTGAAAGTTTGCTGATGTAAACTAGTTTTGTTATTTGTTGCCCCTGTGTGAAAGTGCCACTAATAGTATAGATTGCATCAGAGGTGGTAGTATCTACAAATTTTGCTGTTCCATCAAAAGTGGCTAATTTTCCTTGAGGATCGGTAGCCTTGGCGTTAAACTTGAAAAGCTTGCCGCTTTGGAGGACAGTTCCTTTTAGGTCCGAAAGATTCCAATTTTTTTGGTCAATTGTGACTTTCCCGCTTTGGAGGTTAAGATCTGATTTCTCTTTTGCCTTAATTATGGAAAATGAAAAATTAGAGCTAGAGTCAGAAATTTTATCATTAATAATTGCAAACCCATCACTTGAGAACATATACGATTTATTTGAAGAAAGTAAGGCCTGGGCATTACCAAAAGAAAGTGTTAGAATCACGCCTAGAATCACAGCGATAATTGATAAATACTTCACAGTATTGTCATACCCTGATTTTGTTTATAATTTACTACTGAATTATTTTTGGCCAAGCCACAAAATTTTATCAATTCTTAGTTCCCATTCTTTGCATCTGTTCAGAGCTAAAATTATCAATCATATATGCTTCAATAATTCCTCCTGCCAATAAGAGTCCGACGACTAAGCTAATTTCGATTACTATTGGTTTCCATTGTTCTCTTAGAGAGGTTCGTTTGATAATGGAGATTATCAAAATAAGACTACGCGACATTGCAAGTGAGTAGGCGGCAAGTTCCATTAGACCAAACGGGGTGGCAAAAATCAGGGCTGCAGGTGGAAAATTCATCAATATTGGTTTAGTTGTATTTAGTGCTGCAAACGCGTATCCAGTTGAAATTGCAGAGAACAAGCCCCAAACAATACCAAATCCAGGAATGAACATTGTTAATGCAATCTCGGTGTTGTGTATGAAAATCTCTAGACCAAAATTTTCTCCCTTGAGTGAATCAAGTAATTTGTTAAATTCATCTAGAAACATCTTGGCTTCCTCTTCAGGTACCTGCATTTGGGCTCCTATGGAAAACGCGGCCGTAAAAGCTCCCAGAAATACAAAGAAAAGTAGAATACGTTTTTTCATAATGATTTCAGATCTATTTGGTGAATAATAGTTTGTTGCTTGAAGCAGAGTTAATTAAAACGTGATTTGATTCATGTTTATGATTAGCGATGTCGGTGCTGCATTAAATTTTGTAATCAATAAAGGCTTCCAAATTCATCCAGATGCATTGAAAATTTTAGAGCAGATCGACGTAAAGGAGTTAGAACGAATTATAAAACAAATAGTGAAGGAAAAAGAGCGCCAGCAGTTATACCTGATCTCCCAGAAGGATCTTGAATCTTTCCTAGGAATAAAGGAAGATGAAAACATAGAGGATAATCATGAAATTATCTATGATCCCACATTGAGGCTCGGTTCTGCCGAGGGGGTACAAGGTTTTTCTGCTCTATTTACTAGCAGGTTCACCAAACTAAGACGTATTGTGTCAAATCGGCCTGAGGCAAAATTAATCAAATCGATTTCTAGTGTGATTTCTACCAAATCTAAGGATGAAGTCTATGTTTGTGGGTTAGTAGTAGATAGACGGACAGATAGGAATGTGACTAAAATAACATTAGACGACCAAAGTGGCAATATTGACACCATAGTTGTTGATGAGGAACTTCAGAAGGTTGCTTCTGGATTACTTATGGACCAGTTTGTTATGGAAAAAATTGTTACAAGTAAAAACGGTGGTTTTATCGTCAAGGACATCATATTGCCAGACATACCAGATCATGCGGCAAACCGCTCAGAGACAGAGGCATATGCAGTATTTGTTTCAGACCTTCATGTTGGTTCCAAATATTTTATGGAGAAAGAATTTCGAAGCCTGATCGAGTGGTTTTCAAGTCCTGATCCAATTGCAAAGAGAGTTAAATTCTTCATTTTGGGTGGTGATGTAGTTGATGGAGTTGGCATTTACCCTAATCAGGATAAGGAGTTAATCGCACTAAACACTCAAGACCAGTTAAAGCTACTATACGACATTTTAGATAAAGTTCCAAAACACATCAAAGTCTTTATCGCTCCTGGGAATCATGACCCAGGAAGAAGAGCACTTCCACAACCAGCCATTCCTGCCAAATATAATCCAGATTTGTGGGGTAGGAAAAACTTCTTCATGATCGGGAACCCTGCCATAATATCACTAAATGGAGTCAAAGTTTTGATATTCCATGGTCAATCGGTGGATGATATTGTTAAGACTACGCCAGGTCTCAGCTACGATAAGCCAGCCAAAGTTATGCAGTATTTGTTGAAGGCAAGACATCTAAGCCCAATTTATGGTGCACAAACGCCTTTGGCTCCTGAATTAGAAGATTACATGGTAATTGACGAGGTGCCTGATATCTTTCATGCAGGCCATGTCCATGTAATTGATCTGGATTTGTATAAGAATATTCTAATTTTGAACTCTGGTGCTTGGCAGTCGCAGACTCCATTCCAATCAGGGGTAGGCATTACGCCAACTTCGGGGATAGCAGTTTTAGTAAACTTGAAGACCTTCAAGGTCTATACCAAGGATTTTTCTAAATAATATCTTCCAGAGTAGCTTCTGACTTGAATGTCTCTTTGACTGTATCGGGTGATATTGTTAAAGTGAATTTCTTTGTCCTTCCATGAATTCCTTGGTGAACTATCTTACCAGATATGATTCCGGACATTTCTATTTCCGACAGCATTTGTGTTACTCTTCTTTGGGTTAACTCTTTTTGTCGGATTGCCTTGCATAGTGTTTTGTAGGCCATAAATATCTCCCCGGTTGAAAGGCCGGATGCCTTCATCACCGCAATGATGAGTAGTTTTTCATGTAATGGATATGATTGTAGTGCTGTTGTTTCCTTGTCTTCTTCAATTTTGGAGGAGGCTATTCTGATGTGTTCTTCGGTCACCTTGTTTGATTGGGCGCGTTCGGCTATCTCGCCTGCTACACGTAAAAGATCGATTGCACGCCTAGCATCACCGTGCTCGCGCCCTGCCATTGCAGCACAAAGGTTTAGTGCCGAGTCCTCAACTACACCTTCGTTAAAGGCCTCTTTGATTCTCTCCTTTAGGATCTCTTTTAGTTGGTCAACACTGTAATTAGTAAAGACAATCTCTTCTTCCGATAATGAGCTGATTACCCTAGGGTCCAGGCGCTCTTTGAAGGTCAGGTCGTTTGATATGCCAACCAAAGTAAGAGAGCCGTTCTTTAGGCGCTCATTTGCCCTAGTTAGTTGATACATGACATCCTTGCCAGTTTTTGACACTAGATGTGCTAAATAGTCGATTTCGTCTATTACAAAGACAATATTGTATTGGTTTTTGTCAATTACTTTGAGGAGTCGTTTGAAGATCTCTGATATTGATAGTCCGGTTGGGGGAATCTCTTTTTCATCCAAGTCCAACTGTCTGCCAATACTTACCAGAAGGCTGTATAATGTGGTTTCATCTTTAGCGTTAGAATAGATCAGTTTGATTGGAAATTTTGACTTCTCGACTCGTTGTTGTATTTTGCCCAGAATCTTCTTTATGACTAGAGTTTTGCCGGTTCCTGGTTTGCCATATACAATAAGGTTGGATGGTCTTGACTGTTTTAGAATGGGTGATAATGATTGGGTTACCTTTTCCAACTCCTCGTTTCTGTGTAAGATTATATCTGGTAGGTAGGAAAAATGTAAAACCCTGCGGTTTTTAATCACGGACTTGCCGCTTTCCACATCATCTAAAAATCTGTCAACTGGATCATCCGTCAACGCTCACACCTCAATTTCCACTCCATCACAACTTTGACTAATCATGAAGTGTTTAGAATGAACATGATAGTTTGAGTTTAGTTTGTAATTAATTATTTTTAATTAGATTTTCATAAAAAAAATTTAGAAAGAAAAAGAGTGGAAATGATGGTGTGTGGGAAATTCACAATTAGTTAACTTGATGTTAAGAAAACACCCGAAAAAGGCGATTTTGACCCCCTTATTTCGAGTCCAGGCGTGAAGGTTGCCATTAACGTTGTTAACAAGCCAAAACTGACCCCCTTATTTCCACTCCAGGCGTAAAAAAAGGGTAATTTTTTGTCTTAAAAGGGGGTTAGCCTGTTAACATGTGGGTTTTGACTAGGCGTGGGCTACGCAGTCAACGTTAACAACGCTGGTAGTTAACAAAACTGACCGGATCCGTTCATGTGTTAACCAGTTAACACGATCGATCACGATGGCAAAGAAGAGAATACGAATAGACCTCGAAGACTCGGATGGAGCCAAATACAACTTTAACATCGAGGGCAACATCACACGGGATAAAGTAATCAAAATATTCGAATTAATGAACCTCATGAATATTGAGGACCAAGACGAGGCACCTCAACTAGATTCGGTGGGTGCTAAAATCTGGCATATTGTGGACAAATATTTCCCAATGGGTAACTTTACCTCAAACGAAATACTGGAAAAGTATGAGGATGAACACAACGAACCCATTAAACTAAGCATAATTTCGACCTATTTAGCTAGGTTCAACACCAAAGGAAGGATCAACCGCCTCCGTCAGGGCAAAGCCTGGGTTTACCAAATAGCTAAAATTCCTCAGAAAACCGACTAGGAGATGTTAACACGTTTGAGAATAAGCGTATCTCCCTGAATGCTGACTTTGACATAATCACCTTTCTGAATACCCAAATACTTGCGGAATTGTTTTGGTATTGAGATTGTTCCTACAGCCGTGATCTTGACCAATTCATCATTTTCTGTAAGCATATTATTAATTTAATAAACTAAGATATTTAAAACTTCTTAAAATAGTTAATTATATAAAATTTGATTTTGGCATCAGTTAATATTAGGTTGAACTAATGAAAATATCAATACTAATATTATTATTAGGTTTGCCTAATAAAAATATTTAATTGAGTTACTAAGAAAACTTAGACCGTAATAGGCTTCTCTTGGTTGCCGAGTTTAGCTTTACCCTTCTCAGTGATCTGATATGTAAATGGCTTTGTCTTGTTATTTCTTTGAACCAAACCTTCCTCGAAAAGTCTTTTCATGAGCCTTGAAGTATGCTCACGACTCCTTCCTATAGTGATTTGGATGTCACGTGACGTCATTTCCTTGCTTGTGATTAATCCCAAGACGTGTTCAGC
>DAMC01000059.1 GCA_002499525.1 Nitrosopumilales archaeon UBA218
CACGAGTAAAAGTTAAACCCCCATGATTTGGCGAATTTTTGATGGTTTTTTGTCATTTCAGGGACCATTTTTTATGAGGATTAACTGTTTTTTGACCAGGTAAGGAGTGCTCAAACCGAGGAGATTTCCCATCTATCAGAATTAGATTTTGGTAATTTTACCCCCATTTTTGGTAAAAACACCCTAAAAAACACTAAACTTTGCCGCTTATACCCAAAAATACCCCCCTACTTGGGACACAGAAAATGCAAAACTGTTAAGAACCATACCAATTATTTTGAATAATACTAATTGGTCAGGGTTATCTTTTCCCTATTTTCGGTTATTTCGATTTCAATGGTTTCAAGTGGATCATCTACTTGATTTCTTCTTATTGATAACAACTTGGGTTTTTCAAAGTCCACGGTACAATCAGGACAAGCATATACTAACACTCTGTGTTCATTTGGTGCTTTTGGGTTGGAGAGACGTGGATAGTAGGTCAATCTACCGCCACAGTCAATACAATATCGGTTGGCCCTTCTAGTTCTGGCCATTGTAAATCTCCTGCATTAGTGATTATTATGGATCAGATATTAGATCGGTTCGGTCTAATTGTGTAAACACAGACGGTTGCAACGATCAATGTTTCTAAATTCGAATTTTGAAATAGTATTCAACTAATACATGAAAACTAGGTTGTGTGTTTTTAGAGTCATCAAAAAAATGTTTCAGAACTCGAATTTAGAAAGATTAAGCGCCGCCCGTCAGACTTGAACTGACGACCCCCTGATTAACAGTCAGGCGCTCTACCACGCTGAGCTAGGGCGGCCTGACTTTGTGCTTAAAGTATGCGATTTAATTCTTACTAGTGACTATGTAGAAAAATTAAAAATTATTTTTCGATTCCTTTTGTCTTGTGGTATTGGTATACCCCGTCCAAAAAGACACGATGATCCTTGTTTTTGACTTTGGTGACTGCCTCAATTTCTGCTGCAGTTTGTGTGACATCATTCAAGACAGGACCGGTTACGGTTATGTCATCACCTTTTGAAGCAACTTTAGTTGCACCATGGATTTTTGCCACTCTTGGTGCTCTTTCCCCTTGGAAATTTTCTACAAGAACTTGTTTATCCTTGGTTTTGACTGTGATTGGAAAGTGTGCATATACAATTTTCATTTTAATTGTGTAACCGTTTATGACACCATCACAGAGATTCCTAATAAGAGACAAGGCAGTATTTGCTATTGCATAGTATTTTTTTCTGGAATTAATTGCCTTGATTGATACCTTACCGTCACTAACAGATAACTCAACGGGTATTTTTTTGAAGTTCTTGTAGACTTTGCCCAGTGGTCCCTCTATTAACAACATGTGTTTGTTTAATGATACTTTGACTTTTTGAGGAATTTCGAAGGTTGTCTCAAAAATTTCTGCTTGCTTAGTAGACATAACCTATCAAAAAGCCTCCAATTCCTTTGTTTTGAGCATCATGATGAGACATGATACCATGATTTGTAGTTACCACAAGCATCCCACGGTTGTATGCTGGCAGATATTGTTGCTCCCAGTCATTGAATTCACCTTTCTTTACCTTGAATCTAGGTGTGATTGCACCACATTTTGTAATGTGTGCAAGTAGTTGGATTTTGAATTTACCACCGCGTTTATCCTCTACGTGTTCAAATTCTCCGATGTAGTTGTGTTTTTGAAGTGTTTTGAGTACTTCAATAGCTAACTTTGAAGTTGGAAGTATTACACATTCGGTTCTTCTTCTTGCTTCATTGTTGTACAAGGTATTAAATAGATTAGATAGAATGTTTGTTGCTGGCATTGTTTATTCACCGATATTTGTAAAATCCTAAAGAGTTTGCTACTTCTCTGAAGCAACGTCTGCAAATCATAAGATTGTATTTTTGAATAACTGCAGTATAATCACCACAACGTTTGCACCATCTTGAACCCTTACCAAACTCGTGCTTGTGGCGACCAGTATATTCGTATGATCTGTCTTTCATATGATAGTAACTCCAAACTCCCTAGTTAAGAATTCTTGGGCTTCTTCTCTGGTAATAATATGTTCATTTCCAACTGATGCTTTGTGTCGGCTTCTGAGTCTAATACTAAATCCAGGCCTAGTAAGTGTGATAGCAGCCTCCATTCCCAATATTCCAATTTGTGGATCATATTTGATTCCAGGGATGTCAATGTGTTCTTTTATTCCAAAGGATACATTGCCAAAGTTGTCAAATGATCTTCCTTTGAGTCTATTTCCAATTGCCTCCAATAGTCTTTTTAGAAGCACTGATGCGTCTTCGCCTCTGACTGTCACTGCGACGCCAATTGGTTCTCCTTTTCTTACACCCCAATCTCTTTGAGTTCCTTTTGCATCACGTGCGCATGATTTTTTTCCAGATATTTGATCTAGTGCTTTTTTTGCAATTTCAATTGCATCTCCTGACTTTCCAACACCCATGTTAAGAACTACTTTTTCTAATCTTATTGTTCTCATAGAGTTTTGAGTTGCAGACATTCTTATCACGCTACTTGGATTATTGGCTCCTTTTTGCCAACCACCATTATCAAATCTGATGGAATTTCGATTTCTCTTTTACCTAGAGAGAGTA
>DAMC01000057.1:0-4034 GCA_002499525.1 Nitrosopumilales archaeon UBA218
ACTACTGCAGAGGCCGGAAGCAATCTGTCCAGATATGACAATTTGAGATACGGTTTTGAACTAGAATCTGAGGGCTATGAATTCAAATCGTATATTTCCAAAGCTAGAAGAAACTTTGGACCAGAGGTAACTAGACGCATGATTTTGGGGGGATTTGTACCGTCTGCTGGATTTGCAGGTAAGTACCTACTCAAAGCACTCAAAGTCAAGAGCAAACTTAAAAAACAAATCCAAGAAGCTTTTTCTAAATTTGATTTTATAATTTCTCCAACTGTTCCGGTGTTGCCTTTCAAATTTGGTGAAAAAATAGATGACCCATTAGCAATGTATTTGGCAGATATCAATACAGTCACCGCAAATCTTGCAGGCATACCCGCAATCTCTATCCCTTATGAAATCAGAAATGGTTTACCTGTCGGAATACAAATTCATGCAAACAGTTTTGAGGAAAAATCATTACTTCAAGCAGCATATGCAGTACAAAGCACTACAAAGCTACCAGAGGTACCGCTATGATTGGACTAGAGATTCACTGTCAGCTGACAAAGTTGGATAGTAAATTATTTTGTTCGTGTAAAGCTGACTATCGTAGTTTTGAACCAAATACGAACATTTGCCCAGTATGTATGGGAATACCAGGAACACTGCCCAGACTAAACAAAAAGGCAGTTGAAAAGGCAACCATGATAGCAATGGCACTAAATTGCAAGACTCCTGAAAAGTTAGGATTTTTTAGGAAAAATTATTTTTATCCTGACTTGCCAAAAAACTTCCAAATTACCCAACTGAATCTGTATGGCCCCACTAGCATCGGTCAAGAAGGAAAAATCGCCATAGATGACAAAGACATTCGAATAAGAAGAATCCAACTAGAGGAGGATCCCGGAAGACTGATCTATGAAGGGGCTTCTGAGAGAACCGCGATAACCCTTGTCGATTATAACAGGGCCGGAACCCCCCTTGTGGAAATAGTAACAGAGCCGGATTTTGAAAATCCAAGACACGTAAGAATATTCCTAAATGTCTTATCGGACTTGCTGGAAAATCTCGGTGTCAGCGACCCAACATTAGAAGGTGCCATGCGTGCTGATGCCAACGTATCTGTAGAAGGGGGAAATAGAGTCGAGGTCAAAAACATTGGATCTTTTCACGACTTGGAAAAGGCAATTCACTTTGAATTGACTAGACAGAACAGTCTAAAGGAAAGAGGAATAGAAATAGCTCAAGAGACTCGTCATTGGGATGACAAACGAAAGATTACAGTTTCTTCAAGGTCTAAAGAAGAAGATGAGGACTATAGATACATTTTGGAAGGAGACATTCCGTGGGTGGCAATGGATGAAAATTCTCTTGCAAGATGGAAGCAAAATATGCCTGAGAGTATCAGTTCCAAAAAAGAGCGATATGTAAGCAAATACGGTATTGCCAGTCAAGTTGCAGATGTTCTCTCATCAGACAAATATTATTCAGATTTGTTTGAACAAGCTCACAATACATCCAATGCCAAAGAAATTGCAAATATTATAACAACTGATTTGATGGGTTTAATCGATACGAGGGAAAAAAGAGAACAATCCAAACTTACACCATCACATCTAACGGAACTCGTATCAGCGATAAGTGCTGGCAAGATCACAAAGAGTTCTGCAAAAAATGCACTCCAAGAAATTGTCAAGACAGGAAAATCAGTATCAGATATAATTTCCAGTACTGGCATGGCAAAGATTTCGGACGAGTCAGAATTGGCAAAAATTATTGACGAAGTGATGACTTTAGAACCAAATGCAGTAGTCCAGGCCAAGGAAAACCCACAAACAATAAACTACCTAGTAGGTAAAATAATGCAAAAAACCAAAGGCAAGGCAGATCCAACAACAACCCTGAATTTACTCAAAAAGAAAATTGGGATATGAGTGAAATCGATGCCGATGAGGCAGAAATCGCAAGAATAATTTCACAGTTGCCCGAATTTTCATGGTTAGCAACAGCTGATTTTAACAAGATACATCATGAAATACAGAAAAAAATATCCCAAGTTCTAAAAGAATACTATCTGGAAAACACCCAAGGCAAAAAACCTACGTGGACAGCCAAATTTACTTCCGCAGGAATAACTCCAGAAGATGGAAAAACCATGATTGCGTGCGCCCGAAGACTCGGAATAGAAATATCATAAATTGTCCTTTGCTTTTATTCCGACAAGAGCGCAAACCGAGAACTCAAATATTTTCAAATTCATGCAAAAACACAACATCAAAGACTTTGTCCAATTATACCAGAATTCAATCAAGGATTTGGACTGGTATTGGAACGCGGTAAATGACGACATTGGAATAATTTGGGACAAAAAGTATAGCAAGGTATCAGATTTTTCGCGCGGGATCCAGTGGCCAGAGTGGTTCATTGACGGCAAATTGAACATTACAAATTCCGGTGTTAAAAAATTTTCAATAAAAACTCCAAACAAGATTGCTTATTGGTTCGTATCCGAAAGCAAAACTCCGACAAAGATAACATACATTGAACTTGAAAAGGAGGCAAACAGACTTGCAAATGCCATGACTGAACTAGGACTCAAACAAGGCGATGTTGTAGCCATTTACATGCCAATGATAAGCCAAGCCATCATTGCAATTTTGGCAAGTGCAAAGATCGGGGCCGTACAGACTACAATATTTTCAGGATATAGTGCCGATGCTCTAAAAATTCGTTTACAAGATTCTAATGCAAAAGTATTGTTCGTGTCTGACGGATTTGTCCGCAAAGGCAAAAACATATCTCAAAAAGAACAGATTTTGGATGCAGTCAAGGAAACAAACATAGAGAAAATCATCGTAACAGAGCATTCCAATATAGACAGGTACGACTACTCCGATTTCTGTTTTGAATACTCCCAAATAGTTGCCGGACAACCAGATTCATTCCAAGCTAAATCGATGGATTCTGAGGACCCATTGTTCATCCTATACACTTCAGGGACAACTGGTAAGCCAAAAGGCGTAATCCACACTCATGGCGGGTATGCAGTTTATGCAGGACATCAAGCATCATATCTAATCGATTTAACACCAGATGACATTTTATTTTGGCCTGCAGACATCGGCTGGATCACAGGCCAAGTTTGGAATCTGTATGGCCTGCTCGAAGTCGGTGCAAGTGCCGTCATATATGATGGGGCAATCGACCATCCGAGTGTTGAAAGAATTTTTGAATTACTGACAGAATACAATGTAACAATTTTTGGCATATCGCCAACTGCAACAAGGATGTTAAGAAAATCAGGTATTGTCCCCAGACAGAAATACGACCTTGACAAAATTAGGGCAATTCCCACCACAGGAGAGCCAATAGATGAGCAATCGTGGTGGTGGCTATATGAAAAAATAGGAAACGGAAAAATTCCAATTATGAATCTTGCAGGGGGAACAGAGATCGGGGGTGCGATGCTGTCAGTATTTCCAGGCATGAGTCTAAAACCAACAACAGTTGGAATGCCATGCCCAGGCTTTGATCTTGATGTGGTTGATGAGAAGCGAAACTCTCTGATTAATCAAAAAGGATTCCTAATCATCAGAAAGCCCTGGCCTGCAATAACTCGTGGTCTATTAGGAGATGAGGATAGATACATCCAGACATATTGGAACCAGTACGGTGATGTTTGGTTTCATGGTGATTATACAGTAAAAGATTCTGACGGCCTGTGGTTCATGCATGGTCGTGTGGACGATGTCATTAATGTCTCAGGCCATAGGTTGAGTACAGTGGAAATTGAGCAAATAGTTTCATCTCACCCAAAAATCTCCGATTCTGCGGCAATATCGATTCCAGACCAAATCACGGGGGAGGCAATAGTGGTTTTCATCGTAGCCAAAGAAAGTAAGGAAGTGAATCTCCCAGAACAAATCCAGTCATTTGTATCAGATAAAATCGGCAAGCTTGCCAAGCCCAAACTCGTTTACATCATATCAGAAATGCCAAAAACTCGCACCGGTAAGGTGATGCGCAGACTACTACGCGCGAAACTTTTAGGACAA
>DAMC01000057.1:4346-9248 GCA_002499525.1 Nitrosopumilales archaeon UBA218
TGAAGTTCTTTGGAATTACAAAAATTTTGTATTGTGAAAGATTATTTTTTGAATTTTTTAATCTCTTGAGAAACCATGGGTAAAAATGCGCCAACGTCTGTAACTATTCCCAGTGCTTGCCAAGTTCCCCTGTCCATCAATTTTGTAACTGTTGGTTGACTGATATCCACTACAATAACTTTGACATGTGCTGGAAGCATGTTACCTGTTGCAATAGAGTGTAGCATTGTAGATACCATGATTACCATTTTGGCCTCTTTGAGTATCTTTTTGTATTCTCGCTGAGCTATTGCAGTATCTGTAATTACATCAGGCAAAGGCCCGTCATCCCTAATAGAACCAGCAAGAACGAATGGAACTTTGTTTTTGACGCACTCGAACATTATACCACGTTTCAGATGCCCTTTCTTCACCATCTCAGAAATTGAACCTGCACGAAATACTGCGTTAATCGTATCCATGTGATTACGGTGACCCTTTACTGCCAAAGAGCCATCATGCACATTCATCCCCAACGAAGTTCCCAAAGTGGCATATTCGATATCATGAACTGCCAATGCATTACCTGCCAGCACCCCATCCAGATATCCCAATCGTATCAATTCTGCAACAGAATCTGCCGCGCCAGTATGGACTATCGCTGGACCCCCAACCAGTACTATTTTCCCGCCTGATTTTTTTGTCTTGATGATATCTTCTGCGACTTTTTTTGCAATGTGTTGTGTTGGCCTCTCGGATGAGCTGCTACTTCCCATGAATGCAAAAACATTAGAGCCTTCTCTTGGCCTCTCTGGAGGAGTTATCTTAACACCTGTCTCTCCAACGACGATCATATCGCCTTTTTTGATATCTCGTATTGGAGTACAGCTTGCTTTGTTACCTCTAACCACAATACATTTGTCCATCATCATATTTTCGACTTCAATCCATTTATTTCCAAGAAAAATCTCAGTCGTGTTATTTGTAGTAGAATAGAAGTCATCTGGCATAACCATGTCTTTTGGTGCAACCTTTAGTACGATATTTTTTCCAATTGTTGGGGTTGCCCCTTCGCGATAAACTTGATTGAGAATTTTGTTCAGGTGTTCCTGGCTTTTCCCCTGAATTTGCAGTTTGGCATAACTAGGTTCTTTTTTCTTTTTTCCAACGGTCATGTTTAGAACCTCGAATTCTCCTCCAAGATCCATGATGACATCAAAGATCTTTGTGAGTATCATCGAATCTATTAGATGTCCTCGAACCTCGATTTCTGATAAGAATTTTGCCATGCTTGTACTACCAGACAATTACTTTGGCCATAATTTAAAATACATTTCATGCACAAATATTGACCAGACTAGACAGGCAGTATTACCTTGCCTACGAATTTTTGTATCCCATCCTTTTCAAACTGGGCAACCATTTGCTCACACTGTTCCCTAGATACACCCTGAACTAAGGTCTTGGAAAAACCACCCTTATCACAGAGTGCCACAATGTAACCCGATGTGTCAGTTAGAACAAATCCTGAAGATTCATCCACTACTGCGTAAAGATTTTCCTCTCCCACAGGTTCCCAGATATCGGTTTTTGTGTCACGGAGTGCTAATGCCGGCATCGCTCGATCATTAGATAGTTTGTTAAGATATTCACGTGCAGAGTTTACTCGTTTTTGTCCCATCTTGAGAGCTACAAAGTACTGCATCAAATCAAAATCACGTCATAATTATTAAAACGTAACAACCCAGCACAGGCAATGCCTCTGACAAACCAGATAATCGTGGTACTAAACGAGATAACTACCAACATTCAGAACAAAAAATCACTCAGTGTAGAAGATGAAAATTACATCAAGTCAAAATTTGGCGAAATCCTCCAATCAGGCCAATACTATGATGTTGACGAGATAGAATCATGGTTCGATAATGAGGGAAGTTGGACCAGTAAACCAACCATAGTTCGCATCACGAACATGTCCCATTACATTCAGGCTCGTTTTGAGCAGGCACCGAAAAAACTGCGCATGGTTTCAGATGATGACAACTGTGGCTGCAGCTAAGACTCTAATTTTTCTAATAGTTTAGATATGGTTTTACTGTTTTCATGTCGCTCCACGAGTATTTCTTCAAGACGTGTTTTACTAGAATCCGTTTCTTTACCAGATGAAACTAGTGAGAAATATTCTTCATCCAAAGTATTGTTTGCCTGAAATCGTTTAATGATTTCAAACAGAATTCCGATTAACTCGTTTTGTGCTCGTATGAGATCATCTTTTTCCTGAATGGACATGATTGATTTGGTATTTCTAAGAGTATATACTCAGTGCTTTTGTCTTAATATCATTTTTTTAATTTGCAAGTCATTGGATTTTTTCAATGCAGAGTCAAAGAATTGCTCGAGTTTTTTTCTGGAGTAGCCCATTTTTTGGTATTGTTTTGCCTGCATTGCCATTTCCAGCTTATCAACATCATGCAAGAGTTTGGCCTCTCTTGTTGTATTTTTTTTATATTGATTCCAAAGTAACCAATATTGCTTTCTTAACGGTGGATTCAAAGTAGATAGGATTTTTTTCATTGCTGCGTCTTCCTTTTTTTGTTTCGGTCCATCCTCAGGAGTGAGGTCTCCAGTAATTGACTCAGCTAGGTCGTGCAGTATTGCCATTTTGAGAATTTTTTCTGAGTCTAGCTTTTTAGAGTCAGAAAGAACCATCGCAATTGCCGCCACACAGTAGGCATGATCTGCTACGGATTCTGGATTTTTGAGTCCAAGTTTTTTTTGCCAACCTCTTCTGGGCTTTGTCTTTAAATTTAGTACGTATTCAAAAAATAGATCAGAGTTTTCTGGTGTCGCCTTCAAGCAGACCTGAATCACCATGAATCCTGTCTATATGCTTTGACAGATCTTCTTTTGTCTTAAAAACAGAGTTGCAATATGGGCATGAAATATCGCTCATATAGCACTGAATCATTGTCTTTCTATTAAATTATTTGAGATAACCAAGAGATAATAATTACAAGACGAAATTACCATTATTGAAAATTTATACTAAAACTGGGGATGACGGGACAACCGGTCTGCAAGATAATTCGAGAGTGGCAAAATCAGATCTCAGAATAAAGGCATATGGTGAAATTGATGAGACGAATTCTGTTTTGGGAATCATTCTTTCACACAAGCTTGATTCGGACGTTAGGAATCTGCTTGTGCAAATACAAAATGAGCTCTTTATTGCAGGGTCAGACCTGTCAAATCCAGATCTAATAATTCAAAAAAATAGAGTCACAGAACCGATGATTCTAAATCTCGAAAGACATATCGACTTGTTTGAGTCAGAGATTGACCCTTTGACTAACTTTATTCTTCCAGGTGGCATCCAAACAGCGTCGTTTTTTCACCTTGCCAGGACTGTTTCCAGAAGGGCGGAGATTTCAGTGGTTGAACTAGCACTAAAAGAACACGTAAATCCCAAGTGTCAAATTTACTTGAATCGTCTTTCTGATCTTTTGTTTGTCATGGCCCGCCTTGTAAATAAAAGAGCCAATACGCCAGACATAATATGGAAACCATAGCATTACCAAAAGACACTTTAATTCGTCATTTAGCACGAGATTTACGCCAAGGTAGCTCAGCCTGGGAGAGCACTCCGCTGAAGACGGAGCCGTCGTGGATTCAAGTCCCACCCTTGGCACACTTCGTATTCTTTATAGCCCCACTCCCTCATTATGATTAGATTTGAGCAACAAGTCTGAGAAAAATGGGCAAGTCAGGTCATACAAGACCCGACAGGATAATAATGATGTTTTCTATTATTTGCAAATACTCTCATAACCGCAGTTTTGACATTTGTATCTTAAGTCTCCAGATTTCAAATTAATTTTTCTGATTAGAACTTCAACAGATTTATGACATTTTTTGCAAACTCCATTTGGAAAGTTACTGTCATCGATCACGGTTTGATTTCAATTGATTTTAATAAAAAATTTTTGCATTAAGATAAACTCTAGAAACAATTAATTAATTTCTAAACACATCTCCTGTGTTCAATGGAGTCCAGATTTGATTAAAAGGGGATCCATTTTGGAGAGAACCCGATATACCATAGAGATTTTTGATAAGGTAGTAGGGCTAGACCTGAAAAGTATAGAAGTTCAGATTGGTAAAGCCACATCGCCATACAATCTTGAAAAAATATAGCAAGTCGTTGGTTGTTTTTATAAGATAATAGAAGTAATCCTAAAAAAATACAGGCATTTGGCACAGCATAGCCATTACAGTTTACATCATCAAACCAGAGTAAATAGTACGTTATTTCGATACATCCTTAACTCGAACCAAAAAACCCCAGAATCTGAAAAGACAAGACAATAGTGCGAAAAATCCTCGTAAAAAATAAACAGTTGAAACGATGTTCAGACAAATCAAAAAACTTAGTACGGATATCAAATAACTGGCGAATTGGATCATCCACTGAAAGAGTTACAAATCTATCTGGTTCTTGTTTTTTATTCTTATTAGATCAATTTTTTAGATGGGAATGCATAGGTATGGATCAATTTCTTTTCAATAAAAGATCGATTCCAAATTTGAAAAATGAAGGAAAACGAAAGTACAAGTAATGTTTTAATACATGGCAGAGCCCTTTTCAGAAAGTTAACTTGGCAAAAAAAGAAGTCAAAAAAGCAAAGGAACCAACCCCGGCAAAGACTGAAAAAAAATCAGCCAAAAAGGAATCTCCTTCTAAAAAAGACAAGCCAGTCAAAAAATCCAAGCCAAAAAAATCATCGGCTCTGGCAGATGACGGACTAGTCATCATCGATGAAGAGATCAAGGAAGACAAAGAGGCCGAACTAGAAGCCAGAAAGGCATACCTAGAAGAAGCAAGATCGCAAGAAGTAGAAGACTAAAACTTTATTCGCAGTTATG
>DAMC01000051.1 GCA_002499525.1 Nitrosopumilales archaeon UBA218
GTTTATACCAAAAAAGGCAAGATGGTGGAAATCGAACAAGAGATCGCAAGTCTTGAGAATGTTTGTGCAGTTTATGACGTAACTGGTGAGTCAGATACAGTAATTGTTGCAAAATTCAAGAATCGTGACGATCTTAGCAAGTTCATCAAGACACTATCTTCCAAGCCAAACGTTGACAAGACAATAACAAATGTAGTGCTAAATACGGTTAAGGAAGATTTCAGACTAGTTTAGGCAATCTTAATAAAATTTTGAATACGATTAAAAGCAGAATGAGTCAATTGGGCATTTTCATCGTGTTGTTGATTCTGATTCCAGCTACAACATTTGGACAACAGGCTATTATTGAAAAACAAAGAGGGTCTGATGAAATCTCTGAATATTACAACCCAGAGGACGTCAAGCTGGCTATGACAATTTTAGCTGTAATAGTAGTGATTTTGTTTTTGTATCTAGCCAGAGATACCATACTTCGCAGAAAGACAGAATATGAAAAAAAAGAATACGAGTCAAAGAAGAATCGAGATTTTGAAAAATATCATTCAGAGTGGACCAGTTATGATGAGGACTTTTTTGGTCAAAAAAAATCCAAAGAAGCGCAAGAATTTCGTAAAATGATGCAGGACTCGAATTTACCCAACTATTATGCAACGCTAGGCGTCAATACAGATGCCACATATGAGCAAATTAAGGCAAAATACAGACAGCTTGTCAAAGAGTATCACCCAGACAGAACCAAAGATGAGAAAAGTGCAGAGATATTTTCCGAAATCACCAAGGCTTACGAAGTTTTATCAGATGAGGAGACAAGAAAAGATTATGACAAATATTACAAAGCATCATTTGGTTGATGCTTCAATAATAGTTAGGTTCAGCTCAAAGCCAGTGCTTTTTTGAACATAGTTTGTCAAGTTTGCAAAAACAAGTGCCGGAAAATTATGTGTAACTAGATTTATTTTTGCAAATTCTGAATTTGGTCCGAGCATAAGACCAGGCAAAATCGATGAGAGTGATTTGTCTTGTACTACAACTTTGGCTTTGAACGCCTTTGTATCAGAAAAATAAACACCCCCTCTAGTAGTGGGCTTGTTTACTGGTACTTCGGAATAATTTAGCTCAGAAGACATTACATGAAAATTCCTATTTTGAATAATTAGCTCATCTATCTTGATTTTGTTTGATATTATTTGTTCTAGTAATTTGTTATCTATACTCAATGACAGTAATCAGATGGAAAGAGTATTGAATCTTTATTTTTTATTAATAATTAGAAGTGTAGAAAAATCAAAGTTCCACCGAGTTTACTAATTTCGATGTCTTTTATCCATATTTTTGAGGTTTGATAAGCAACCATATCTTGGTGTTGATTCCTCACGATACGCCACTGACAAGTTTTTCGATCAGCTCAACTCCATAAGATTCCGATGCGACTTGGTTTTTTCAGTTATCAAAAAATCCAATTTATTAAAAAAATTACAAGTTTTGTTGTGATTTTTTCAATTTACTTAGCTACAGATTTAAAACTGCATGACCTACCTAGAGACTATGCAAATGTTTGCCAGTCCGCAAGGCTTGCGCGGGGAGATCATCAATTTGGCAGCAACTTGTGGATTGGACAGACCGTGTTTTACAAAAATGCTAGATTACACAATAAAGTTGTTTGAAACACAGGGATTAGGCAAAGAATACTATGGATACCACAACATCACTCATGAGCTCGAAGTCACTTATGTTACCCTGATTGTCCTCAAATGGAAAAGTATAGTCAACAGCATCAAAGAGGATGATTTCAAGTATCTTTATGCCGCTGCACTTTTTCACGACTTTGATCCTCAAAAAAGTGTCGATAAACCTCACGAAGATAACGTCATCAAATTTTTAACGAGTGATACAAGTTTGGGGCAGCTCTTCAAGGATGCCAATCTTGACATCAACATCATCATGGTTTTGATTTTACGTACCACATATCCTTGGAGAGGAGAACTCAAAGAGCATGCAGAGGAGCAAATTGCAAAATGTTTTGATTCCAGTCCCATTACAAAGGACAGTCCAGAGATGCGCGATTATTACATGCGACTTGGCTGGCTATTATCAGTAATCGACAGAGTTGGAGGATATTCACTAGGTGATTTTGCAAAAGCAATGGACATGGCAAAGAAAAATGCACATGCACTTGCATGGCATCCTTCATTTATTGTCAAGCGTTCAGTTGCATATTTTGAGGATCTGCTCAACATAGAGTCCGAGATGTGTGAAACGGTTTTACATGCATTACCTAAAGATATGAGAAAAAACTTTATGGACGCAGTTACAGGATTTTTGAATCTACGACAACAAGAAATTAAAATCCATTCAGATTACCTATATGAAAATTTGAGACTAGTGCCAAAAATCGAGGCTATGCGTTCAAGACTCGATAAAGATTTCCAAGCAGGTCTTTTTGAAATATACAATGAACTTCCGACTCCTCTTCAGATAAATCGAGAGAATTTTATCAAGACAGTCGAAGATACAAAGACAATTCTGAATACTTTGCGCGTAGGTAGTTCTGATGGGCCAATTATTGGTTATTCCAAGGGAGGACCGCTAGAGAACTATGTCCTGAGATCTGAAATTATTGATGGAAACTATGGCAAGCACAATACCGTATTTTTAGAACCTATTGCATTAAAGATGGGCTATTGGGGGCTGCGAGGTGGAAGTGAGATGAGGCACTTGTTTACTATGCAGGCACATTCAATGAACTACAAGTACCTGACTAGTTTTGCCCTCAGAGACGTAATTCAAAAAAGAATAGATGCACAAGAAAAGGCAGAGTTTGTTACCAAGTTTGACCCTGAGCGCTGGGACTATTACAGAATAGAGCTCTAGTTCGCGTAACTCTTTAGTATTGCGAATTTTTGTATGGTTTCGTGTTACGACTCCTTGCTGTTTTTGTAATTCTAGTTCTAGTCATTTCACAAAATTCAGCGTTTGCTGCTGACGGAACACAACGAGCCGAGATCAAAAATCCTCGCCTACTCAATTCGTTTGGTGATGTAATGTCCCTGAATATCAACGCCGGTCAGCAGGTCCAGATTTCTGCAGATGTACTAAACCAACAGACCACTAAACAAAACTTTGTCTTTATTGTCCAAGTGCTCGACAATGACGGCATTGAGCAAAGAATCACGTGGTTTTCTGCTTCACTAAACCCACAGCAATCATTATCACCAGCACTATCTTGGAATCCCAAAATTCCAGGCACATATACTGCAGAAATTTATGTTTGGGATTCCATCAAGGATGCAAATGCGTTGGCAAAGCCAATCATTCTAAAAATCATAGTCAGTTGATTTTACAATAAATATACCTGAAATTTACAAATTTTATGAGCCTCACAAGTGGCCAGAAAAAAATTGCAGTAGGTTCGTTTCTTGGTTGGTCATTAGATGGGTATGACATTGTTTTGATGTTGTTAGTAATTCCGTCAATTTCCCAACTGTTTTTCCCATCAAGCAATCCAGCATTTAGCATAATTGCAACATTTGCTTCCTATACAGTTACTTTGATCATGAGACCTCTAGGTTCAGTCATCTTCGGAATCTATGGTGACAAGTTTGGTAGAAAAAAATCAATGATAATTACAATTCTCGGATTTTCCATTGCGACATTTTCAGTCGGATTGCTTCCAACTTATGCAATGTTTGGTGTTCTTGCACCGGTGTTGCTTATTCTAGTCCGACTAGTACAAGGAATTTTTGCAGGCGGTGAATGGGGCAGTGGCGCAGTGTTAACTATTGAAAGCATACAAAAACAAAAACGAGGATTGCTGTCAGGATTTTTACAGAGTGGTTTTTCGTTCGGGTTTTTGCTTGCGGCCATCGCATTTCAAATAATAACAATACTATACCAAGGAAAAGCATTCGAAGAGATCGGTTGGAGGGTGTTGTTCTTTACCGGAATAATTCCAGGAATTATTGCATTATTTGTAAGATTCAGCATGAAAGAGTCGCCTCTTTGGCTTCAGGAAAATAATAAAAAAGTCATCCAGCGAGCCCACCTTCGAAAAATCGTACTAGGAGTCCACAAAAAAGAGTTCATTTTGTGTGCTGCCATAATGACCGGACTGGTATACATGTATCATGGTTCCATTAGTGTAATGCCTACATTTTTGCAACAATTCGTCCAGATAGGTAAGGGAGAAATCGCAAACCTGATGATCTATGCCACCACATCATCATGGCTGGGCATGATTTTCACTGGTGTCTTGTCACAAAAAATCGGCAGAAAAAAAGCAATCATTGTATTTTGTGCAGCATCAGTTCTAGCTTCAATCCCATTGGGTTTGATAATTTTTCAAAATAATCATTTTGTCATTCCAATCATGATCGCATTTGCATTTATCATCTCAACTGCATCAGGTCCAATTCCCGCGTTTTTTTCCGAGAGATTTCCAACTGCTTTGCGAAATAGCGCCGCGGGATTTTCATACAATGCCGGACTTATCTTTGGTTCATGGTCCCCCATCATTGCAGTTTATCTGATGACCGTTGTACCAAGAGAGATGACACCCATTGCACTTGGTGCAAACATCATAATTGGCGCCATCATAGTCATAATTCCCACCATTTTGAGCAAAGAAACCAAGGAAATAGAGCTAAATTAGGCGAAATTTTCTGAAAAAACTAATAAAATTCAGATCCACGCTCGACAATTCTGTTAAATAATTTTTACAGGATTCCGCTAATAGAAGATCTTCGCTATACCAAACATCATGATAGGCTATTGCGTAAAATGCAGAGCAAAACGAGAAATGTCAGGCATCAAGCCAGTTACAATGAAAAACGGCAAGCCGGCATCAAAAGGAACATGTCCTTCATGTTCAACAGCAATATTTAGAATCGGAAAGGCTTAAGCCTTTTCTGAACTTTTTTCAATTAATAATTCCATTCTGGAGTAATTCCATTCCAAAGTGTTTTGAGAGGACTTGGGTCTTTACCGATTTCTTCAGTAATTCTGTTTTTTAGGGCAAAAAACATGTTTTCCAAAGCATCCAGTCCTCCGTCTGCATAAAGTTCCTTGCCAATTTCAGTGATTCTTTGCTTTTTAGAATTTGTCTCAGGAGAGTCAGGATTTGTCAGGCATAACGTCAGCAGATCAATTAGTTCTTCTTCAAGCATAAAGTCCATGACAAATACTGCCATACCTCAGATATAGCGATTTTGATTGTTTTTCTAAAAAATTTTGTTTGATTTCCAATCCACAAACTAATGAAATTTGCACAAAATATCCCAGTATTTGAAAAAAAATTAGAAATTATCCAATCTCTTTTGCTTTCTTGATTCTTCATGTAATTTTTCATATGCATCCTCTATCAAATCATCTATTCCCTGATACCTCAGTAACTGATCATAGATTTTCCTAGATAGCATCGGATCAGTATTCTTGAATTGCTCCAAGATATGACGTGCGTCTTTAGGCTTCATTTTGAGAGTGTTCGTATTCGTGATTGTCTAAAGTTGGGCCTGAATCTTTTTCGATGAATTATTAGGTAATAGTTGATTATTTCGTAGATCAGCTCATCAACAGAGCCCTTGCCATGCTCTACACATTCAGCCAAAAAATCAAAGTAATCCTGCTCGTTTAGCTTAATTTGGATCTTTTTCACAAAATAGACTCCAAAGTTTACGATAAAACGGATTTAGTTGATTGACAGCTAGCTAAGACTTGGACTTTCTGACTGGCAAATGGATAGTAACCCCAGAGTCAAGCGACCAAAGGATTCATTCATTGTTTAGCTAGTGCCTTGCATAAATATTGGACTGAATCAGTTTTATTTTCCAAGATTTTAAAATATTCATGATAAAAATAGATCAGATAGATTTAGCATTTTTGCATCTGGCATTCTCAAATAACGGCAAGTTCGATGAGCAGGATTTAGTAAAATCAGAACTTGCATATCTTGGAGTTGGTAGAACACTAGACAGAATTGCAAACCTAAAGGAAAGAAACCTAATTGAGCTAGACGGTTCTTCATTTCGGGCCACCATTCTAGCCCAAGAACTGCTTTGGAACAAGAACGAGTCATTAGAAACCAGAATTCTCAAATTATTACAGATAAAGTCTTTTGAAGAATCACAAATCATCAGGTACCTAATCGATTCTCCGGATTTGATTCGCCAAAAAATAGAAGAGGCTCGCAAAAAAGGATTGTTGATTTTCACTACAATCAAAAAAGACGACAAAGTCATCATGGTCTGTGAGCTGACCGCAGATGGAAACGAGTTCATACGGGATCAGTTATTGGATATCAAGTCACAGCTACAAAAAACGCTTGAATCCATGTCAAAAAAAGTTCAAGATACCAAGGCAGACGATGAAAAAATCAAGTCGATTTTACAAAAAATCAGAGAAATATCTACTGAGCTGGACTAGCCTGAAGGATTGATTTTACCTTATCCTGAATTTGTGCCAG
>DAMC01000003.1:0-362 GCA_002499525.1 Nitrosopumilales archaeon UBA218
TCCTTACCGACTACTGTGATGCCTATTCGGATTTTTTTCATGGAGTTGTCTTGCAATTTCACTTTATTAACTTAGGTCTTGAGCCTGATAAATCAAAAACTGCGGGAGGTGGGATTTGAACCCACGAACCCCTAAGAGATAAGGGCCTAAACCTTACGCCGTTGACCAGGCTTGGCGACTCCCGCATCGTTGCTCAAATTTTACACAAACTTATTGCTTACCATTTTGGGCAAAATGGCGAAAAACGGTTACTAAAAATTCCGGCTACAAAAAGTTCAATCCTGTTAAAATTCATCCTAAAATCTAGTGGGATTTATGCTGGACTAGCTACTGCATTTTCGTTAATTGGGATTTTTCCTATC
>DAMC01000003.1:711-7070 GCA_002499525.1 Nitrosopumilales archaeon UBA218
GGCCTGATTGTGGGATTTGTGACATTCAGTATCAGATACATTTTAGTGGCAGGATTGTTTCCTATTGCTCTTGATTCTGATCATCTAGTCCAGTTTCTAAATATTGATGCAGTTCCTAGATTGGGCCACTCTTTTCTTTTTGGTATAATATCTGTTCCAATAATGATGTATGCTATTGGTAAAAAGGACTATAGACTTGGGGCAATATCTATGGCATCTGTGTTGACTCATATCTCATTTGATATTTTACTATCTGGAAAATCTGGCAGCCAATTTCCTATTCTCATACCAGTTTCTAACAAAATGCTTATGCTGATTGGTCAGGACTGGATCTTCTTTTTGTTAGCTGCACTCATTATTTGTGCAACAGGAACGTTTTTTGCAAAAAATCTTACCAATAAAACACAAATCTAAGCATCTAAAACAAAAACTGATGGGCAAACTTTTTGGAACTAACGGGGTCAGAGGTGTTTTTGGTCAAGACTTTACGCTAGAATTTGTTCATGATTTGACTTTATCGTTGGCTGCTTATTTCAAAAAAGGACCTATTCTGGTGGGCTATGATGGTAGGGATTCGAGCACCATAATTGCAAAGGTTGTATGCTCCACTCTGAATTATTGTGGCATTGACTGCAATCTCGGAGGGCTCGTTCCAACACCTGCTCTAGAATATGCCACAAAAAAGCTTGGTTACAATGGAGGAATAATGATCACGGCATCTCACAATCCCCCACAATACAACGGTATCAAGCCTGTTGCTAGCGATGGCGTGGAAATCTCTAGGGAGGATGAGGCAAAAATTGAAAAGATATTCTTTGCACAGAGATGGCCAAAATTCAAAAAACTTGGCAAAACTGGAAATGAATCAAGAATAATTAAGACATATGTTTCGGGCATAAAATCACAGGTAAACTGGAAAAAAATTAAATCAAAAAAATTCAAGGTTGCTTTGGATCTTGGAAACGGTGCACAAGTAATGGCAGCGCCAATTCTGTGCAAAGAGCTTGGATGCAAAACATTTTTGATTAATGAAACTGTTGACGGCAAATTTCCAGGAAGAGGTTCTGAACCTACACCGGAAAATTTGCACAAACTGTCTCAAATTGTAAGAAAAAACAAAACTTCTCTAGGAATTGCTTTTGATGGTGATGGTGATAGGAGCATTTTTTGTGATGATCAAGGAATCATTTTGACTGGAGATAAATCTGCACTGCTATTGTCAAATCATATTTTGAGCAAACACCCGAGATCAAAAATTGTCACATGTCTTAATTCTAGCTCTGCCATTGAAACTCTTGCCGCAAAAACAAAATCTGTTGTGATCAGGACCAAAGTCGGAAGTGTCGAAGTTTCACGTAAAATGGTTCCACAAAAAGCAATAATTGGATTTGAGGAAAATGGTGGATTCATGTATGGAAAACACAACCAAGTTAGGGATGGTTGCATGACGTTGGCATTGGCTTTGGAACTTCTTGCAAGCTCTGGTAAATCAATGTCAGAAGAGATAACAAAAATACCAAAAACATACACTACAAAGGATAAGGTTTCTTGTACTAAAGAACAGGCAAAAAAAATAGTTGCTGCTCTCAAAAAGGGACAGAAAAATTATGACACTACTGACGGCATCAAGATAATCTTTGATGAAAAAAATTGGGTAATGATAAGACCTAGCGGTACTGAACCGATTGCCAGAATTTATGCAGAAGCCGACTCTGATTCCAGATTATCCCAAACAATGTCACAATACCTCAAAAAAACCAAGTCTGTGCTCGGTAACTAATAACACTAATAAGGCGATTCTAATCGACTGAAGGAATGGAGATGATCCCTACGGGTGATTTAATTGGGTAAAGCTTACTATGTGAAATTCGAAACACCAGCTGATCTTGTAAATCCAATTCTGGAAGCAGTCAGAGTTGCATCAAGCAGCGGCAAAGTCAGAAAAGGCACCAATGAGGCAACAAAAGCAATTGAGCGCGGAATAAGCAAACTCATAGTTATTGCAGAAGATGTAGAGCCACCAGAAGTGGTAGCACACCTTCCAATTATCTGTGAAGAACAAAATGCCGCATATGCATTTGTGCCATCAAAGCAAGAACTAGGCAAAGCACTAGGAATTGACGTGACCTCTGCAGCAGCCGCTATTTTGGATGCCGGTGACGCAAACCATATTGTCGAAGAAGTAGTAGCTTCAATTAAGAAACTTAAAGGTGGCAATTAGTGAGTACTTCCCAAACTGATGAGGTAGTGCCAGCAGAAGTTATACAAATTGTTGGTAAAACCGGAATCGCAGGGGAAATTACTCAAGTCCGCGTTAAGGTTCTTGGAGGCAGAGACAAGGGTAGAGTCCTGACAAGAAATGTAAAGGGTTCAGTCCGAATGTCTGATACTATTATGCTTAGAGAAACAGAACGCGAGGCAAAAAAAATTAGGTGATTAAATGAGTCTAATCGTTAAACCATGCAGTTTTTGTGACCGACCAGTAGCAAAAGGCTCTGGATCTATGCTAGTCAAAAATGATGGAACAGTACTTTGGTTTTGCTCACCTAAATGTAAAAAGAACATGTTGGTATTGAAAAGAGATCCAAGAACTCTAAAATGGACAAAAAAATACCAAAAGGGCGGAATTATCAAAAAATAATTTCTGAATTAAATTGACAGAACAAACATTATTCATAGTAAAGCCAGATGCTGTAGCAAGAAAACTCGTAGGCCAAATCATCGCTAGATTTGAGACAAAGGGATTCAAAATACTCAAGCTAAAAATGTTCACATTTTCAAAGGCTCAAGCACAGGAATTCTATTCAGTACATAGCAGTAAACCATTTTTTGGGGAGCTAGTCGATTTTATCACTTCTGGACCTGTAGTGGTTGCTGTTATTGAAGGAAACAACGCAGTTGCCACAACCAGAATTCTAGTTGGCGCCACCAAGTCATATGAAGCGGCACCGGGTTCAATTCGAGGCGATTTCGGTCTTGGAATCTCTGATAATATCATTCACGCATCAGATTCTAAGGAAAATTTTGAAAAAGAAGCAAAGGTAGTATTCGAGTGAGCGGACATTGCGAATTCGACAGCCGATTGTGGCAGTTCTAGGCCACGTAGATTCTGGGAAGACCTCACTATTAGACAAAATTCGTGGAACTGGTGTTCAAGGCAGAGAAGCCGGTGGAATTACACAACACATTGGTGCAAGTTTTCTTCCATCTGAAACCATACAACAAATGTGTGGACAGTTAGCTACCAAACTCAAAAACCCTGAACAGGATGTACCAGGATTACTTGTTATAGACACGCCAGGACATGAGGTTTTTACAAATCTTCGAACTCGTGGTGGCTCTGCTGCAGACATTGCGATTCTAGTAGTTGATACCAACAGAGGATTTCAACCTCAAACCAATGAATCATTAAAAATTCTTCAGGCAAGAAAAGTTCCTTTTGTTGTTGCATTAAACAAAGTGGATATGATTTCTGGCTGGAGGCCAGCTGACACCCCGTACATCTCACTTGCAATAAAAAAACAGGACCAGTTTATCCAGACCACACTTGACGAGCAGATCTACAATGTCGTAGGAACTTTATCCATACTTGGATTTCAATCAGAAGCATTTTACCGAGTAAAAGATTTCGGCAAGGAAGTCTCTATTGTTCCAGTAAGTGCAAGAACGGGAGTAGGAATTCCTGAATTACTTACAGTACTTGTAGGGTTGACGCAACAATATATGCAAAAAAGATTATCACAAGAAGAAAAACAAAGCCGTGGAATAATTCTTGAAGTAAATGATGAGGTTGGTCTAGGCACTACTGCAAACATGATTCTCATAGATGGAAAAATCAAAAAAGGTGATACTGTTGTTGTTGCAAAGCGTGACTCTGTTGCAGTAATAAAACCCAAGGCTCTATTGTTACCAAAACCGCTAGATGAGATGCGTGATCCTCGAGACAAATTCAAACCCGTTGACGAAGTTATCGCTGCCGCTGGAATCAAGATTGCTTCTCCAGATCTTGAAGGTGTCCTGCCTGGAAGTACAGTGTATGTCACCAATAAAGAATCTCAAGTCGAGGAATTCAAGAAGGCAATCGAATCTGAAATGAAATCCGTCTTTATTGATACTCAAACCAATGGAGTAATTCTCAAATGTGATACAATCGGGTCTCTGGAGGCAATAATTGAAATGCTCAGGCGCCAGCAGATTCCTGTTGCCAAAGCAGACATTGGTCACGTTAATCGACGTGATGTTATGGAAGCAAAAGCAATCAAAGAAAACGATCGCCATCTTGGTGTAATTTTGGCATTTAATGTCAAGACCTTACCTGATGCACAAGAAGAAGCCGAAAACAGCCACCTGAAGATCTTCAATGATCAAGTGATCTACAGTCTACTTGACAACTATACGTTGTGGGTAGACGATGATACGGCAAATGAGGAGAACGCAGTGTTTGCAGAATTACCGCCAATTTGTAAATTTACATTTCTCAAAGGCTACATCTTTAGAAACAGCAACCCTGCCGTATTTGGAATCAAAGTGGATGTAGGAACTGTAAAGCAAAAAATGTCAATCATGACTAAAGAGGGAAAAAAAATCGGCAAGATTCACCAACTCCAAGATGGTAAAAAATCAATTGATACTGCCACACAGGGACAAGAAATCGCATGCTCTATCCAAGATGTTACTATAGGTAGACAAATTGTAGAAGAGGATGTATTTTACACAATGCCAAACTCACGCGAGGCAAAATCTATTCTTGAAAAATTCATGCATAAACTGACACCTGAACAGCAGACAGTATTTAATGAAATAATTGCTCTACAAAGAGCAAAAGATCCATCATACGGTTATGTCTGATATTTTTTGGCAATCATCTGAATTCCAGGCTCTCCAACTGCACCGGTCATGCGTTCCACTTGTTTTCCATCCTTGAACAATATGAAAGTGGGAATGGCTTGAACACCGTACTTCATTGAAATGTCTTGATTTTGATCAACATTCACCCTTGTGAATTTGATGTGCCTGTATTTTTTTGCCATTCGCTCAAAGACTGGATGCATCATTTTACAAGGTCCGCACCATTCGGCCCAAAAGTCAACGAGAACTAGTCCTTTAGATGTGATGGAATCAAAATTTGAAGAACTGAGGTCTGTAATCTGGACCTGACTCTGAGCAATAGATTCTTGTTGCTGGGCAAGCATCTCTGCGAGTTTTTTCTGTTTTATTTTTTCCAGCTCTGGGTCGTCCATTATCATGATTAAAATTTTTGAAATATTAATTCCTACAGGTCAAGCAAATAACGCATATAGACTGCACCATTTTGTTTTATTTCCATATCGTGAAACGTTGGCGCCTTTATCTCAACTTTAAAGTGATGCTTTTTGATATCGATTTTCTCGCCCCTTAATTTTGCAGAAATTTTGTAATCTGAATTTTTTTCAATTTTTACATCAAGCGTTTTTACTGCAAAACCATCGGTTATGGTCAGAATTATTATCTCCTCTAGCCAATTATACAACAAATATCTCAAATCTATGCCTGATACGGTTAGTGTTTTTTCTTCTTTCTCATCTACGGTCTTTGTATCAATAATTGTCTCAATCACAGACTTTGCTGCAACGACAAAGGCCTCCTCTAAATTTGCCGCATTTACTTCAAAAATCGCATCAGTAGCATGCTCTAGACTCTTGTAACTCAACGGTTCGCGTAGAATTTTCTGTTATTAAAAGTAAGACAAACAAAAACATCTAAATCCATTACTACGAAAGTTTTTCCAAGTTGAATCTGCCAAGAGGAATGAAAGATTTCGATACCATCGAACAATCAAAAATTGAATTTGTACGTCAAAAATTTCTAGAGACATCACAATCATTTGGTTTTAATTTTATGGCACCTTCTCCACTGGAACTAGTATCAGTAATTGAGGCAAAAAGCGGACCTGCCATACGTGACGAGATTTATTTCTTCAAGGATAAAGGTGACAGAGAAATTGCGCTAAGATTTGATTTTACAGTTGGACTAACACGATATGTAGTAGAACAAAAATCTCTCAAAATGCCTGCAAAAATTTCCGCATTTGGAGGTGTTTGGAGATATGATGAGCCACAAAAAGGAAGGTATCGATATTTTCACCAATGGGATCTCGAAATTTATGGCAAGCCCAGCCTAGAGTCTGACGCTGAAATAATAGAATTTACTTCAAAATTCTTTTCAAAACTTCACCTCAAAAATATTGTAATCGATATTTCACATAGACGCCTGGTTGAATCTGTTGTAGAAAAAATTTTTGGCTCATCTGATCCCAAAACAATTGGGGATATCTTTCGTGCAATAGACAAAATCCAGAAAAAGAAAAAGGAGGAAATCAT
>DAMC01000003.1:7431-10955 GCA_002499525.1 Nitrosopumilales archaeon UBA218
TAGAGTCTGTTTTTGATGTTTCAGGAATTCAAGCATGGTCGGAACTAAAGGAATTGTTTTCTTCTCTGAAAAATCGCGGAGTTGAAAATATTCGTATTAATTTTGGTATAGTACGTGGACTGGATTATTATTCTGGCATAGTTTTTGAGGCATTTGATAGCTCATCTGATTATGGGGCGTTGGTTGGAGGCGGTAGATATGACAGCTTACCAAAAGCATTTGGACGCGATGACTTTGGGGCTACAGGAGTCGCAGGAGGCGTTGAAAGAATCATACTGTCGCTGGAGTCTCAAGGATTGCAAACATCAGAAAATAAAACATCAATCTCAGTTTTGTACATCAATGAGGAACTAGCAAAACCCGCAATGAATATCGCATCAAAGCTCCGAGAAAAAGGACTGATAATAGAAATTGATCTTCTTGGACGCTCTTTTAAAAAACAAATTGAAAACGCATCTAACTCCAAATTCGTAGTAATTGTTGCCCCGAAGGAGTATTCTTCTGGTCAAGTAATTATCAAAAACATGTCCGAAGGAAAAGAATCCGCCGTCCAAATAGAATCGTTGTTCTCTAACGCCAAAACTTTGTTTAGTTAGTAAATGCCCTGGTAAGCATCATTATTTCTGGACCATTTGTCAGGTTTCCAACGACAACTGCATTGTTATTTGCCAGAATTCCAGATGAAATGTATGGTATTCCTCCGTTAATCGTTGCTGGCTCTAGTTTCACTTTCATTACATCAGAGATTGCCCTTATGTCGTCCTCGTCGGTTTCTGGATGTATTATTCCTCCAACATTGTTTGCAGAAACCATTACTCCTGCCTGATGATAACCTGCGACTTTTTTCTGGATTACCTCTATTCCAAGAGTATCTATGATTATTTTCACCGCCTCACTTGGGATCTTGGGAGATACGACTCCACCCTTATCATTAGCGGCAATCAGGTTGCCTAACGCATTGTGCTTTGTATCTAAAATACCTACATTTAGCTTGGTGGTCTTTTTGAAGTAGTCCACTTCCCACTGTGAACACAAGCTAGGCAAAAGGACTCCATTGTTGTTGATGACCATCATCGTACCAAGAACTCGAGTATTTGCAACCGAAGCAAAAACATACTCTGCCTTTAGGTATGATGCAAGAGTCTTTGCTTTTGTATCTGCAAATCCATTTGGTACAAAAACAAATTTGTCATTAGTCTTTGTGTAAATGCCGATATTAGGGCCCCGATACACATCATACTTGTAAATATCCAACTACAACTGTAACATTCAAAAAGATATGAACGTAAAGGTGCATCTCGAATCAAACCATCTCATAATTTACAAAATGTTACAGCTTGACCTACCTAGATTTAAATAACAACTCTTTAGATTTAGCCTATGCCTATAGCAGAAAATTTCCCTCAAGGACTAAAACCAATCGGCAAAATAATGAATGCAGATGGACAACATTTTCACATAATGTGGGGTCCGGGAAGAAATGATGCGGAATGCTTCCATGACGAAGCTGTCATCTCAGCATACAAAACTCGTGGAGAAACTCAGGTACCATTAGGTGTCAGTGGCACAATGGTCGCAGTAGACTGGGACTCTTGTGTTGCAGATGGAGCATGCATTGAAGCTTGTCCAGTTCAAGTTTTCCAATGGTATAGAACTGAAATGGACATTCCGGCAAAAGATGTAGTTGGAAAGACATTTGCAGGTACAGGAAAATCTGTAAAAGAAGAACGAAAAGACAAAACCGACAAGGCAGATCCAATTAGAGAACATGATTGTATCTGGTGTATGGCATGTGTTTCAGTTTGCCCTCCATTGGCTATCAAAGTTGATCAATCCAATTTGGAGCACCACGAAAGAGCAGCAATGTCTCTGAGCAAATAAAAAACCAATACAAGAAAATTATTTTCTTTTTATTATTTGCACGATTAGTATATCCTAATTTTTTGAAATTGATCGACGATTCAACAATAATTTAAATATGATTTCAAAACAAACTCTAACATGGGTATAGACATCGAATTCCCAACAAAACTCCAAACCGTTGGAAGAACAAGCCACGGAGACGGTGAACATTTTCACTTCATTTGGGGAACAGGAAAAAACGATGGTGAAGCATTTTCTGATGCAAACGTAAAAGCAGCATACGAGGCCCGTGGCGAAGAACAAGTTCCATTAGGAATTCACGGCACAATGGTCGCAGTAGACTGGGACTCTTGTGTTGCTGCAGGTTCATGCATGAGTGTATGTCCAGTACAAACATTTCAGTGGTACAGAACAGAACAAGATATTCCCGCAAAAGATGTACTCAATGCTACATTTGCAGGAACTGGTAAAACTGAACAGGATGAAAGACTAGACTACACTGACAAGTCAATGCCAATCAGAGAACATGATTGCACAAACTGTCTTGCATGCCAAGAAATCTGTCCGACACATGCAATCACTATTAACCAACCATACCAAGAATTTCACGAAAAAGCAGCAGGCACATTTGTGAAATTAGTGGGTAGTTCAGAAAATCCACACGCTCACCATTAAAACAACTCTTTTCTTTTTATTTTGAAAATATTCCCACAAAATTACTAAAACAAATTTTAACAGGTTATTATCATCGATTTTCGCAGAGGTCGCCTAGCTCGGTATGGCGCGGGCCTTGAGAGCCTGTGTGCGCAAGCACTCGGGGGTTCAAATCCCTCTCTCTGCGCTTATTTTCCAAACTTGCTTAGCTCTGCAAGGAGAGCTGAAAGCTGGATCTCGGGGTTTGCGCCGGACAAAATTCTGTAATCATACTTTGCTATAACTTCAGAAATTTCTACAATATTGGGTTGTTTTGTTCTGTACATTGCCTCATTGATGTATTTTAAAAAGTCAGATTCGGACATGCCATAAACTTTGATCAACTCTATCATTTTATTTCTGGCATCATGAATTTTACCTGCAATAGCCATCTTGAGAATTTCATCCACATCTTTTGTCTTTGTCAGACCTGCAGACGCCTTGACATTTTCCTCATTGATGCCTCCTAGACTTGCTGTAGCCTGCATCAGATTGATTGCATGTCTAAGGTCTCCTTCAGTATAGTCATAAATTGCTTTTAGACCATCCTCATCTGCCTTGACTTTTTCTTTTTTGGCAATCTCTTTTAGATGGGTAATTACCTCTTTTTCAGAAATGGCAGTGAATTTGAATACTGCACATCTACTTTGAATTGGATCTATTATCTTGGATATGTTGTTGGCAATCATTATGAACCTGCATGATTTTGACGCGTCTTCTATGATTCGGCGCAAAGCCGTTTGAGCATCAGAAGTCATTTCGTCGGCTTCGTCCAAAATTATTATCTTGAATGGAATGTTTGTATCAAGTCCTGCAAACTTGGAGAATTTTTTGACGCGTTCTCGAACCATATTGATTCCACGTTCATCTGATGCATTTAGCTCCAAAGTGAATTCTTTCCATCCGTCACCAAGTATCTGCCTGCAAAGACAAAGTGCTAGTGTGGTCTTGCCCACTCCCGCAGAACC
>DAMC01000003.1:11371-14914 GCA_002499525.1 Nitrosopumilales archaeon UBA218
TTAATAAATCACGCCTGAGGATCAATTGATCAAAGCTATTTGTAAACACATTTGATCGATCGTATCCATTAAATCCTTGAATCAAGTTTGATAACCATTGAAAATAAACGAGCTATTGCAAGTATACTCTATTGGATATCAAATCGAAGATGTCAAGACCGTAATTAATCATGATTTTAAAATCAACGTATCTAATGTAGTGATTTCTGGTAAGCAGGGCGAGGTCATAAACATGCCTCGATGGATTGCTCAAACCCTTGAATCGGAATCACACGCAGAAATTCAGGAATCAGATATGGGAATAGAGCTTACCCAATCTATATCCAAAGAAAACTTTGTTGGCGATGAATTGTCCCACCTAGAACCGGATTTTTACATCAAGGTTAATGGTTACATGGCAAGACAATCAGAAAAAGAACGCGATAGACTTGAATCATTGTTGTATACTTTGATTAGGAAAAGACTTGGCAAGCTAATTCCTAGAGCAAATTCAATGGAACTCACCGCGGATCTTGCAAAAAAACTATCCATTGAGGAACGTTCATTGTATAACACCATTCATACTAACAGTGCAGAATTCATGAAACAAATCTTTGGCGAAAAGCAATGACCCTGGAAACACAATCTCGTAGTGCAACCATTGATCAGGTACAGCATTTTCTCTCTTCATTCAAGGACAAATCTGGCACGTTTGTTTACGTAGAAGAAATCGACCAAATGATGGCAAAACAGGTAAAATTCATTGTAGTGGATTACAATGACATTGTTTCATACAAGGATATTGAAATTAAATTTAATTTAGAACCAGATGAAATCATCTATGCTTTTTCCCGCGCAATCAAAAATATTCTTGAAGAAAGATTTCCAGAATATGCTACCAAATTCTCCGATGATATTAGAGTAAGAATTGCTAACTATCCGATACAGCGTAGTCTCAGACAGATCAATGCTGAAGTAATTGGAAAAATGACTAGTGTCTCTGGAATGGTGGTAAGAGCTTCAGAGGTAAAACCACTTGCAAGAAACGTAGTATACAAATGCCCTGAAGGACACATTACAGAGGTTCCATTAGAGAGGGGACTCAACATTTACACTCCAAGCAAGTGTACATCAGAAAAATGTGCACACCGTGATCTCAGAATTGATCCAGAAAATAGTAAATTCATTGACTTTCAAATTGTTAGATTACAAGAGCTTCCAGAGGACCTTCCTCCAGGGCAGCTACCTCACTATATCGATGTCACAATAAAGCAGGATCTTGTTGATTATGCACGTCCAGGCGACAGAATTATTCTAACTGGTATTGTCAGAATAGAACAAGAACAAATCACCGGAACTCGCGTCAATAGTGGATTACACCGACTGCGAATTGAGGGAAACAATATTGAATTCTTGGGAGGAAGAGGTGGCAAAAACTCTCGACGTTCAGAGAGAGAAGAAATTTCTCCAGAGGAGGAAAGAATCATCAGGTCATTGGCCCAAAATTCTGATATCTATGAAAGACTTGTTAGCTCGTTTGCACCACACATTCAGGGCCATGCAATAATCAAAGAATCCATATTGTTGTTGATGGTTGGCTCGACTCAAAGGGTGATGGGTGATGGCACAAAGATCAGAGGCGACATTAACGTATTCCTAGTCGGTGATCCAGGTACTGCAAAATCTGAAATGTTAAAATTCTGTGCAAGACTTGCTCCTAGAGGATTATACACATCAGGCAGAGGTTCTACTGCGGCTGGATTGACTGCTGCCGTAGTCAGAGACAAGACTGGCATAATGATGTTGGAGGCAGGCGCAGTTGTGTTGGGTGACCAAGGTCTAGTGTGTATTGATGAATTTGATAAAATGAAGCCAGAAGACCGTAGTGCACTACACGAGGTCATGGAACAACAATCTGCTAGCATTGCAAAAGGAGGAATCGTGGCTACACTAAATGCGCGTACATCTATCTTGGCTGCAGCAAACCCAATGTATGGAAAATATGATCCGTTCAAAAATATTACAGAAAATGTTGCATTGCCAATCCCACTATTGACTAGATTTGATCTAATCTTTGTTGTCCGCGATATCCCATCTAAAGAAAAAGACCGCAACATTGCCCAACACATTATTGGACTACACAAAAAATCTGCAACCGATACTAGATCACTAATTGACCCAGATATTTTCACTAAATATCTGGCATATTGCAAAAAATCTGATCCGTTACTTACTCCCGAAGCAGAGGAAAAAATTCTTGACTACTATCTAAAGATGAGAAATGTCGAATCAGAGGAAATGATTACTGTGACACCAAGACAGCTAGGTGGACTAATTAGACTGGCAACTGCCAGGGCTAGATTGCTCATGAAAGACCAAGTCGAAGCTGAGGATGCTGAAAGGGCGATATTTCTAATTCAAAGCATGCTAGAAGATGCCGGCGTCGATGTCAATACTGGTAAGGTGGACCTTGGTGTACTGCAAGGAAGACCACACAGTGAGGTATCAAAACTACAACTATTCATGGATGTTCTAAAATCACTAGAGGGTGATAGCAAGACTCCTGTCGAGGAAAAACTTTTTGTCAAGGAGCTTATCAAAACCGGCAAATTTACAGAAGAAGAGGGACGGAACTTTATTAGAAGAATGCTGCGCGAGGCATCAATTTATGAATCCAAACCTGGCCACTATAATCGTGTATGATTATAGCAGAACTTGGACTGCCAGATACTGCGCAAGCGTTACTTGCTGAGCAAAAAATTACAAAGCTTTACCCACCACAAGCAGATTCAGTAAAAGCAGGACTATTGGATGGCAAAAACATCCTAGTTTCGGCACCAACCGCAAGCGGAAAAACACTGATTGCGATGTTGGCAATGATCAAGTTTTTGAGCATACATGATGGTAAAATTGTCTATCTTACGCCTCTGCGAGCACTGGCATCAGAAAAGTTTAACGAATTTAAAAAATTAGAAAAAATAGATTTTGATCGTAAAATAAAAACTGCAATTTCAACTGGAGATTTTGACTCTGTTGACAAGGAATCAGAAAACGCTGACATTATAGTTCTGACAAATGAAAAGATGGATTCGATAATCAGACACGGTGCAGAATGGGTAGACAAAATCGGACTAGTTATTGCAGATGAAGTTCATTTGATTGGAGATAAGGACAGAGGCCCAACACTTGAGATTGTTCTAACAAAACTAAAGGAACTGGAGACAAAACCCCAGATCGTGGGACTCTCTGCGACAATTACGAATTCTGATGAAATTGCAGAATGGCTTGGATGCCAACTTGTATCTAGCGATTGGAGACCAGTACCACTCACTGAAGGAATTTTTGATGGAGGAACCATACAATGGAACAATGGGGATTCTGACGAGATAGAGTCCAGTATAAGGGGACCATCAATTGATCTTTGCCTTGATACAATAAAAAAAGGAGGGCAATCATTGGTTTTTGCAGAAACGCGAACACGTTCAGCCTCACTTGCCACAAAGGGTTCTGACGCTGTACTGAAATTCTTGTCAGATTCTGAAAAAAAATATCTGGAACAAGTTG
>DAMC01000092.1:0-3407 GCA_002499525.1 Nitrosopumilales archaeon UBA218
AGGTCACGGTTTCGATAAAAAAACTCACTGGGTGAGATTTGGCTAAAAGTTTCCTTAGTAGACATCTTTATTTTCCCAAAGTTGCATTCTGTCTAGTTTTTGTTTTCGCTTATTAGCTTCCAGTCTTCCATAAACAGAACCATGTTTACTGCCAGAAGAAATCGACGTGATAGCAGAAACGGCAAGCTTAATCTGTATGGGCTCACCAATAATCGAAACTGTTTTTCCATAAACGCTGATACTAGTATTAGTAAGATTTTCCATGTTTGTTCTCGCCCTACCTCCCTCTCCAATTATTCTTCCTTTTATCCTTTCAATTTGGTGAGTTGACTTTCCGGCAAAGTCCCTGAGATCGACAACATGTAAAACATAATCTTCTTTTGCAAGTTTCATTGCATTTTCTGGTGAAAACCCCCTGCCTATAGCAGTCACCATTTCTACAGCTTTGAAAGGCTGGATCTTCGACACATCACCATCTGTGATTATTTCGACTTCGCCAGATTCACTATCAATTTCAAGTTTGACAAAGCATGTTTTTTCAATTTGTGTTTTAACTTTGCCAGATTTTCCAATCAGAGCACCTACTCGGTCTACTGGTATTCTTACTATTTTATCAAAGCTCATGATTGTATTTTCGCTAGGACGTCTACTGGGTTTTCGACAGTTAGTCCTCTTTTTGCAAAAAAGTACGACATATTTTTAATGTCTCTTTCAAGAAAGTTTTGAGCATTAGGGTGCATTGTATCAACTGCAGAACCAAAATCAAATACTACCAAACCACTTTGAGTCTTGAATACATTGTATTCCGAAAGATCCCCATGAACGAGTTTAGCTTTTTTGTATAAATCACGTATAATACCGATAATTTGGTTGTAGTCGTTTTCATCGACATCGGTTTCATGCAGGGTTGTAGCCGGAACTCCTTCTTTTCCAACAAATTCTAGAGCAAGCACATTTTTTGATACATAAATTGGTTTGACTACTGGGAGTCCATGTCTAGTACATTGTTTGAGGTTTTTGAATTCTTTTTGAGCCCAAAGATAAACCATGTTTCTAGTTCCTTTCTTGAGGTGCGTAAAACGCGGATCACCCAGTATGTATGGTGCGCGTTTTTTGAAGTTAGAGGTTGATGTTAGGAAAACCTTGAGTGCCACATCTTTACCTTGAGGGTCAACCGCCCAAAACAGAGCAGATTCTTTGCCTGCCTTGACTATACCGTTGACATAAGCAATTATTTTGGAATTAATCATCTGATACATAGTAAGCATCGTACTTTTGTCTAGTACTTGGTTGACTACCTTATCGTTTTTGAAACCATCCTGAGGTTTTCGTCGTTTTTGTTTTGGAAATATTTTTGAAAATTGAGAATCGTAATCTTGGATGTTTTCTAAACCAGAAAAATCATCATCGGTTGACAAATTTTTCCATTAAATTTTCAAAAGTCTTTTGGCAAATGGCCGTTGTTTTTGAGCCAATCCACTTGTGATAAAGTGAATCTCCAAGTGATATCACCGCGATCATCCTGCTTGAAATCCCATGGTGCAATAATTACAACATCGTTGTCTCTAATCCAAATTCTGCGTTTTAGAGTTCCTCGAATTCTCCCACGTCTTACTTTTTCGTCAGTGCACTTTACTAAAACTTGATCACTACCCAAAAGTTTGATAACTCTGCCCAATAGCTCACCCTGTTGTGGTAGCTGAATATCTTTGAGCTCACTTTCATTTAGAACTTTACGCTTTCCCAATGTTATGAAGTTTGAATTTTTGTATATAACTGTGTGTATTACATTTTGAAAACAATCAGAAACGGAACATCATCGATTGTCTTGACACCTTGTTGCGAGCCAATTTTTAGATCAACAGACATTTGTATTGTTTCTTTGCCAACTAAATTCAGAATAGAACTATTCTGCATGAGTTGTTGCGCTTCTGTCTTATCTACTAGTCTTTGGCCATAATAGCTCTTACTGATATTGATTTGGACCTTTTCATTTTTGATAGTTCTGCCAAGCAATTCTTCATCACACATGTTTAACATGTTGCTGTTTTGATAAGCAGAAGTTTTTACAAAGAATCGCATTATGCGTATTTACCTTTAAGTGAGGATTTTGCACCACATGCTTCACAAATCAAAAATGTAATTCTATTTTCTCTATCAATTTTGGTATCTGGGCTTTTGCATGTTGGGCATTCAAGATAATCTTTGACATAAATATTGAGCAGGTGGACAAAATCATGTGGTTCCCTCCTTCCCACGAACATGGCCTTATCACCACTTCTCTCTGCAGGAGTAGCAAATTCTTTAGATAAATATTGTAAAACCTTCTCAGGGTCTCGACGGAGTTTTTTGGAAAAATCCATAAAGTTTCTTAGAATTGTCTTTTGCCCCTCCCACATAACATCTGGGGAAGGTAATTCAAATCTCTCTCCAGTACCGGTTTGCTTTTCAGAAATCTTGTCCTGGATTCTTTTTAGTAGCTTATCATAATCAGTTTTTGTCAACATCAAACAAATGCAGTATTGCCTATATGAGCTTAGTCAAAAAGAAAGAGTGGTTTAGCTTAAGCAGCGCCGATTCGAAAGACGTTTGTTCCACATTTTGGACATACGCCTTTAACAGCTGGACGACCATTCTTTAGCTTTGTTGGTTTAGGATCTTTAATTTCCCTTTTTGCTCTGCATTTTACACAGTAAGCTTGAGCCATGAAATTCCCTTGATGTGCGTCTATTTATCAAGAATCGGTGAAAATTATTTTACTATACGATGGACTAGTCTACATTTTTAGTATTATCCAAATTGCGAATTTCGACATTTTTTATGATAAATTGCAGTTTTTGTCACTAAACTGATCCTATGATGATTGATTTCGACAAAAATCATTAAAAACTTGATTTCAAATATATTATAGATCAGAGATTTTTAATCAAATGCAATCAAAAAAAGGTTTCATAATTACTGGGATTGTGTTGGCAGCAATTACCGCCGGAAGTTTTACAATTTGGCTAATTCCGCAGAATAATCAATCAGTTGTTACAATATCAAATCCCAAAGACCAGCTTGATGCTTTAATTGATCAGCAAAAGACAATTTCAGAATCAGATTTTGTTGAATTTGATAAATTAATTTCTGGTCAGATTACTCCAGACAATTACTTGGGAATAGCAGATGTTTCTTCCTCTCAAATACGTTCCATGATAATTAGCATCACATCACCTGATGTTCCTTCAAATTGGAAATCCAGTTACGAATCATTTGGGGAGTCATTAAAGGCATACAATACATATCTACGGGAAACCACAGTTATTGCTCAAAAATTAAAGGAAAGCCCATCTGCGGACATATCAAAAGAAAAGGCAGGGTTACAGGAATATCTGACTCTAGTTAAGGAGTCTTTAGAGGCATCC
>DAMC01000092.1:3758-4702 GCA_002499525.1 Nitrosopumilales archaeon UBA218
CATGATTAGTGGTATTGTCACTTAAGGAATCCACCATAGAAAAGAAACTAGACACACCACTGACAAGTAGGTTACTAGTAATTTGTGTCGATAGAGACAATGATGTTGGCGATAAAGCTGGAGTTCTCACACCCGTAGTTGGAAGAAATTCTTGCATAGAGGCAGCGCAAAAATTAGCACTGCAGGACCCTGAAGATGCAGATTCGAATTCAATTTTTTATGCAATTAAAACATATGAGGATCTAATCAGTAAGGGCTATCAGACAGAGATAATTGTGGTAGCAGGTGTTAGTGATAGAGGAGTTCAAGCCGATGAGAAGATTGTACGTGAGGTAAAATCTGCGCTTTCAAGCTTTGCTGCAAACGGAGCAGTAATTGTCTCAGATGGCGAAGATGATGAAAGTGTAATTCCAATTATTCAAAATGTTGTACCAATTGTTTCAGTTCAAAGATGCGTCATGAAAGTCAGCAGGAGTGTCGAGTACTCCTATGCAGTATTTGGAAAATATTTGAAAATGATAGTTTACGATTCCAAATACTCCAAGTTCTTTTTAGGTTTACCTGGAATTTTACTTTTAATTGGAGGGATAGGCACCATTACAGGTCACACCCAAGAAATTTTTGCAGTTTTAATTATAATAGTTGGCGGAGCATTTTTGATTCGCGCATTTGATGTAGATAGAGCTTGGGCCAATTGGTCAAAACCAACACCTGCCGGCTTGGTTAGAATGTTCACAGTAGTGACCGGAGTCATAATTGCACTTGCATCCATATTGTCTGGGTTTTCCGCAATTCATACAAACATTTTAGATCCTCAAGTGTTGGGAAACGGTGTACCTGATATCTTTGCTGACAGAGTGACCCTAGGTCAATTCATTGCAGGTGCTCTGCCATTTTTGTGGATGGGAATGGGTGCAATTTTTGCAGGTATTCTAATCAGTAAC
>DAMC01000072.1:0-10377 GCA_002499525.1 Nitrosopumilales archaeon UBA218
GCGGTGGCTACAGGTGGGTTCGCGAGGGAATGCCAAGACCAAACGCGTTTTTGAGTGGGTGGATGTCTTGGTTTGCACATACTATAGCTGGCAGCCTTTACGCTGTAGCCTTTGCCTCGTTCTTTACACACCTTTTGGATTCTGCTGGAATAATCCACTCCTCATTAATTTTGGAAAAAGGACTAGCCGCACTTGCAATAGTCGTCTTTTCCTTTGTAAATATCCGTGGAACTGCTCAAACAAGCAAGGTAGGTAATGTCATCACAATAACCCAGATAACCATAATTGGTGTTTTGATAGTGGCTGCCCTATTTGCCATGGCCTTTACCAATCCTAACTGGCCAAAGAATTTTCAAAACTTTTTTCCTAATGGAATATCTGGCCTTGTAGTTGCAATGGGTCTGACCTTTATTGCGTTTGAAGGCTATGAGGTAATAGCCCAGACAGGCAATGAACTAAAAAATCCAAAAAAGAACATCCCTAGAGCAATATTCATTTCTCTTGTTGTAGTAATTGCAATTTACATTTTGTTTACATTTGTTTTCATAGGTGGACTCTCATCTGAGAAAGTTGGCCAACCGTCTTGGAAATTTATTGGAAGCTTTGGAGAAATCGGAATAATAGAAGCTGCAAAAAACTTTATGCCATTTGGAGCGATGATTGTTCTGGCAGGCGGCTTCATATCTACACTAGCTGCACTAAATGCAACAACATACTCTTCAAGCAGGGTCTCATATGCAATGGGAACTCACTATAATTTACCACATTTTTTTGGCAAAATTCATCCTAAATACAAGACTCCGGCAATCTCCACAACAGTATCTGGAATAATCATGCTAGTGATGGCACTGTCATTTGATTTGACATCGATTGCATTTGCTGCCAGTGTAATGTTCTTGTTCCTGTTTGCACAAGTCAACTATGCCGCAATCACTATTAGAAGACTGTATGGAAAAAAACTAGATTACTCTTTCAAGACCCCGTTCTTCCCAATCATTCCGACCTTGGGAATTCTATCGGCAGTCGGTTTGTCTGTGTATTTGCTTTTCAAAGAACCTCTGTCATGGATTATTGCAATAATCTGGATTGTCTCTGGGTTCATTATTTACAAATCATACACTTCAAAAAAAGAAATTGAACACTATGCACCATTAGTGTATAATCAGGGAACCAATGAACGCAAGGAATACCGTGTTTTGATAATCTATCATCCAAAACATGTCCTCGAATATTACAAAATAGCCAGCGCTATATCTCAGGAAAAGGGAGGCGAGATTTCATTCCTAGGAGTAGTCAAAATCCCCGTCCATCTTCCACTTGATGCAACTAACAAGGTTGCAGAATCTGAAATTGAGGAATTTAACGACTTGAAACAACGAATTCCGAACTCTATTAGGCACAGATACATGGTTAGAATTTCCCATGATGAAACTGATGCAATTCTGTCCACTGTAGAAGAACAGGGAATCAATTTGGTAATAATCGACTTTGGATTTTTAAGAAACAACAGGAAGCTTTTGCAATTATCTACATGTGATTTTGTTGGGATGAGATTGAGCAAAGACTTTGACCGTGAATTGGATAATCTAGTTGTATCCTATGACAAGGGGAGACACTCTGATCTTGGTTTGCGTATTGCACATGCAATATCCAAAACTCACTCTAGCAGAATTAGAATAGTTCGTGGAGTTGTGGAAAAACCTGAAACCGAGATTGACATCATGAATAGAATAAACGATGTCATGTTTGATCTGGATATCAAAAAGATCCAATTTGAAAAAGTGTACCCCAAAACGAAAAATGTGGCGCCCACTTTACTCGATAGTTTTGCAAAAATGCAAAACGAGATAATATTTCTGGGCGCTGGAAATCAAGCTGACTCTGCATTCTCTCCAAAGACTTTGGAGGTGGTTGACAAAACAAAAAAATCTGTTTTTGTAATTCGTGATCACCAGTTCTCTGAATTCCATACTCGAAGGTTTTGGCGAATTATTTCATCACGATTGAGAGAAAATCGTCATCTTTACAAAATCTATGTCGATGTTGCTCACTTTGTTTATTCTTTCAAGGAAAAACGTAAACGTGAAGGCTACGATGAAGAATACTTTGATTCTAAACTCAAATAGTGTAAATATTGGACTCTCACTGTAAAATATGCGAGCTGGTGGACGATTACTGCGAAAGCAGAGGAAACTCCTCCCTCAATGCAGATGTGTGTTGCGGTGACGCAGAGCTAGAGATGGCTGGCCACAGAACAGAAAGAATCCCTACTGGAGCACTTTGATGGTAACCCCTGAGATTTCCAGTGTGAGGAATGAAAAATCTGTCCCATACAGAGAAAAGCCAAACAGAATCGGGATCTGCACCTGTGATTCAGGTAGGCTGCAAAGCGAAATGTCGTTTACAAACAGAAGGAGGGTTACGGCCAGCACGCAAATTCGGTTTTATCTCAAACCTAATCTGACATAGCTTTTGATCTTTTGAGTGGTTCCAGTGGATGACGCAGTATCTGTGAAAGTGAACTGGACAATAGAGCCTATCTTTGTTCTCTTTCCATCTATTTCTTTAGGCATCTTTAATGTCACAACGAAATGATTGGTATTGGGACCTGTCTCCCTAAGTGATTTCGTATTTGCCTCAAATGCTGAATTGTCTATGGTCGTTCTGATGCCGTCCGTGCCCTTGAACTCCACAAGACTCAGTGGAATGTTATCTGCATATTTTGAATCCAAGTTAAAACCTGGCTCGTAAATCCTTAGTTGGAAGTCTTGACCAATTCTGATATTTTTTGATGTCGTTCCAAAAGAAGCTGAAACTTTTTTTGCAGTGACTGATTTGGTAAATGTTTTAGGATTGCCTGATGGGTCTGACTGATCATGATATGTGATAGTTAGCACGTCATCTTGAGTTACTGCTCTGCCGTTTATTGTAACAGGAATTGAAACTGTGCCTGTAAAAATTCCAGTGTCTAAACCTGTTTCAGTAATCGTACTAGGGCCAGGAATGGTAGTTCCTGCAAGCTTAAAGTCTAGCAGTCCTGCTGTTGAAATTTCATCAATTCCCCTCGGAGATGTGTTAAGGTCGTCATCATTGATGTAAAATGTGATTGTTCCTCCTGGAACTAGAAAGGTGCTTGCCTGCAACGTCACTGCTAAAAATATGCCTAATGTGGGTATCATGTTTATTCTAGTATTTTTCTGAGCTTATCGACAAGTAATGGCTTTTCAATATTACTCATGATAAATTCTAGGTCGGACTGGTCGTCAACATCCCACATTATTCTACTGATTAGTGCAAATGTGGTGGGGATGTTGCGTGACTTGGCCGTAGTTAGGTGAATTTTGTAACTATCTTCGTCATAGTGCGTCTCCATTACGTTTACTGGACTTCTAAGCAGGGCATTGGTTCCATCGAACTTTCTTGAGGGTACTACTATTAACTGCGGAGTTTTCTGAAATCTTATCAACTCATCAATATCTTGGGGTCTAATCATTGGGATGTCTTGCGGGAAAACTATCGATGCATCAAAATTGTTTTCAAGTAGATATTTTTCTGCCATAGAAACTGCAGCATTAACACCATTCTCTTTTTCTTCAAAAATATGAACCGTGTTGTATTTTTTTGCAATCTCAAATGCCGACTCGTCTCGTGAAATTATGACTGTCTTGTTGACCTGAGAACTTGAAATCGCAGATAATACCTCTTCGAACATGATTTTGCACAACTGTTCGGTTTTTTCACTATGTAGACCCAGACGACTTTTTGCTTTTGAAAATGTTTTTACTGGTATTATTGCTGCTATTTGCAAACTATCTTACATTCTTTAGAACAAATGATGCCAGTGCATCTTCTGTTGCTTTGTTTGTCATTTTGATACTGGTATCGAATACTTTCATGTCTAGATTTTGAATTCTTTTTGTGATTAGTCTGTCTTTAGAATCAATTACAATGTTTCCGCAAACATCTGAATACATTTGAGCAACACCATATGGAGATACCTCTATTCCGGCCGCCGTCATGTATTCTACTGCGGGTCCTGAGAATGCTTTGTTACCAATTAATGGACTAACTGCTACGACTTTTCTTCTATTCTTTGAGAGCTCCTTTCTAATTCCTTTAATTTGCAGCATTGGTCCGATACTTGTCAATGGATTTCCTGGGGCAATGATTATCATCTCAGAATCATGAATTGCATTCACTGCCTCTGGGTTTGGTCTTGCTTTGTCTGCACCAATGTATTGAATCCCTTCAACTTTGTCCTTACCCTTGTATTTGACCCAAAATTCCTGTAAATGCATTTCACCCTTGTTGGTAGTGATTCTCGTCTCGATAGTATTGTCAGTTACTGGCATTATCTTTGCCTCTACTGCAAACTTTTGACACATCCATTTTGTAATGTCACCCAAATTTTTGCCGTTCTTTAACATGTTAGTTCTGATCAAATGGGTTGCTGCATCCCTGTCGCCAATTCTAAACCATGTCTCTTCGCCAAAAATCTCCATCTGTCTTAGAAAACCAAACGTATCCTTTCGGATGCCCCAGCCTTTTTCATAATCTAAAATATCTGCCAAACCGTAAATTATGGTGTCAATGTCTGGGCAAACATAGAGTCCATACAGCCAATAGTTATCGCCAACATTACAAACGACGTTTACGTCTCGGGTCTGCGAGATGAGTCCCCTGACAAATTTAACCGAACCTGTACCGCCAGCCAAAATTGTTATCATAAAACCCTTTTACTGCTCTCTCAGATCAATATTACTTTTTCATAATTTTCAAAACTCTACAAAAATAAAAATTCAAAATCATAAAAAACCCAGATCTCTGAACGATCTATATAATTCAAGACAAGATTTATTACTCTGGCGATGGTCGTCCAAACGTGCGTGGGGATTCTGTATTAGTATTATTTGTCATGTCAGTTATTGTCGTTGGAATGGTTTCTCCTGCATTTGCTGCCCAATTGAACTGGGATGCAAAAACTCCAGACACTGCTGATTTTCCAAAATTCAAATTCCAAAGAACGGCATTTATTGATTACAAACAAGGTGGTTCAATCGCAGATGCATTAAGAGGCAAAGATCTAACTATGGAATTTACTGCTGATTCTAGTACTCCAGGCGTTTCTGATTTAATACAAAAAATTAACGATAATCTTCATTCAATGCAAAGCACTGCATCCGTAAAGGATCTCAAAGTCGAATACCATGCTTCCATTACTGGAAGGGGTGATAACGCCTCTGTTGATTATAGGATAATTCTCACACCAACCTTAGATGGTTATCTTGTGAAGCCTTATTCTGAAGGTCCACCAGTATCTCCTGCTCTTTTTGATGTCTTGTGGAGAGGACTCAAAGTTGACGGTCCTATTACCCTGACTACCCAAGAGTATGGCGATGTAGAAATCAACCTCCCAATATCATTTTATGAGAAAAACTTTCCATCAGTAGGTTCTCAAATTACTGATAAAGCAAAAGACGTTATGACGATGCCCTTAATCGACGCATCTGGAATTGGTAGATTGCCGATTGGTAGTTGGCACTTCTTGGCAGACCCAACTGGAATTGTTGCAGAGACCAGCAAGTTTGGTTACTCTGGAGCCAAAGTCGTAGTATCATCATTTACAATGGGTGAGAGCAGCTTCCGTGAAGGACAAATCAAAGAAAAAGAATTTGAGGCTACTCTGACCAGCGATAAAACTTACAATGTTAAAAGTGTGGAATCTGGAGATTCAGGAAACATTTTCCTTGCAGGTTATGCATCTCCTGACAAAGTTAACGGTGTTGAAGTTGTAGGGTTATTGCCTAAAGCACCATCTACTGGAGCACAAACATCTAGTGGATCATTTCCTATTTTCATAATCTATGGAATGGCAGGAATGGCAGCAGCGGGTGCAGGGGGATTCTTTTTCTGGAGTAACAAAAAGGCAAAACGTGAATCAGAATATGTTCAAACAGGTATTGATCCAAAATACTTGAGAGGAGTAGATACCAGTGAAGCATCTGGTGGATACAAGACCAACAGAGGAGAAGCAGAACTAGTTTCTGACGATGCTAGTCACAAACAACATACCAGTGTCTATGATCAAAATACAAGAGGTTCACTCCCAGCAGGATATACAGCACCAAAGGAAGAGCCTAAACCAAGCTCTAATCGTGGCTCTATGCCAAAAGACTGGAAACCATCCTAAACTTTTACTTTAATTATTTTTCTATTTAGGACAAGGAATTTTTTACATCTTTGGAAATTTTTATCTCCAACATAGTCAGAGCCAATCCTGATATTCCAGCTAACACCAGTATGATTTCTATAGTCCCTATCAGAGAATGCGAAAAAGACTCTGTAATGCCAATTTCATTTATCGTGGATACCAAGTAAGCATAAGAGTAAATCATATAGTTAGTAGCCCAATGAATCAACACTCCTGCAACAAAACCGTATCTGTAGTATACCCAACCAATAATGATTCCAGCCATGGCGGCCTGTGTTGCCTTTCCACTACTCCACTGCTCTCCTAGGATGTGTGCAACACCGAAGAAAATCCCTACCAGAATTATCAAAATGAGTGCCTTTTTTTGATTGATGTTTGGAATATTGTCTGAAGGATTCCACAAGGATTTGAAAAAAAGCCCCATTGAGAATTTTTTGGAATATAGGAAAAATAACGGAACACCAATCAATATCACTCTAAAGCCAATCTCCTCAATTAGTGGTGATATGGACAAACCCAGAAAACCTGTGAGATCATTTTCAAATGTGGGTGCTGTGATTTTGATGCCGATATTTTGTTGTACGATATCTATTGCGGCAGATAATACAATGATAATTGAAAACCACTTGATGGATTGAACAATATAGTTGCCAGCAAGTGACTCGTATGAGCCAACCATTATGGGGGATAGTGCCTTCAGGAAGCTTTTCTTTGGTCCCATACTACCAATAACAAACAAAATCAGAAATGTCACCCATACTACTATGAAAATATCCCCAATTCCAATCTGTGCTAACCAATCAACGTTGAGTCGTTTTACAAATCCAAGTTCTGTTATTGGTAGTGCATAATCGATACTTTTGCCCATTTGGGAGTTGAAAAACAAGTATGCTCCGATAGGAAATGACAGGATCATCAATCCAAAGATTACTGATATGAGTGCTGTATGTGGAATTACTATTGCCTGAAATATTCTATAGGTACTCAATCTAATGTACTTCGATACTGGATTCAGAAAATCCTAGTCTTACTAGGGTTTCTTTCATAGTATCGCGATGGTCTCCCTGTAGGAAAATATAGTTGTCCTTGGTAGTTCCACCACAAGCGTATTTTCTTTTCAACTCACTTAATGTTCCATTAAGGTCGTTTAATTTTGAATCGAGTCCTTCAATCATAGTTCCTTTTTTCTTGAATCTGCGTTCTTCTAGTCTGATAACAATTTTGGTAGATTCTTTATTGAGATCCCCGCAAGCACACAAATCTTCAGGTAGTCCACATGTGTTGCAAATTACTGCCATTATTTTACTAATGAACATCTCCTGAGCCGACTATTAAGCCTTGTTGGGTAAATTTTGTAAGTTTTTTTACAAAGGACTCGATAATGAAATTACATGACAGATGACCTGCGAAAAAAAGCTGCCGAAATGTTGCTAAAGGGAGCAACACTGATGGCAGAACCTTGCCCTTATTGTAAGGGAGTACGAGTGATGAAAGATGGCAATGCCTTATGCATCAGCTGCGGGCGACAACCAGATCCTGCAAAAACTGTTACCGAATCTGCCGAGGTTAAACAAACAAGTCCGATTTTGGAATCGTTGAATAAAAAACTCGAAGACCTTGGCAAGGAATTGGAGAACGAAACAAGCCATGAAAAGCAGCAACAAATACTGCAGTCCATAAATGGGATTCTGGAGACACTCCAAAAATTAAAGAAATAATAAAGTTTTTATCTTCAAATTTTAGCTCATCATTAAATGAGCAGCAGCGGTAAAAAGAAAGGCGCACCATTACCAGCATCATCTGCAGGATTACTGCGTTTCTTTGAAGATGAAACAAAAGGATACAAGCTAGATCCAAGAATTGTAGTTGCAATACCTACAGGACTAATCGTGGTTTCTTGGCTGTTGGACATATTTCTAATAAAATAGAACAAAATGACCGAGTCATATGATGATGTATCGAAAATCCACAAACGTTATTCTCTAACACTACTTACTCCGTCTTCAAAATATCACTCGCTGATATTCTCTGTGATCATCTCTGTTATCAATGCGTATTTCATTCTCGATGCGTATCTTCACCGACAAGACGAACTGGTGTTTCGAATACCACTCATGATTGGAGTATTGCTGGTGACACAAAAAATCGACGCCGGACTGATTCGAAATAAAGAATACTCCAAGGCATTACACATGTCTTTATTTGGTAACATGTCGTGGCTTGCAATCTCGTTGATGGGTATTGCAGCAAATGTTGTTTTGGCAAAACCAGAACTTTCTTTCATGTATGTTACAGAGGGAATGATAATTTTTACCAGCTTTAGGTTGGGGCTTCTAACTACCACACTTGGATTATCGATGAGAAAAGCATGGGCAATATGCTTTATCCAACCTATGGCCATGTTTCTAGTTCTAGTACCGCAAGACCAATGGCTCCAGTCATTGACTGAGCCTGTACTTCTTGCACTTGCTGCAACATTTTTGGGAATATCTTCAATATGGTCATATTTGACAGACAGAGCTGGCCGTCCCGGAATCAAAAGCACACATCAGTTAATTCAGGCGTATCTGGCATCACGTGGAAAAGACAACTATGAAGAAGTAGAATCTATCATTGAGGCAAGATCGCACTCATCAAACGTACTGACATCACAAATCCGATTCCAATCAAACAATAATGATTTTAGAATGGTATTGCCTGAAGTTCACCCTGGACCATATCATCCAATTGGCGGCAGTAACATTACCTATCGACTTTACAAGACTCTCAACTCGTCAGCAATGATAATGCACAGTGTTTCTGATCATGCACTGAATCTGCCCTCTCAAACCGCAGTAAATGATTATCTTGGAACATTTTCCACAAATATTGTACTAAAAAAAGGAACAATGTGTACTGAACCTGTAGTTGTTACAATCAACAAGGCACGTGTCACTGGTATGTTATTTGATAAAACGGCAGTTTTGTTCTTGTCGTTATCTCCACATGGTATGGAGGATGTACCTAGTTACATCAAAAATGAAATTGAACAATTGGCCAATAACAGGCATTTTGAGAGAATTCTAGTAATTGATTGCCACAATGCCATGGGCTTGGAAATAGGCCAAGAAGACTCATCAGACATGATAAAAGCAGCAAAAGCAACGCTGGAATCGTTAGTTACCAAGGAATCTCACACACTAGAGTTTGGCTATGCAAACTCGAACAATCTGAATTTGAGCTCACTAGATCTTGGACCTGGTGGACTGGGGATGCTTTGCCTGAAAATAAATGAAAAAAAATTCTTCTTTGGCTGGTCTGATTCCAATAATATGGAAAATGGCGCCAGAGAACACGTTGTGGATTATTTTGCAAAAAAAGAGCTTACGCTGGTCGAACTGTGTACCTCTGATACTCATTTTAGCTCCACAGTTGTGCGAACTAGGACTGGCTATTATCCTCTGGGCAAAATTGCAACTCCTCAATCTGTTGCAGAATGGTATCATTCTATTGCACTAGATGCTGAAAAAAAACTCGAACCAACATCATTTGAGATTTTAGAGCATAAAGCCAATGTCAAAGTAATGGGTACTGCAATCCTGGAAGATTTTTCCAAGGCATTAGATAGGTCCCTGTTCCTGACTAAAATTTTTGCAATTGGAAGTTTTCTAATTTTTATTGGTTCGCTTTTTCTATAGTCTGAATCTTTTCTAGATTTCCATAAAACTCTTCAAGAAAATTTGCTAACTGGAAAATGGGAACAATAGGAACCTTGTCTACAAAAATAACACTGTCTTGGTATAGAGTGACTATGACTGGCGCAGCTATAGCGTTTTTTGTTTTTGCAACATAATTTTTTGTGCGCTCGATTTGTTTTTTTACAATACTGTTTAGTGCTGAAGAATTCATCTTTTTCCAATGTTTGCAATCAATTAGAATGGCAATTCCGAGTCTAATGCCGACGACGTCGATTTCCATTCTCGGTTTTGTCAGGATTACATTTTTCATTGTTGCAAAATCATGAGTTTCCAATATTTTTGAAGCCAATCCTTCAAAATCCTTCCAGTCCAATCGTTGTGCAATCTCATCGATTGGAACGCCCTTGCTTATGGCAAACAGTCCAACCTGAAGCTTGTCACCTTCCTCAAAATCTATTGAATCATCGTTAAATCTGCCGATGTCGTTTG
>DAMC01000072.1:10745-11932 GCA_002499525.1 Nitrosopumilales archaeon UBA218
CCCGGAATTATCCCGTCAACTGCATTGAGCCACATCTTGGAATTCAATAATCGTCTACTTTATTTTTAATAATTAAAAGGATTGCAATTAATTGTCATTAGATAATAATTCGATACTACATCATCTGAGCTTTAAATTAGATGAACATGGTCTAAGAATGTGAAGATTCTTTTTCTGTTGATGATTTTTTTAATTCTTGGATTTGGAACTGCATATGCACAAAAAGGAACCTATGTCGATTCGGTACAATTCATTCAATATTTAGATGAAAATACTGCAATAGAAGAAGTAAAAAAGAAAAATCTGGACATTTACTATGCACGAGTTTCTTCAGAACTGCTTCAAGACACTGACACAAAGAATTTGCAAATATTCTATACTACTGGCGGCACGTTTAGCATTTTGGTAAATCCGGCCAAAGGAGAAGAGTTTAACCCGTTTTACTATCAAAAGGTTAGATTTGCACTAAACTATCTAGTTGACAGAAAACTAATCGTGGATGAGCTAATGTCTGGCAATGGTGTCCCAATGTCGTCAAATTATGGGCCATTTGATCCTGATTTTCTTAATATCGTACCAGAAGTGGAAAAATTTCATTTTAGGTACAATCCAGAACTTGCAAACGTTCTGATAACTCAAACACTGGAAGAAGCTGGAGCAAAGAAAATTCAAGACAAGTGGACATATGGTGGCAAACCCATAACTGTGAAATTTTTTATTAGAAGCGACGATCCGATAAGAAATTCAATTGGCGAAGTAATATCATCGGAACTGGAAAAAATCGGCTTTACAGTAAAAAAGGACTTTGGGGATCTTAACAAGGCATATGTTCTAGTTTATGGCTCTGACCCTGCTTCTATGAGCTGGAATCTTTACACCGAAGGCTATGCAGGAAGATCAGCATTTGTAAAGTATGATCCAGTGGGAATTGCCCAGATGTATGCCCCATGGTATTCTAACATGCCTGGATTTAACAATCCACAATACTGGAATTATCAAAACTCTACACTAGATGAAATAACAAAGAAAATCTATTCTAGCAATTACACGTCATATGACCAAAGAACTGAACTTATTCGACAGGCTACAGTACTGGGCGTAAATGAATCTGTGAGAATATTTTTGGCCGCAAAAATTGATCCGTTTGTTGCCAACAAAAATGTTGACGGGGTCATAAATGATTTTGG
>DAMC01000063.1 GCA_002499525.1 Nitrosopumilales archaeon UBA218
GAAAAAGGCCAAAGATGTATCCCATTAAAGGATCTACCTGCTCCGAGACACAGACCATCTTTTGACGGAATGATAATTGTAACCGAACGAGGAACAGCCACCAGAAGAATTACTAACAAAGGAACACTCTGAGCTCCACTGTTTGGGACTATCAATTCTGGAAATTGTATTTTCAATACAAATATCATAAATTGCCAAAATCTACGTGAATCCTGAAAAAAAATTTGTTATAATAGCGTTAATAGCTGGATTTGTAGCCCTTGGAGGTATTGTATTATTTGCCGGCCAAGGTTATGTTAGACACGTACAATTATTCTATCCTGAAGAAATTAAACAAACACTAGAGTTTCGAAATATCAATGGTACAACAGTGGTTGTTGGAACGCTTGGAAATTCTGGTATTAATCCAGAGTTGATATCAAGAACAGAATTCTCTTACGTTCTAACGGTTGTGAATGCAGATACAAAGCCTCACTTGTTTTACATAGGAACTCTCGATCTTAAAACAAAACCTTTGATGCCAGGAGAGTCTGACACGATTACTGTAAAAAGTAACAAAGAGGTAACTCTACAATATTACGATATTATAGATGGCAATCAATTACTTGGCACAATTCTGATAAAGAAAGTAACTCTAACAGAATAGGATGATTTCGATTATTGGAGCTGGAAATGTAGGGTCTGCAATTGCATTTTTATGCGGTACATCAGGGCTTGACGAAGTTGTTTTAATTAATAGAAATGAGAACAAAGCAATAGGTGAGGCTTTAGATATTTCCAATGCCATACCTGAAACCTCAAAAGTCTCAATTAGGGGCACGTCTGATTACTCGGCGATAAAAAATTCCTCTGTTATAGTGATTACAGCCAGTGTGGGTAGTCACATTAACACAAGAAGTGACATCATGCTGGATCAATCAAAGATGATCTCAAACCTATCCCAACAAATATCGAAGTATTCACCTAATTCCAAAATTTTGATGGTCACGAATCCTGTTGACATAATGACATATCTGTTACAAAAGCTAGGACGATTAAAATCACAAAATGTAATTGGCATTGCATCAAGTCTTGATTCCTCTCGGTTTCGATATATTCTGGCAAAACAATTTCATACTGTCCAGTCGGAGATACATGATGCCATGGTTCTAGGTGAGCATGATGACTCCATGGTACCAATATTCTCACAGGCAAAATATGGTAAAACACCAATAGAAGAGTTACTTACGGACAAACAAAAATCCCAGATAACCTCTGATGTCAGAGATTATTGGAAATCTCTACGCTATTTCAAGGGAACTTCTGTTTTTGGAATAGCAAAAAAAACATTTGATGCACTAGAGAGCATAACTGAAAAAAAACCACTAGATACCATTGCATCCACATTGCTTGATGGACAATACGGATTCAACAATATCTGCATGGGTGTACCTGTGACAATAAATGAAAATGGCATTTCAAAGATCCACCAAATTTCAATAAATGACACTGAAAAAGTTGAACTATCTAAATCTGCTAATGTAATTCAAGCTAACATTGACAAACTGAATAAATTTCTAAATTCTACACTGTGATTTGATTTGTTAACCGTTGCATCATCACTAACCTCTTGATTGGAATCTTTGTTCTCTGGGCAAATTCGTAAATATCGATATCTATTAGGTCCTTGGCAATCATCATGTTGTTTTTAGCAAATAACTCCAATTCCTTTTTGTTCGGTCCCAATATGGTGATTGGATATAGTTTTTTTTCTTCAATCATCCTCTCTAAGCCCATTTGAGGAGGAAATCTCCAAGACAGTATCTTTTGCCCAATACATGTTGCATAAGTTATGGCCTCTGGCGAAACTTTTGTGTTGCAGACTAATATCTCATTATCAAATTTATCTGCAAGATCCAAAAACCTTGCATGCGTATACAATGATTCTTTGAGACCTGTATATCTTCCAGGAAAATTGTGATATTTACATTCAACAATCCATTTTTTTTCATCACTTGACTCTGCAACTAAATCTACCTCATGAATCACACATCTGCCCTGAATCTTTGATTCAATTGATCTAATTTTGTATCCATAATGTTTCAAAATCTGTCCCACATAATTTTCAAAAGAAAATCCTGAAGGACCTAGTTTCATTATGGATTCTTTTAGTCTATACCTGTGTTTGATGGCTGGAGTTGCATTGTCTGTAAGTAGTCGGAGAACTATCTTGTAGATTTCCTTAGTAGTCATTCCATAACGGACCAATAGGCTTACTTTTTTTGCAATTCTTTGGGCAAGAACTTGATCAGCTCCTGCACGAATACACGTGCTTATGACTTTGTTAGGATCAAATTCTGCCTTTTGCCCATTTGCCTTTGTGATGATGATTTTTTTCAAAAATTAATACATTCCAGGAGCCTGAGGTGGCATCTGGGGTTGAGGCGATGATCTGGATATTGCAACCACATTATCTATTCTCAAAATCATGTTTGCAGTCTCTGTTGCAGATTTAATGATCTGTTCTTTTACTTTAATTGGTTCTAGGACATCGATTTTTTCTATGTCGCCGATAATTCCATTCACAGCATCTACTCCGACATATTTCTGTCCCGCACTTTGTTTTGCCCTAAGTTGCGTAATTGCATCTATTGGATTCATACCAGAATTTCTTGCCAAAGAGATTGGAATTACTTCTAATGCCTCAGCAAATTTTTCCACTGCTAGCTGCTCTCTACCTGATAACGATTGAGCCCAAACTCGAAGTTTTGCCGCTAAATATGCCTCCGGCGCTCCTCCCCCAGGAACAAAAAATGGTTTCTCAATGACATCTTTGACTACCATTAGTGCATCATGAATGGCTCTTTCTACCTCATCCACTACACGTTGTGAACCACCGCGGATCAAAAAAGTGACCGCCTTTGGATTTTTACAACCTTCCACATATGTCCAATTATCTTCTTCAATCTGTTTTTCCTCAACATTTTGTGCAAGACCCAGATCTTTTTCTGTGAGATCATCCACGTTCCCTACCACTCGGGCTCCAGTAGCCTTTGATAGTTTTGCCATGTCAGATTCCTTGATTCGTCTCACCGCCAAAATCCCAGCCTTTGCTAAATAATGTTGAACTATGTCATCAATACCCTTTTGACAAAGAACAACATTGGAACCAGTTTTCCTAATTTTCTCTACCATCTCTTTTAGTATTTGATTCTCTTCTTCCATGAAAGATTTGATTTGGTTAGGAGTTGAGATATTGATCTTGGCTTCAAACTCGGTTTTTTCAATTTCAAGTGGAGCAGATATCAAAGCAATTTTTGCATTCTGAATTTTTTTTGGCATATTATTATTGACAACTTCTTTATCTAGAACAATTCCGCTGATTAACTGACTATCGGAAATTGAACCTCCGGCCTTTTTTTCCACTTTGACATTTGTGATTGTCGCCCTGTATCCTCCATCTCTCTGCTCAATTATGGATAATATTGCATCTACTACAATTTTTGCCAGATCAGCTGCTTCGATAGCAACTAATTTGGTAAGCATTGAAGTTTTTGCGACCTTCTCCAATGTTTTTTTGTCGGACATATCTAATTTTTTTGAAATATCATCTAAAAACGAGATAGCCTTTTTTGCAGCTTTCTGATAACCGTCCGCAATTATTACTGGATGAATATCATTATCGATTAATCCCTCGGCTTTTTCAAGCAATGCACCTGCAATTACAACCGCTGACGTAGTTCCATCACCAACCTCTGAGTCAGTAGCCTTGGCAACTTCGACCATCATCTTTGCAGCTGGATGTTGGACGTCGATTTCTTTGAGAATTGTCGCACCATCATTGGTTATGGTTATGTCACCAATCGAGTCTACCAACATTTTGTCCATTCCTCGAGGTCCTAAACTAGTGGAGATAATTTCCGCAACTAATTTTGCTGCATTAATGTTATTTTTCTGTGCGTCTTTACCCCTAGATTGTTTTGAACCCTCCTTTAGAACAATAACAGGAATTCCCTCTGAGGTAGTCTGAATAGAAGACATTGATTATGTCTCTGAAAAATTGTATTTATTGAATGAAGACAAATTTCAGGCTTGATAACTTGGGATTATCAAAAATGAAAATTGTGTTATCTCTGTATATAGTTAAATTACAGTTTCTTACTATTGTCCAAAAATTTGTTTTGCATTGAAACCAAGGACGAATTTTTGCACTTCAGACTAGTGATGATTATTTGAAAGTCATAAAACAGAAAAGAAGTGGAACTGACGTTCGCAGAATTACTATAATTCTTGATGAAGAATTAGAGGGTAATCTGAGAAAAATTCAAGCTGAACTGATTAAAAAAACAAATCGTTCAAAGAGCTTCTCTCAAGTCATCAACGATCTCCTCAAGAAATCACTCAAGTAATCAATTTCATATTCTAAACTAATCTAGATAAAAAATTATCAGATTAGATGGAATTTTTAATTGTCAAACTAACAATCTCATCTTTCCAAATTATCATATTTGATTTTTTTCTGTTCATTATTAATCTGATTATTAAAAATGTTAATTATTGAAATGGCATTTTGAAGATTTTATCTATGGTGCATTTGATGGCTCAGTCACTACCTTTGCAGTTGTAGCAGGAGCAATTGGAGCTTCACTTCCCATAATGGTTGTCGTAATCTTGGGATTTGCTAATTTGTTTGCTGATGGATTTTCTATGGCCGTCGGAAATTATCAGTCAGTGAAAGCTAGAATTGAATTTATACAAAAAGAGCGAAAACGTGAGGAATGGGAAATTGATAATATGGAAGAATCTGAAAAACAAGAAATTCGGGAGATTTATCAAAAAAAGGGATTCACTTCTGAACTATTGGATGAGATTGTCAAGGTAATTACATCTAGAAGAAAAGTCTGGATAGATACGATGATGAAAGAAGAACTAGGATTAATCGAGGATGAAAGAAAACCTCTTGACACTGCATCAAGTACTATGTTTGGCTTCATAACTATTGGAATTATTCCTTTAATCCCTTTCTTATTCGTCTATCTGGTTGGAATAACTCAAAAATCGGTAGGCTCTGCCGATTCGATCATATTTACTAGTGTGGCGTTTTTTTTGATCGGAATAATCAAAGGTAAAATTGTAAAAAAACCATTACTTCGTTCGGGTCTTATGACATTGCTCATCGGGGGGCTTGCAGCAACGGTTGCCTATCTAATAGGACTCTTGCTAAGCAACTTAATCACGTAGATACAGTATACTCGTCATAGATCTTGGTTAATGCATGGAAATACATTTTCCTTGTGTCCTCTCTATTGCAAACAGTATAGAGTTTTACAAAATCACTGACGCTTACTATTCCCATCAATTCATCCTCGTCAAGAACTGGCAGTCTTCGTATTTTTCTTGCGTACATCAGATCGGCGGCTGTCCATACCTCATCATCAGATCTGATGTGAACAAGTGGTGATGACATAACCTGCTTTACTTTGGTATGAATTGGGTATGCATGTGCAGCTATTGTTATGGCGAAATCTCTATCTGTCATAATACCAATTGGCACGTTACTTTCAGTCACTATCACAGAACCTACCATTGCTTTTTCCATCATCTTTGCAGCTTCGTTTACTGTAGATGACGAATCAACCGTTACCAATGACTTGGTCATTATATCTTTGACAAGAATTAGTGGTTGTGTCTGTGCCAACACATCTTCAAAATAAATCAATTATAATAGATCAAAAGCGAATTATCAACGCTGAAAATCAAATCAGATAATCATCACGTGTTTTTAATTTACTGAAAATACTGTAACAAAGTAACTTGTCACAACTCAAAAACATACTAGTTGCACTTGATGGGTCTAATGCTTCTTCTAGAGCATTAGATTATGCAATCAATCTTGCTAGACAAAGCCAAGGCACTATTACTGGAGTATTTGTTATTCCAATGATTTCTGTAAATGTGGCAAAACCCAAGTCAAAGCTTGCCAAGGCGTTTACTGAGGGTGGAAAAAAAATCCTATCTAATGCCAAACTTAGATGTGCTAAAAATGGTGTACTGTTCTATGAGAAATTACTTTGTGGAAATGAAGGATTCAAACTAGTATCGTTTTCAAAGAACAAAAAAGCTGACATGATAATCATGGGTTCGCGTGGTAGAAGCAATATCAAAGAAATCTTTCTAGGAAGTGTATCACACTATGTGGCACACAAATCGCCGATTCCGGTGCTGATAGTTAAATAGTGAAAAAAATGAAACTGCCAAATCCTGGGCTTAGAAGCGCACTCATAAAAAAAGCAATTACGATAACACCGGATACAGGAATACTGGATGCGATTGAAGTCATTCAAAAATATAGAATAGGCCGTCTTGTAGTTATAGATAGAAAATTCAAACCGATTGCAATTTTAACTGAAAAAGATATTCTGCGCTCACTATATCCTTTAGATAGTAAACCACTTGGAAAACTTCGTGTCTCGGATCTAATGTCAAAAAATCTAGTCACTGCAAAAAAAAGCGACTCAATTTATCACTGTGCAAAACTAATGAAACAACATGACATGAGCTCTATTGTAATTTTAAGAGATGATGATTCGATGGAAGGAATTGTTACAAAAACTGATCTCGTCTTTAATTTTTTAATTCAAAAAACAGATCCAGCAAAAATATCTGATTTCATGACTCATAAAGTCATTAGCGTTTCTGCAGGAGATTCTCTATTCCTAGTAGAAAGCATTCTAATTAACAACAAAATATCTAGAGTTCCTGTTCTAAAAAATCAAAAACTCGTTGGAATCATTACACATAGGGACTTTATTCCAGCACGAATTCCAAATAGATTAGGGACATTTACTGACATTAACGAACTCAGAGACGTATGGTATAGCAAAATTCCTAGTCAATTCAATGTTAATCAGCTAAACTATACTTTGACTTTTAGAGCTGAAGACATAATGAGTAAAAACCCAGTCACCATTACACCTACAGACGATGTTTCCCTTGCATCTCTAATCATGTATAGGTATGGGATTAGTGGGATTCCAGTCATGAAAACTTCGAAACTAGTGGGAATTATCACAAAATCAGACATTGTTTTCTCTCTTGCCAAAGAAGCATAAGCTTGTCAAAAACACACATTCACGACCGACATCACGCTGGTAAATTATTGGCAGAAAAGCTTGTACCAATTGTAAAAGGCAAGGATTGTTTAGTACTTTCAATTCCTAGGGGAGGAGTAATTATTGGTGATGAAATTGCAAGAGCACTGGGTTTCCCACTCGATGTGATCATCTCTAAAAAAATTACACCACCTGATTATCCAGAATATGCAATAGGTTCTGTGACGTATGATGGAGTGATGTATTGTGGTCGAGAATGGGTCCGTTATTCTAATCAATCAAAATTTCAAGAGGAGATTAATAAAAAAATTGTCGAGATTGAAAAACAAATTCAGATCTACAGAGGCAATACAAAATATGATTTCGAAAATAAGACTATTCTACTAGTAGACGATGGAATTGCGACTGGAGCAACTGTCTGTGCAATTTTGAAATGGTTATCTAAAAAAAATGTAAATCAGATAATTATTGTAACTCCGGTGATACCATACACTACGCAAGAAATAATCAAAAGATTTGGGGTTCAGATAGTGGCATTAGAGACACCTTTGGAATTTTCCTCAGTTCAGCAGTTTTATCGAAAGTATGATCAGATCCCAGAACAAATAGTGAAAAATATTCTACAGAAATATAGGAATTCATCACCTTATAATTAAAACTGGACAATGTGCAAGTTCAGACACTTTTCTACTTATACTTCCGAGCGTTCTAATCTTGCCAATACCTTGTAAGCCTTGACTTCCTATGACTATAATGTCAATAGATTTCTTTTTAGCAATTTTGAGTATTTGTTCAACTATGTTGTCGTTATTGATAATTTTATAGTGAATATCAATCCCCTTAGTTTTACAATACTGAATTTGCTCTCTTCTCATTTTCTCTGCCTCCATTTTTGTGGCTAGGAATATTTTTTTTCGAAATTCGTTCCTAGAAGAAGTCTTTACTAGTCCTAAAAGCGAACCAGGAGGGACTATTGGGTTAGCATTGATTATTGTACACAAGTAGATTACCCCATGTCTAATTCTAGCCATCTCGATTGCATGGTCTAGTGATTTTTTAGAGTATTTGGAACCATCAAAAGGTACCAATATCCTACGATACATGATAATCCTATTTTACTAAGAGCACTGGAATCTTGGATTTATGCAAAACCGCATTTGATACACTGCCCAAGAAAAAATCAGAAACTCTATTCTTACCTCTGGCACCAATAACAATCAGATCGATCCTTTTCTTTTTGACAATATTGAGAATTTCCTCTACTGGATTACCAAATGTTATTGCATATGAAAAAAGAATTCCTTTTCTTGCAGAACGAGTTTTTGATACCTCCAAAAACTTGCCTGCCTCTTTTTTCTGATAAATATTGTATGGTACAACTGATGTCATAAAACCTGAAGGCAGAAATGGAATCGAATGTATGCCCAGAATCCTTGAATGACATACACGAGAAACCTCAATCGCAGTATCTAAAGCCCTGAATGAGGTTTGCGAACCATCCATTGGGACAAGGATAGTTTTGATATTATTTTCCACAACACTAAATTTTCATATTTTAATTTAAAGACCCTATCAGATTATCAGAAATAATAACATCCTGATTTTCAGCATTGATAATCATATGTGATCTTTAATTTTATTCAATGCATATTTGAAATGTGCAGGATTCGTCCTGCACCATGGACGGGAATGCGGGGTGTAATAACCCAGACGAACATACTTTGGTATGACGGATATGCATTCTCGTCTTTATCAGTTTTAAAAATCTAAAAAATCATTAAATTCTTTTTTAGTATTGTTTAATTGAAAATGTCGCAGATTTTTTCTAAAATTCTTGTATGCTGTGATGGTTCTAAATATTCTGAAAAAGCAATCAGATTAGCATGCGATTTATCAAAAACTTACAATTCACAACTAATCTTGATTCATGTTATCGATAAGACCCGTAAATCCGACTTCCTTGCAGGCTCGGAATATACCAATATTCTTAGAAAATATGCAAAAGAAGTCATTGTAAACGCTCAAAAAATCACCAATGAGCAAGGAATTACCACAAAGGTAGTCACTAAAGAAGGAAATGTTGCAAACGAAATTGTAAATTATTCAAAAGAAAACAAAATAGATTTGGTTCTTGTAGGTAGCAAAGGGCTAGGTGCAGTTATGAAGTTTCTTTTGGGTTCTATTTCAATTAAAGTTGCTAAT
>DAMC01000049.1 GCA_002499525.1 Nitrosopumilales archaeon UBA218
TTTTTGGAGTTTCAGAGATTTTGCCCATAGCGCCAAGTCGTAATCTAGACAATACTGATTTTGGGAGTTTTTTTTCCAATCCATATTTTTTGACTATACCAATACAGTCAGAGAATGCAGTTTTGTCACAAAAAACAATTCCAGAGCCAATCGAGCCCAAGTCATTGTTAACCACATCTGACATTACGTACGAGATTGCAGTACAGCAAAGGCTGTCCAAGATTTTGCCCCCCTTGACTGCAGAGATGTGCTTTCTAATTGCGTTTATTTCATTAATAGAAGCGCCGGATTCAAGCAAAATTCTACTGGTCTTGATTTTTTGCTCCAATGTCACGCCTTCGGGAGCACATACAAGTGAAGAAGTACCGCCCGAGACCAAGAATACGACCAAGTCTTTGCAAGACGTATTTTTCAAAAATGCCCGTATTGTCTTGCCAGCAAAAACCGAACCAGAGTCTGGCGTCGGATGTCCGGCGCGAATAATCTGAAACTTTTTGTTTCTAATTACAGGTGCATAGTTTTTTGGAATGACTACAATGCCCCCAGCAATAGGAATTATTTTGGCAATAGATTTTGTCATGGTATCGGCTGCCTTGCCCATTGCAACTATCCAGATATTGCCATAATCTGAAACAGCAAAAGACCGTGTCCCGCACCGGAGAAGGTTTTTGCTGACGTATTTTTTGATAAAATTTTCAGGCTTTGATGAAGCGATCCCAGAGTGAATAATTTTCATTGCGTCAGATTTGCTCAATGCTAAGAGTTGGAGCCCTGCTTGTTTATTAGATTAGCAGAGAGTAAAGGTGATTTTAGTAGAAAGAGTTATCTTCTCTCACCAAAAAAAGCAATCTTAACACAAATTGAATAAAAACAAGCAGATTTGTTGGGCAAACTCCACTTTTGATGAATCCAAGATTGTAATACTAGGAATTCCGGACGAGTCAGGCTCTCATGCAATCTTTGCGGGGGCATCTGCGGCACCGGATCATATTAGAAAAATATCAAATGCAAACGATGTCTATGTAGAAAAAAAACTACACTGTCTTGCCCAGCCCACATTTGGCGTAGGAAAAACCCGAGTCCATGATTTTGGCAATATCAAAAAACGGCAGGTACCACAAGTATTTGAAAAAATTCTTGGCTCCAAAAAACTACCAATTTCAATTGGTGGAGACCATTCAAACACCACGCCCCTTTTGAAGGCATTTGCAAAAAAATACGGTAAAATCTCGCTTGTTTATTTTGATGCACATCCTGACTTTGTATCACACACTAGAAATTACTATGGCTCGGTAATTACGGACTGCCTTGACTATATCGATGTAAAATCAAGCATCCAGATAGGAATCCGCAGTCCAGAGCAGGAGGAGTTGGAAAATATCAAAAAGCACAAGCTTCAGGTAATCACTCCTTTCGATATTGTTGAAAAAGGCATCAAGTCAGTCACAAAAACTATCCTCGATACTGTAAAAGAAAATGTCTATGTATCATTTGACATGGATTGTCTAGACCCTGCATTTGCGCCGGGAGTTTCAGTTCCAGTGCCAATAGGAGTCCAGGCAACAGAGGCCATGTATTCTTTGAGAAAAATTGTACAAAGGGGAATTGTCGGTTTTGATCTGATGGAAGTATGTCCTGCTCACGACCTTAACGATGTCACTTCACATTTGGCATCAAGGATGATCGGAGAGCTCGTTTCATCCTGTAAGGTATAATTACCCAAAACATAACCATCAAAAACATGCATACAGTAAAAATTCCAAAAATTATCAATTTCGGTAAAGATGCTTTATCTCAAGCAGAATATCCAAAAAATGCTCTAGTTATTACAACTGCACCACCACCAATTTCACAAAAATGGTTGGGCAAGATGGGCATCAAGGACTACATGTTATACGATAAAGTAGAACCAGAGCCATCAATTGAAACTGTCCACAATGTAATTTCAGAATTCAAACCAAAAAATCCCTCTTGCATAATCGGACTAGGCGGAGGTAGCTCACTGGACGTTGCAAAATATTCCGCAGCAGAAATGAAGCTTGAAAAAATCCTCATCCCAACCACATTTGGAACCGGAGCTGAGATGACAACATATTGTGTTTTAAAATTCGACGGCAAAAAGAAACTATTACGCGAAGACAGATTCCTTGCAGACAAGGCAGTTGTTGATTCTTATTTTATGGAAGGCACTCCAGAACAAATTGTCAAAAACTCTGTTTGTGATGCATGTGCACAGGCTACAGAAGGTTATGATTCCAAGTTAGGCAACGAGTTCACAAGAACCATGTGCAAGCAGGCATTTGAGGTCCTGTATGACGCAATCATGAACAACAAGCCAGAGAATTATCCATATGGCTCAATGCTTTCCGGAATCGGATTTGGCAACTGCTCTACTACTCTAGGACATGCATTGTCATACGTCTTCTCAAACGAAGGAGTTGCTCACGGATACTCACTATCATCATGCACGACAGTTGCCCACAAGTTCAACAAGTCCATTTTCTACGAGCAATTCAAAGAAATTGTTGAAAAGATGAAGTTTGAGAGAATGGCACTAAAGGCACCATTAGATCAAGCAGCAGACGTCGTAATGACTGACAAAGGACACCTAGATCCAAACCCATTGCCAGTAACAAAACAAGACGTAATCAAATGTCTTCAAGACATTGTTGATTGGAAGCTGTAAAAAATTCATTTTTCTATAATTTTTATCACGAGATTCGGATCACTTACTAGACTTAAATATTACAATTTTTTTCCAAAAACATGCTAAAGTTTGGAATCCAGAACGGTCTCAACGTAGCAAGAGCCGGTTTATCTGAAGACCAAATATTGACAGCATGTCTTTTAGCAGATCGTGTAGGTTATGATTCAATTTGGTACATGGACCATTCCAACGTACCACAGTGGGCAAAGGCAACAGTACTTGACCCATGGGTAATGCTTTCTGCAATTGCAGCTACAACACAAAATGTAGAATTGGGAACATGTGTCACTGATGCAATACGAAGACATCCATCAAACATTGCACTAGCAACAATCACACTAGATAGAATCTCAAAGGGAAGAGGAACTCTAGGCATCGGTGCAGGTGAGGCACAGAACCTAAAAGAATTCAACATTTCATTTGACAACCCAGTTTCAAAATGGGAAGAGCAGCTCCAAGTTATCAAATTGTTATACGAGTCATCACCAGAACACAGAGTGAATTTCAAAGGAAAGTATTACGAGTTATCAGAAGCTTGTCTTCAGGCAAAATCAATTAGAAAGCCAAGACCGCCAATATACATGGCATCGGGTGGACAGAGAACATTACAATTAACAGGAAAATACGGTGACGGTTGGCTACCAATCGGATACACTCCAGAATTATTCGAAGATCATGCAAATTCTATTAGAAAATCAATGAAAGAAAACAACAGAACCCAAGAAGAGCAAGACGATTTCCAATATGCACTAGATATTGACGTATACTTTTCAGAAGATGCCGAAGAATCATGGGCAAAAATGAAAGAGGCAGTCAAGGTGTCATTGTTCAAGCCAGAAGTATTGCGCGTACACAATCTAAAACAAATCGAAGGCTTTGATTTCAAGAAATACTTTACAGAATATTCCATGTCCAACCAAGACTGGATTGTAAAAATGAGAGAAGGTGCAACAACCATTCCAGACTCGATTGCAAGATCCTCAGTTGCAGTAGGAACACCAGAGGACGTAATCCCAGTGTTCGAGAGATTCATGAAGGCTGGCGTAAACCACTTTGTAATCAGATTCTGGGGTTCAAACTATTTTGGCTCCATTGACAAGTTTGCATCCAAAGTAATGCCACACCTCAAAGGCAACACTCGATAGTCATTTTATGGCCACACTGGACGAGTGTGAGGCCTATGCACGATTCAAAGAAGCAGACATTCCTTTTTGCATGGGAGTTGTTTTTAGGCTAAAATCAATCGG
>DAMC01000068.1:0-8563 GCA_002499525.1 Nitrosopumilales archaeon UBA218
ATAATCTTGTGAAGATTGTAGCTCCAATTCGTGACAAACTCCATATGGATGAAGAAACTAAAAACGCAATTAGAAATTCAGTCTAGTTTGTTTGAAGATTATATTTTGATGTATATCCTCTAGGATTTATCATGAGATTTCTGAAATTATAGGTAGAAGAATTTCCAATTATCACGGTACTTATCATGCCTAGTTTATCAGCATGTGCTTCCATGTTTTCCAAATCAGTGATGACAACTGTTTGTGACTCTCTGTATGCCCCCTTGATGATGGCGACTGGCGTATTTGGCTTTCTGTATTTCAACAAAAGTTTCCTTGTATCTTGTAGTTGGTGAATTCTTTTTTTACTGGATGGATTGTAAATAACAATCACATAATCGCCCTGCGCAGCTGCTTCAACTCTTTTCGTAATTATTTCCCATGGGACAAGTAAATCACTCATAGAGACTACAGCAAAATCCGTCATTAGTGGGGAACCGATTAATGATGCACAAGAATTCAATGCAGACACTCCAGGAATAACTTCTACCTCAAGGCCACTTTTTGGATCCCATCCTGATTCGGCCAAAGTTTCATAAATCAAACCCGCCATTCCGTATATTCCAGGATCTCCACTACTTACTAGAGAAACAATTTTACCAGATTGTGCAAGTTCAATGCATTGTTTTGCACGCTCCACTTCCTGAGTCATCGCATATCTGTGAATTTCTTTCCCTTGAATCATATCTTCTACTAGGCCAACATATGTGTCGTAACCAACAATTGTGTCGCTTTCCTCAATGACTTGTTTAGCACGAAAAGTCATGTGGTCATGTGAGCCAGGTCCGACACCTACGATGTAGAGTTTTCCAGTCAAGTATTTTTTTTTCAAGAACTGCTAATTTATCCGTTATTGGATTTCGGAGATTCAATGACTGTGCAATCAACTAGGTGATCTTCACTTAATGGTCTTGCTAGAGTAACAAAAACAGAACCGTCTGATTTTTTAGATTCAATATCTGCAATACTTTCTAGTGGTTTTGCAGAATTATCGTTTTTCCATTCTACTATGAATACTCTACAAAGAGGAAAATATCTCTCATCAAGTGCAGTATTAATTATGTTAGGCTGAAATCCTAATTCACCATTTCCTATTATTCCGTTCTTGAATTGGTAAATTTCAGATATGAAATTTGATGTTGCAGAATTTGCTAGAGCACCGGCAAATGGTACATTGATTAAGTTTGCCGGACCTCTCGGTGTAGCTGCTGGAATAATGTAGTAGGTTGTACGACCGTCTGGACCCCAAGCTCTATGTGCAACAAAAGTTACCTTTTTAGAAATTTTATCAATTTGTAATATTTGAGTTGAATCCAAAGAATCAGTCTTGTTAGAAGTAAGCATCTGTCCCCCAGGCCAAATTATTTGTGGAGTATTGAGTACAACATTAGTTCTTACTAACTTTATCCGATAATCCTTTTCTGCTCTAAGGATCTCTTCCATAGATTGTAACTCTTGTGGTTTCTGACCTGATTTCCATGATACTATTGCCATACTTGCAAATGGAGTATACTGATCTTTAGAAGGCGAGGTTCCAAAGACCTCATCTTGAAAACCATAGAAGCCTTTTCCTTTTATTCCATTTACAAATACGAATATTGTGTTTTGTGAAGAATTAGTCAACCATCGCATCTTTGGAGCATATTTGACATTCCATCCGTTTTTTTGAGTTAGCTTATCAGCGAGTGTTTTATTGCTCACATCAGTAACGATGTAATTTACAATTCCCTTATCAAAAAATCCAGAATTCATCGGTATTGAAATAGGAATGTTTTGATCAACTAATCTGATCTCTGGATTTGTTACATGTGTAGTCTGTGATACAAAATCTATAGGTTGTCCACGAACCCAAGCATCAATACTAGCCGTAACAACAAACGGATTATTGCTTTTGAATGCAATAGCAGTTCCGGTATAGGCTAGTGTGGCAGAACTTGTTGCATCCGATTCTGTAACTGCGTAGATATTGTTGCCATCAACAGTCCATGTTGGCTGTCCTTTAGATTCCTGTTTGGTGATTTGATGTAATATCATCATCTTAACTGGGGAATTTGAGACAAATGAAAGGGAGCCTGTATAGATGCTGTCCTTATTCGGTGGTAAAACCAATGTTAATTGGCCATTCTTTGAGCCAGGATCCGTATAGGAAGTAAAAGTCTTTGTAAAATGAATTTTGGTTAATGGTTTTGCAGCGGCAATTTGTTCTGTTATTAAAAATGAAAATGCCAGAACTGTAATTATCAGAATTGTAAAAACGATAAATTTTTTCACTATTAAAACAATTACTCCGTATTGTTTTTAGTTTTCTCCTGAAAGCTTGAATTCATCGTGTAGGGCTTGTACTGCTGCTCCACAGTCAGAATCTTTAACCACAAATGCTAGATTCAGCTCAGAAGAACCCTGAGCGATCATCATCACGTTTGTCTTTTTCTTTGCGACAGAACCGAAAACACGAGATGCCACTCCTACAGTTCCCCTCATTCCAGAACCAATCAAAGCAATAATTGACACATCTGTAGTAACATCAATCTTTTTGATTATCTTTCCAAGCAAATCCATCTCCAAAATATTTACTGCCTTATCCAGATCATGCTTCTTTACAACAATTGAAATACTAGACTCAGAAGGACTCTGAGAAATCATCATTATGTTAATGCCTGCACGAGCAAGTGTTGTGAAAATCGTTGCAGCAGTTCCAGGAGCTCCGACCATACTTCCTCCACGCATATCGATTAGACCATTATGTCGGATTACAGAAACGCACTTGACAGTCTTGTTTGTCTTCTCATCTGGATTTGCGGTGACTAATGTGCCTGGATTATTAACATTGAATGTATTTCTGATCCTCATTGGAATTTTCTTTGAAAGCAAAGGCTCAAAGGATCTTGGGTGTATTTGTTTTGCACCAAAAAGAGCCATTTCCATTGCCTCTACGTAAGATACTTCGGGAATGACTCTGGCATTAGTGACCATCTTTGGATCTGCACTCATCAAACCGTCAACATCACTCATCAACCATACTTCATCTGCCTTAACACATGAAGCAATAATCGTTGCAGTATAATCAGAACCACCTCTTCCAAATGTTGTCACATGACCATGCTGGTCTGCACCTGCAAAACCACCAATCACTGGAATGAATTTTTTCGATAGTAGTGGTTCTAGATTTGTTGAAACTCGCAGTCGGGTAGTATCCATTAATGGTTTTGACTGCCCAAAATTAGAATCTGTGACAATTCCAGCTTCTTTTCCTGTTAGAGCAATAGATTTTGTTTTTAGATCTAGTATTGCAAATGAAATAATTTCTATCGAGAGTCTTTCACCAAATGAGATTAGATAATCCAAAGATTGGGGTGTAACTTCACCTAACAAAACCATCCCATGAATTAATCCATTCAATTCTTCCAGTATTGAATCCAGTTTTTCAAATAATTTTTTTCGTATTAATGAATTTGAGATTGTCTCTTTTGCAATCTGCTTATGCTGTTTAGCTAAATTTGATAATACAGAATCCACTTGCTTTCGATTTTCTTTTTTTATGGATTGAGAGATTTCTAATAACTCATCAGTAGTATCATTTATGGCAGAACATACTATGACAACTTGATTCTTCTTGGACAAGTTCTGGACGAATTTTGCAACACCTTTGATATGTTTTGAAGATGCAAGTGAAGTTCCTCCAAACTTTACTACCAGTCTCATTGGATTTCTCTCCCAAAATGACTTTTTATGCTTTTAACTTTCTACTCGTGGGGCTAAGTAAAAGTGAATTCTGCCCATGTTTGCCACTTTGAATTCAATACGAAGTGGCTTGGCCGAAGAATATTCACAAATAATAACACCGGTCGTCGAGCCTACTGCTTTGACTATCGGATTGAGATATTCTAGGCTATACGTGCCAGCCGATTCAACCTTTGCCGAAATTTCAGAGAGTTCATCAGTTTGCTTTTGCAGCGATATTAACACCTCTCCAGAATCTCCTTTTCCAGAAAACTCTGATTTGGAATCATCAGTTTTGATTGTAAGATAATCTGAGACTACTTGGACATCTCCTAAGATTTTATCAAACAACGTATTAGCAAGGCCAATCTTGGCATCATATGGTATTTTTGGTAATGGTGTATCAGTGGCCGAGCTTTCAATTAATCGCATTTTATACTGCTTATTTTTACCAATTATGATCAACAACATACTATCTTCAATGCTAATCTGAATTGATTCTGTCTTGTCCGCCCTTTTGATTAGCTTGGAAAACTCGTCAATTCGAACTCCAAATTTTATTGGACCATCACATTCGTATTTCTCAAATGCAGAATTTGGCCAAGAGATATCAATTAGCGCAACATGTGAGGGATCCATTCCACGAAAACTAATTCCTTCAACAGTTGCTTCAAACGTCGCCTCTTCAACAAGAGTTGAGATTGCAGAAAGAATTGCTTTCCATTCATCAGATCCACTTGTCTTTGCAGAAAACACCATTTAGCTATCTCTCTTACGCTTCCAGTTAAAGGTTATTTTTTATGAATAGTCGCGCCAAGTATGAGAGCATTTTACACATCTATAAAACTGAGTAGTAGGCTCATCTGCAGATCTTGTCTGTAACATCCACCAAACTGCTTGATCATGACCGCACTTTTCACATTCCTTTTTGATTGTTGGTAGTGTTTCTTTTTCATCATTTTCATCGAACACTGTAAAGGATTTGTCTAATTCTGAAGTTGATTTCTTTATTTCAACTTTTGAAACCTCAGAATAACCACATTTAGTGCATGAACCTTTCTTTAATCGCAGATTGCACTTGGGGCAAAATTGCATCTAGACACCTTTAATTTTAGAGTGGATTAGTTGTTTTAGTTCTTGGGCTGATTCAATTGCTGCCTTGGTAGCCTTTTCGACCTCTTTTAGCGGGCTTCCTTTGGAAGAATTAATTCGCATTCTGTACTCAGCAGTCAACGGATGTCTGAGAATAACACCAGCAAAGTCAACTTGACTTTCCTTTAGTAATTCATGCTGGACTATATAGAGAGTCCCTATGTCTGTACCTTTCAAAGACAACTCAGTCTCCTTAGCGGAAGACTTGACTACTTGCACATTCATTCTATCGGAAAACCACTTATTGTGGATATAAATCATCGTCAGTATGGGAAGCACAACACTATCTGAAATAATACTAAATCCGGACAAGCCGGAATATGCCCAATCGGATGATATTACAATTATGGTATCGTTTAAGATTCAGGGCGAACTGCGTGACGCATTAAACGAAAAAAATTGGACTGAATCCTATAACAAATACGATAACCTATTCAAACTAAAATATGGAATCAAAGCAACGAGCGGAGGATTTAGGAAAAAGGAACTCAAAGATATCGATACATATCGTAAGGCATCATTTTTCTGGACACGTAATCCAAAACTTGTAAATCCTATGAAGGAAAAGCGGGTCTGGGTACAGGTAGCAAAAAACTTTGAACCTTTTATCAAACTGACCGAAGAAGAAGTAAAGGCTGAATTATTTGATTTTAATGAAAAAGTCACATTCAAAGCATCTGAGATAGGTTCCGGCAAACATAAGATAAGTGTGGATGTATGGTCTTCTTGGCAAAAACATCTATGGACTGACTCTGGCGATGTTAAAGGCTCTTCCAAAGAAATTGAAATTACCGTCAATTAAAAAATTATAAACTACAAAAAATTTGCTAAACTATGGCAAAATACGATGGACTACTAGGTCAACCAGTTTTAGAAATTGAAGAACCTGATGCAGAGGGAGGAGTGACTTTGATCTTTAAAGACAACAGATTTCTATTTGTAAAAATCGTTGACGGAAAATTGGACACAATATCTATCCCTGAATAATCATTTAGATTTTAGAAATTTTTCATAGCTTGACACTGCTATTTCCTGTGACGTTGATTGAATAGAACCAGGCCTTTCACTTCTAACAAGTTCTATCGCTTCTTTTGCAGACATGTTCTCGTATTTGATTAAATAACTTGCAAGTATTGTACCGGTTCTACCAATCCCAGCTGCACAATGCACCATCACAGGCTCTCCATTTTTTATTCTCTGCGCAATGAAATCAACGGTGGAATCTATCTTGTCTATGTCAGGCGCAGTGAGATCTTCTGTTGGCACATGCAGATATTGAATTCCATCAACCCACGATTGTGGAAGCCCATATTCAGTCATAGTTACAATTGATTTGACGCCTTGTGCTCTAATCCAATTAATCTCTTCTAAAGTGGTTGGCATTCCAGAGCCAGCGAGTCTGTCACTGAGTAGCCAAGAAAAATTTGTAGGTCTTTTTGTTATCTTACCATGAATTTTTCTCCACAGGTTTCCGGGTTTACTCATATCTGTGTTTTAAAATAATCAATATTTAGAGACTCAGATTTGTTTATATTATAAAATCAACCACATTTTGTCTTGAACAAAGAAGCAATTTTGTATGATAAACTATCTGACGATAAGGTCAGATGTACAGCATGTGCTAGATACTGTGAGCTCAAGAATGGTCAAGTTGGACTATGTGGAATCCGTGGCAACGAAAATGGTAAACTAGACTTGTATGTCTATGGTAAGGTAATTACTGGAAACGTGGATCCTATAGAGAAAAAACCAGTTACTCACTACATGCCTGGGACAAGAATATTTTCTATAGCTACAACTGGATGTAACTGGCTTTGCAAATATTGTCAAAATTATGACATATCCCAGCGACGAAAAATTGAAGGCCAAGACATGACCCCTCAACAGGTGGCTCAGATGGCAGTGAACAGGAACTCGCAGGGAATAGCTTACACGTATAACGAGCCATCAATATTCATGGAATTTGCAAGAGACTGCGGAGTTGAAGCCCATAAAAGAGGATTATTCAATATTTTTGTTTCAAATGGATATGACACTCCGCAATCCGTTGCCATGATGGGAGAGTTTTTGGATTGTATCACTGTAGACTTTAAGGGAAATGCTGAACCAGAATTTACTAGAAAATATATCGGAATCCCTGATCCAAAACCGATCTTTGACACTCTTCTTGAAATACGTGACAAGACCAAAATTCATGTAGAGATAACGGATCTAGTCATTCCAAAAGTCGGAGATAGTTTGGAACATGCAAAAAAACTTACCAAATTTATCTATGAAAATTTTGGCCCCGAAATGCCTATCCACTTTTTGAGATTTCATCCTGATTACAAAATGAATGATTTTCCATCAACGCCAATTACAACTCTGGAAAAACATTATCAAATTGCAAAAAAGGAGGGATTACAATATGTATACTTAGGAAATATCCCAGGCCACAAATACGAGCATACATACTGTCCTGGATGTAACACTATAGCAATAGGTCGATTTGGATTTGATATCATATCGTGGAACCTAGATGAAGCCAACAAATGCTATACATGTGGTCACAAGATCCCAATAATTGGTCAGCTTTCAAAAAACTATAGAAAAAACAGATTTCAATTTGTTATCTAGAAAGCAATTGCTCTAACAGGTGATCCAGTAGCATTTTTAATATTTAATGGAAGGGCTACTAGATTGAAGTTCACATTTTTTATCTTGGATAAATTGCATAAATTTTCCAAAATCAAGATATTATTTTTCAACAAAATATGATGAGCGATAAATTTTTTGTTCTTTCCTGTATCTATACTTGGAGAATCAATACCTACTAGATTTAGCTTTTTTGCAACAATGTATCTTGCAGCAGATTCTGACAAACCAGGATTAGCACTAAAAAAGTTCTTTCTTTCAACATTTTCATTCCATCCAGTAGCAAATACAATACTGGAACCATTAGGTATACTGCCATGTTTCTTTTCAAATGATGTAATATCGGATTTGGTTATTGAATAATTTGCACTCGCCTTTAGTCTTATCAGAATCACATTTTGCAAAAATCTTGACGGATCAATTTCATGAATTTTCTTGCCGTTTTTTATAAAATGGTAAGGTGCATCGACATGAGTTCCTGTATGCGTGCTCAGAAAAATCATCTCCAAATTATAGTCATCTTTTTCAAGTGAGGACCATTCTATGACTTGAGGAATTGGAGAATCAGGAAACGTGGGAGTTTTTTCTGATACTGACAAGCTAAGATCTAAAATTTTCATAAAATAACTGATTGCTTCTTTTATTTTTGTGTGATCAAAGATGTTAAATAGATCTCGCCCAAAGACATTCTACATTGCCTATTGCATTTATTTTATTGAACTCGGATTTGGGTTCAGATCAGGAAATCATTACCAAGATAAAGGAGATGCTTTCCGTTGAAAAAGGAATAAAATATGAGGTTCAGGGAGTTTATGGAATCTATGACATTGTCGTTAAAATCGAGGCAGCCGCTGCTGATCTACTACGCAGTATTATCACCAGTAAGATTCGTAAAATAGACAAGGTTCAATCAACTCTTACCATGATGGTAATTGAAGAACAAGAAAGACTATAGATTCTTCATAGTTACAACTAGTTTTTGAATTTGTTTTTCTGAATTGAAAAAATGCGGTGATAC
>DAMC01000068.1:8891-12753 GCA_002499525.1 Nitrosopumilales archaeon UBA218
CTATCTAATCTCTCAACTATTTCATTTGATATTTTTTTATCAATAGAAAAAGAGACAATACTAGTTCTTTTGTTATAATCTTGCGGGCCATACAAGACAATTTCTGGAACTACTTCTAGTTCCTCTCTTAGTAGATTTGCCAGACCAATTATTTTTTCTCGTATATTGGAAATGCCTAGACTCATCAGAAATGAGACAGAATTTTGTAATCCGACTAAGGCAACAAAATTTCTAAATCCTCCCTGTAATCTGTCAGGCATATCCTTGTAAGCCATTTTATCAGTATCATACATCATTGCAGATTCTCCTCCTATGTTAAGCGGTTCAATCATAGCGCCATAGTCTTTCTTGCAAATCAATATTCCTATTCCCATTGGTCCACAAAGCCACTTGTAACCATTAAATGCAACAAAATCAGCACCCGTCTTGGCAAAATCAAAATCAGTACAACCTACGGTTTGTGCAGCATCTAAAAAGAAAGGAATGCCTCGTTCATTGAGAATTTTACCAATCTCTGATGCTGGAAGAACAGCACCCGTATTGTACAAACCATGACTAAGTGCTACTAACTTGGTGTTTTTGTCTATTCTTTTTTCGAGTTCACCATTTTCAATGAAACCATCAATATCATGACTCAAAGAACGCAGCTCAACTTTTTTCCCCAGTCTTACCCATGGATAATAATTAGCGTGGTGTTCATGAGTAGTCCCGCGAATTATGATATTGGAACCTGAAGCAAAAGTCATACCTGATGCAACTGTGTTAATTCCTTCTGTGGTGCTTGATGTGAAAATAACCTCTTCCGGCCTGCAATTTACCAGCTTGGAAATTGTATTTCTAAGTTCTACTGATTTTTTTGATAATAAGGCCACAAAATCCACCGAGTCAGGACCTAACTCATTATATCGTAAGGTAAAATCCGTCATGGCTTTGATAGTCGAAAGTGGGATAATAGAGGATGAAGCATTATTTAGATAGATCCTAGTCTGTTTTTGAAAAGAACTTTGAATCAACTCATCATCTAAATTCATTATTATATCTGACAAAGAACAACCTGTTGTTGCATAAAAACCAACAAACTATCGACAAAATTTGGCAAACCATCTCTGAAAAAAATCTTTGCTCTGCATCCTTTGATGATGCTATAACAAAAACCTATTTTTTTCACAAGATAGGCCAAATTTTTGATATTCCTTTAGTATACTATGACTTTGATTTATTGTATAGCGGATATTTGGGAGCAAATATTCTGTCACAAAATAAAAACGTCGAATTGTTAAATCCGAAAGAAAATTGGAGAAACACAGTGGGAGAAACCATCGATAAAATCTCAAAACAAAAACATATTGTTGTAATTGATTCACTTAATGGATTCTTTACCCTATTGACTGATAACAAAGATTCTGGAAGAATAATCAATACAGTCCTCATAATGATGGCATCTGCAGCAACAAAATCTGACTCGACAGTTCTAATTGGAAGTACTGCAAAATCCAAAAATAATGATGGGTGGTTTTTACCAGGCATTGGACGAAAGGTTGTCCAGATTCCGAAGATGAATTTTATTTCTGTGAGAAAGCAAAATGGTGCTCTCAATCTAATATCTTGGAATGACGATAATTCCGTGAAATTTTCTCTACCGATCACGAATCTTGATTTTGAATAAATGCGATCAAAAATTATAACAGCGTTAAAACTTCTCTAACGCCGTTATAATTCAGAGTTTTTAGGGAAATTATATTAAGATCCAAAAGCAAGTAAAATCGATTAAAATGCCAGTAGCAATTTTACCAGACATTGGTGAACAGATGTGCATTGGATGCGCATTATGCGTTGAAATCTGCACTTCACTGGGACCAGATGTACTAAGAGTAAAACCAGTCGAAGGCTGGAAAAGAGGTAAGGCATTTGTCTTTTACCCAGAAAGATGCATCTCCGACGGAGCATGCATTGGCGTTTGCCCAACAAAGGCAATCTTCTGGATGAGACCAATGGACTTCACAGTAGGTCAACCAGTTCCTCTTTACAAAAACTCAGTCTTCGTTAAGGGCTGGACTGAACTTATCGATTAAGCTCAGTCATCAAAATTTCTTTTTACTATTGTTCTTGAGTGGATACTATAGATGAAATCTGTAACAGAATCATGCGTGATTTTAGAATCAAAGGATACTGTCTTTGAATTTCTATCAAACTTTGAAAACATGCCCAAATGGAGTACTCAATTTGTTCAACAAACAAAAATTATAGATGGAAAGAAAAAGGCAATGACCCCATTGGGTGAGGTTTTTGTCAGAATTGATTCTGATAAAAAATCCGGAATAATTGACATTTATGCCGGACCTTCAGAATCTGAAATGAATCCAGCATTTCTTAGAGTTATTTCGTTTTCTAATAATTCCTGCGGTGTGACATTCACATTTTTCAAGTGGCCGCAAACTACAGATCAGATGTGGGAAATGTTCTGTGATTGGATAAAAATCGAGGTAGACAACATCAAAAAAATATTTTCCTAGGCAACTGCAGGAAACTTTGTCTTTGGTTTTACCTTTAAAGTTGCATCAACTAGGTCTTGTTGGGAAATTTTAATTTCCTTGACGGATTTATTCTGGCCTGCGACATACCTTCTTAGTGCTGTAATTGCCGCTCTGTTGCAAACTGAAGCAAGTTCTGCACCAGTAAAACCATCTGTGAGTTCTACTAATTTTACCAAATCGACTTTACTATCCAAGGGTTTCTTCTTGGTATGAATTTCCAAGATGTGCTTTCTGCCCTTTGCATCTGGTTTGGGCACTTCGATGATTCTATCAAATCTTCCTGGTCTTAGTAATGCCTCATCCACAATATCTAACCTGTTAGTAGCTCCTATGATTAGCACATCATTAAGCTCTTCTAGACCGTCAATCTCAGTCAGAATCTGCGATACGACATTTTCAGATACATGTGATGAATCTCCCCCTCCTCGTCTAGGAACAAGGGCATCTATTTCATCAAAGAAAATTATGCATGGAGCAGCCTGTCTTGCCTTTCTGAAAATCTCCCTGACTCCTTTTTCTGACTCGCCAACCCACTTTGACAATAACTCTGGTCCCTTGACTGCAATAAAATTGGATTCGGTCATTTTCGCTAATGCCTTTGCGATCATAGTTTTTCCTGTCCCTGGAGGACCATGCAACAAAATTCCTTTTGGAGTGGCAACATCAACATAATCAAAAGCCTCTTTGTGCTTTAGAGGCCACTCTACTGCTTCTTTTAGCTCGTCTTTTAGTACATCTAGTCCACCTACATCATCCCAAGTAACATTAGGAATCTGTACAAGGACCTCGCGTAATGCAGAAGGTCTGACCTCCTTGAGAGCTTCTCTAAAATCGTCCTCGCTAATCTTTATCTTTTGTAAAATTTCTCCAGAAATCTTTTCCTGCTGTAAATCGATATCTGGAAGAATTCTTCTCAAAGATTTCATGGCAGCCTCTTTAGACAATGATTCTAGATCTGCTCCTACAAAACCGTGAGTTATTCGAGCAAATTGTTTTAGATCAACTTTCTCATCCACTGGCATGCCTCTAGTGTGAATCTGAAGAATCTCTAGTCTACCTTCATCATCAGGTATGCCAATTTCTATTTCTCTGTCAAATCTTCCTGGTCTACGTAATGCAGGATCTATAGAATCTGGTCTGTTTGTTGCAGCAATTACTACAACCTTACCCCTGGATTTCATTCCGTCCATCAATGTTAAAAGCTGGGATACGATTCTTTTTTCTACTTCTCCTGTCACCTCGTCACGCTTTGGAGCAATCGAATCAATCTCATCAATGAAAATTATACTGGGTGTGTTTTCCTCTGCCTGTTTGAATATCTCTCGCAG
>DAMC01000095.1:0-2566 GCA_002499525.1 Nitrosopumilales archaeon UBA218
AGATAAACTGTCTTGGCAGTTTTTTTGATATTTTTCATTTTCTCAGAATCATCAGAATTTGCAGCCAAGATTATTGGAATAGTGGGTTCTTTTAGGATTTTGAGTAACGCTTCTACTCCTCCAAAGTCAGATCTTCCATGAATTCCATCCACTTCATCAATGAAAATCATGGGCTTGCCAAGAAGACTCGTGTTTCCAAGTAATGGAGATAGTAATTCCTCAATGTTAGATTTGTTTCTAACATCACTGGCATTCATTCCTACAAGATCATATTCGAATTCTTTTGCAGCTAATTGTGCTAGTGTAGTTTTACCGATTCCCGGAGGACCTACAAGTAGTATTGGTTTTGTTCCCTTTTTCCATTTTACAAGCCAGTCAACTAGAGATTTTCGTGACTCTTCGTTTCCGATCATGTCAATGATTTTTTTTGGCCTATGTTTTTCAGACCACATCATAATATTTTCACCTTGGAATCTTTGCGGAAAATTCCGACCATAGATTAACTTTGTCTAGCTGATTATACCAATATTGGTTATAGTGTTCAACAGTCAGAAATAAAAATTCTAAAAATTCCGTGTGTGAGAAATCTTTAGGTAATAATTCCAATGCCAGTCTTGCATCAGAAAGATATAATTCACTTTTTTTAATTGTGTATTCAAATCCTTTCTTTACATCCCCACTCAAGAGCGAATAATAGAGAGGCCAAGAGGGAACCTTCACAAACTTGTTTTTTATTGAATCCTCAATTTCGTTTCCACAGCCCACACATTCAGCAGCACGGGCCATTCCCAAATAGAAGATTTCTCCAAGAGGATTTTTAGACAGGGCCATGTTTCTGCCCGCAGTACCCATAACTGCACGATATTTTTTGTAGCACTGGTTCATTTGTTCTTCAGTTATTTTTGTAGGAGTTGTCTTTAACTTGGTATCAATATATTGCCCAAGTCTTGCATCACGAAAACCTTCTTCAAATTCTTGAAGTACCAATTCTCCACCTTTTGCAATTTTGTCTCTGGCAAGCTTGAGAATGTATGGGTTCATTAACTTGTAATCATCCAAATATTCCAAATCTTCATCCTTGTCTACAATTCTATCCATCGGTTCGGAAAGATCAATTGCTATGATATGCCCGTCTACTAGATCTTGTCGCATTTGTGCAGATTTTGTTTGTGTATAATTTGCAGCACCATCATAAAGTGCGCAAAATACCGGAAGAGTCATTTTGACAAAGTTTGAGTTCAGTATTCGTAAAACTCTATCTTTGAGAACATCGGGGTTTTCAAGTTTTGATTTAATTTTAGGAATTTCCGAGTTTTCTAAAATGATTTCAGTAGAACAAACTTCGTCTGAAAATGCTTTCTGAGTATCACTTGGTGAAGAGTCATTTTTTATTTCACGGAAGAGATCATCTGTAAATCTTTGAGCAAATTTTGGAAATTCTGATTCGGCCTCTTCTTTGTATTGATTGAAAAGTTTGAATCCTTTGGATTTGAACAAGCCTTGTTTGATAATTTGTTTGCCAGACTTGGTTGACATTAGTGCCTCTTTTGACACTACGGACTGATCCTTGCCACTCACATTGTGTGGAATTTTTTTCTAGTTATTTAGCCTTTCAAGATTTCTTGACTTAAATTACGAAAAAATTCTCCCTGTTTCATGCAAACAATAGAGATTTTGCGAAACGCATCCAAACTAGTTTATGAGAATGTTAAAGATCTTGCAGGTACTAAAGCAGCTGCAAAAAATTATGGGGTGGGTAGAGGCGGAGATATTTCTAGAAAAATTGACATTGTGGCTGAAAAAACAGTCTTGGATTATCTAAAAAAGGTAAAATTCGATTGTGTTGTTCTTGGTGAGGAATGCGGGCGCGTTGAGCTATCAAAAAAGCCCAAAGGCTTTGTCATAATGGATGCAATAGATGGTTCTGCAAATGCTGTGCGCGGAATTCCATTTTTTTGTTGCTCTTTAGCATTTGCGCCTAAAAATAGACTGAGTTCAATTACCGATGGAGTAGTAACTGATCTTTCAAATGGTGATATGTATTGGGCAACGAAGGGAGGAGGCGCTTATTTGAACAAAAAGAAAATTACAGTTCACAAGGAAATACCAGTTTACAAAATTGTCGGCATTAACGTCTCTGGTGCAAAACCAAAACTGGTTAAAAAAATCCAGCCAATATTTCAAAATTCAAATCATTCAAGACATTTAGGTGCAAATGCCCTAGAGCTTGCTCTATTTGCAAGAGGTCTAATGGATGTCTACATTGATCTTCGAGACAAAATTAGAGTGACTGACATGGCAGCTGGTTACATAATATCAAAAGAGGCAGGCGGAACTATACTAGATCCAAATCTTAAATCATTAGATTCTGACCTATCTTATGAAACTAGATTATCTTTTATTGCAGCCGCAAATAAAAGAATTTTATCAGAAATAACAAAACAACTAAAACTCTAATCAAAGCCAATATTATGCAGGATTTTTAGCAAGTTTTTGCTTGCATGAATCGCTGTTTCCGGATAACAATTTAACATCCATCCATTCGGAATCCTATCAAATCCCATCT
>DAMC01000095.1:2875-3978 GCA_002499525.1 Nitrosopumilales archaeon UBA218
TCATATTCAAGATTACTGTTGTCATATTTCCATGAGAATCCGTTTAGGATTTGTGAAGTGGGATAATTGTGGCCACGAACTAGATTCATCTTGTTTTTTTCATAATTTACAGATACTTCAGCATATAGTGCATTGGGATAGAGATAGATCACATTAGGATGATTAACTATAGCGGTGTATTCTTTTTTTGTAACATACTCGTTGTGCAAAAGGATGACTCGGTCATATTTGGAAAGGATCGATGGTTCCTTGTCTACATCAATATCATTTACAAATTTGTAACCAAGCAACTTCAATACTTGGGCAGCGTTACCACTTGATGAGAATTTTGATGGGTAATTTTTTGAAATATCGACTTGGAGACATGATTTATCACATTTACCCTTGTAATAATCGTAAAATCCCCCATCAGAGTATGCAGCAGCAGTAAATATAGGATAAATTACAATTGTTTTTTTTATAGAACTCTTTGGTAGTTTTACTTCAGAATAAATTTTAGAGTTTGTCGGATTTAGCTCAAAGACTACATTATTCCACACTTTGGTTCCATTTTCAATAGTGTAGTCATTGAATTTGGCCTTGATTTTGAAGAGAGATTTGATTTTAAGATAAGATTCCTGAGAGTCGGTTTTGCTTGATTCCCCTGCAACAGTTCCAAAACAGAGTCCAAATAATATGATCAATGATAGGAGCAGGACTGGAAATTTGTTCAATGTTTCATATGTGTCGATCTAACATTAAGAATTTTTTCAAAGTTAACGTTATAACTAAAGCAAAGTTGGGTCTTTCATGGACGAGTCAGAGAAGCGCCTAAAGCAAGAAGATTGTAGTGAAGACGGGTTGGGCGCTGGAATTTTAACTCTGACTAACAAAAGAATAGCGTTTGACAAGACCAGGGGAAGGATTGCAGATTTTACAAAAAGAATTGAAGAAACTATCATAGATTTTCCTCTAAATGAAGTTACAAAAGTTTGGAAAGAGGGGCTGTTTATGAAAAAGATCTGCATATCTGCAAAAACCAATGAGGGTGAAAAGACTTTCAAATTTGGGGTATTCAGCACTGGTAGCTGGGAAAAGGATATCAAAAAAGCCCAAGAGGAATT
>DAMC01000019.1:0-1005 GCA_002499525.1 Nitrosopumilales archaeon UBA218
TGCCATACCAGGAAATAGAGACAGATGAATTTATGGTGTTACCAAAATCACAGATACTGTTTTTCCAGGAGCCGCAAGTGCCACTGCATCAGAATCCCAAACGAATGTTTCTATAAAATAGCCTCCTTCATGCTCTGGGGTCCAGCTGACGTTGGCAGTTTGTGGTTCCGCTGAATTGAAAGTGCCTTCAAATGAACCTAAAAACTCAACTTGAGATTTTTCGCCAAATTGCCTGACTTGGGTATAGTAAACATAGTTTTGTTTTTGTCCATTTAATGCAGAAAACTGGATGGACAGATTGCTTGAGATATCGACAGTTTGACCCAACTTAATTTTGGAAATTTTCTTACCATCTTTATCATGAATTTCAATGTCGTTAATTGTAACTAATTTTGTAGGAGATTCTAGTGACACATTTTCTACTTGGGTTGTCTTCGACTGGTAATTATCAGACTCTGCAATAATCTTAAATGATGATGCTCTTGGATCCATCTCCGTATCAAATGATACATTTTGTATTTTCTTGGTTTCAATATTATCGACGGATACGGTAGATATTCCAACAACTCGAGGCGGATTGAAGGCATCGTAGCCTATTAGATGAACCTTAACATTTTTTGCTGAATCTTGACCATTGTTAATTATTTTTGCATCGAGTTTTAGTTTTTGACCAATTACTATGGTATTTGGAGTGACTTCCAAAAGTTGCTGTTTTTGTGAAGCAGAGTTAAATCCCATCATATTGATTGACACTTGAGAAATATCAGGGTCGGCATTTTCTGATTTTATCATGAACGGTGATTTGCCTTTTGCAGGAATTATTTGGAGTAAACTAGAACCAATAGCGGTTTCCAGAGGAGATTCCCCTGAATCACCTGATTTGTCAGAAAAGAATCCAGCCCAGATTTTTACATTATTTACAGGAAAGCTTTTTGTGTTTTCCACTTCACCTAGAACAATAGTGTAGCCTTCAGGGTCCTTATAGACAAATGGAGCAGTGCTGGT
>DAMC01000019.1:1326-6467 GCA_002499525.1 Nitrosopumilales archaeon UBA218
GGGAAGCAGTAAGAATAACAACGTTAGAACGATTAGTGTGTGTTTCAATTTGTATTTCCTACACCAAGGAGATTAATCACATAAGGAATTCCATATTGTAAACAATGTGGACTAGAAGCTTTTACAAAAATTAAGAATAAAAGATATGAAAATGTTTGACTATTTTCTCTTTCTCATGCCGGTAATAACGAACCAGTAAACTAGTCCTGGTGCTAAACCAACAATTAATGGAATCCATACGCCTATTGCTTCTGGATTGTAGACTGGAAGTCCCATATCAATTGCTACCACTGATTATTCATATTTAAATCCATCTCTCATAACCAGAATCACTTAATGATCGATGTATGGACTGAAGGGGATTTGAACCCCTGACCTCTCGCGTGCAAGGCGAGCATTCTACCCCTGAACTATCAGCCCATTAGAAATATTTCTAGTTGCGTGGATTTTAATTGTTGTCTTTGAGCTAAGCAAGAATTTTTATTTGTAAATCCTATTGCGCAGATTATGGTCGTAATGGAATCCCAGATTGTTCTGAAAAAGGATGATTCTGCTCCAGATTTTGAACTCTTGGGAGTAGACGATAAAAAATACTCTCTTGTGAGTTTTAAAGAATTTGAGGCATTACTTGTCATTTTCATGTGCAATCATTGTCCTTATGTCAAGGCAAAAGTTGATGCAATTAACGAGTTACAAAATAGATTCAAGGGAAAATTGGCAGTGATTGGAATCAATAGTAATGACGCCGTTGCCTATCCAGACGATAGTTTTGATAGTATGAAAGAATTTGCAAAACAAAGAGGAATATCTTTTTGGTATCTTGTTGACGAAACACAAAAAGTTGCAAAAAAATATGGTGCAGTATGTACTCCTGATCCATTTCTGTTTAACAAAGAACGTAAACTTGTATTTCACGGAAGAATAGACAATGCCATGAAGCCAGAAGATAAAGCTACAGAAAATACAATGACTTTAAACGTAGAGAAATTGCTTGCAGGACAATCAATTTCAAAAGATTTTGATCCTTCAATTGGTTGTTCAATAAAGTGGAAAAACTGACCACACACTTTTAAGTCCGTTTTTATTGGATTTTTTTAAGGGCCGGTAGCTCAGCTTGGCTAGAGCGTTCGACTGATAAAATTACTTTCAGACATCGAAAGGTCGAGAGTCCGAGTCTCTCTCGGCCCATCATTTTACAAAAATGAGATAGAATCTACCCAATTTAGTACAGATTCAAATTTTTCGCTTGAAAATTCTGCCTTGACAGTTTGCTTTTGCTTTCTAGAATGAACTACAACGTGCAAGTTTTTGCCAAATTTTTGTTTGATTGTATTAGCAGATTCGGAGAAAAATTTTGCTCCCTCTTCAGTTCCAGAAAATATTGCAATAACCATCACCCCCTTCTTTTGTTTCCAGATTTTTGTGATGAATTTCTGCAGGTCCAAGTCATATAGTACATCAATAGCATCTGAAACATCACCTAAATCCCACACTTGCCAGTTTTTTGATGCCAGCCAGCATGAGGCCGCCTGAGAATAGATGAGACTTTGCGGATCAGATGAGATAAGAATTATGTTTTTGTTGACTTCGGGAACTTTTTGTAAATTGAGAATTTGAAGAGAGTTTGATATTATCCCCCGAAGCATCTTTGATTCCGACGTACCAATTTTTGCTTTGATGTAAAGTTCTTCAACGGAATCCAACGCAGGTATCAAGACTTCGCTAATTAAAACCGGAATTTGTGCTCCAGAATACAATGCATTTCTAATTAATGAGTAAGCTCCATTTTGTTGATTTGCAATCATGTATTCTAAAAATTTCTCTTTGACTCGAAAATAATCTGCTGGAAATTGAAGATTTTCTGTACCAAAATCCACAAACCAAAGATTTGTAGTTCCAATATTTTTTTGATGAATTATTCCCTCTGCAGCAAGTATATTGAGGTATTTTGCCATGGTTGCGCGATTAATTTTCAGGCGTTCTGCAAGTTCGATTCCAGATAATCCAATTTTTGATTCAGATAAAATCTCCACTAGTTTTTCATGCAAGTCTTGCAGTTGGTAACCTTTGGCCAAAGTCGATTTTTATAATCAAACCTAATTAATTATGCTATCTTTAGATTACAAGTCAAATACAAAAAACGTTAAATAAGAGAGTACCTTAAAGTACGGTAATAGGTAAGTAAAATGCCAAAAGCAGGTTTCAAATCAATAACAATTTCCGAACAAGTATACGACAAGTTCTTTGACGTTTTTGAAAAGAACAAATCAGAACTTGTGATGAAAGGTATCAATAGCTTTTCAGGCTATGTTACTTACATGTTAGAGCAAACAATGCAAAAGGATAAGACATTTGCCAGATATGCCCCAAAAATCGAAAAGGTAGCTGTTGACGATGACCGAGTAGTTCTAAAGGATAACATTAAGAATAGAATAGCAGAAGTCGCGATTCAAAAAGGCGAATTGTTCTGTCAACTCTGTGAGGAAAAGGATTGTGTTCATGTGGGATTTGTTTTTTCATTACCAGACATTTACGAAGTTTTGAATTCTCGCGGTATCAAACATCCTAAATAAAAAAAAGGTGCAGGAGGTGGGATTTGAACCCACGAACCCCTAAGAGACGGGATCACCCATTATTAGATCTTAAGTCCCGCGCTTCCAAAAGCAATTTTTTGCTTACTTTGGCCAGGCTCGGCTACTCCTGCAAACTAGCTAATTCTTGGCCGAAATTTAACAGTTGGTGTTTCAATTATTTACCATCAGAAATCAGGTTACAGTTTTTAGAAAACATATCCGGATGGACTACTGACAACATAATCATATAGGGGTCACTTGGAGCAAAAAATTGTGCTTCGATAGCTCAGCCTGGTAGAGCGTTACCTTGGTAAGGTAAAGGTCGCGGGTTCGGATCCCGCTCGGAGCTTTTTAATAATTTTTGATTAGAAGTTCTTTTTGTCCGGTTCGTCTTGTTGAATCGGAGTTTATTGAGCGATTTGCCCTAACTTCGACTAGTTTCCAATCTTTAGAAAATACTTCTTTTACCTCTTTGGAATTTGAATTAGAGAGTAAAACTCTGCATCCCCGGTCAGATAACTTGGCTGCTATTTTTACCAGATTTTCAAGGTCCTTGTATGTAAAATCACGATTCGTATAACTAGTGAAATTTGCTGTCTCACTCATTGGCTGATAGGGTGGATCAAAATATACAAAATCGCCCTTCCTAGAATCAGATAGTACGGCAGAAAAATCACTACAATTAATCATGATATTTTTTGATTGTAAAGCATGACTGACCGAAGTGAGATTTTCTTCGTTTACAATGTTCGGATTAGAGTATCTACCAAGAGGTACGTTGAATTTGCCCTTGCTGTTTACTCTGTATAGTCCGTTAAAACAAGTCCTGTTGAGAAATAACAATCTTGAAACTTTGTCAATTTGGTTTTTTGGTTCACTTGCTCGAATTGCATAATAATAAGAGTCTGGATTTTTGCTATAGTTTTTGGAGTGGTTCTCTAGCGATTTTAACAAATCATCCAACCTGTCACGGATTGTGACATATGCAAGAATCAGGTCTGAATTGAGATCTGAGACCTTACATTTCATTTTTGGATTTTGGCTTAACAGATGAAACAGTACAGCACCACCGCCCAAAAAAGGCTCAAAATAGGTGCCAAATTCATCAGGGATGTATTTGTCAATTGTTTGTATTAGTTGCCTTTTACCTCCAGCCCATTTCACAAATGGCTTGGGTTCTGTGGACAGTATCTGATGTTGGCTCAATAATACCTGATGTCAGCAAATCATATCCCAACAAAAGACAACAAAAGATCACAAGATGTACAATATTTGTTAATCAAGCCAAAGGCTAGTTAATCAAAAACAAGAGAAAGGAGAGTTGTAGGATTTTAGTCCCACTTGGACCAAGCAGCCATCCATCTGTATGTCCATGTGTTCAGTTTGCATCCTAGAGCGGCAAAGGTTGTCGATAAGACAGCACCTGCACCTGCACCGAGTGCTACTGGACTGTTATAGAATTTGCCCACTTGGGGTTCTATTGGAGTCATGTATGGGGCTAGCGTTGGTCTTGGATATTTGAATGCAGTCTCTAATGGGTCAGCGACAGTGATTAGGTTGACCATGTTGAACAGTGGTAAGGACATTCCTACCAACACACCACCGAATAGAATCAGTGAGTGTTTGTTCTTCTTTGTTGCCCAATATACTAAGTCGAGCAACATTGCTGATGGTAACCATACCGGCGTGACAATGAAGTCATATGGGTAACCGAGAGCAAACCATGCGCCTTTTGCGATCCATGTATACACGGTCATAATCAGCGCGTAGTATGTTGCGGTTCCTGGAACTCCTGTGAATGTCAGATAGTAGGTTGCACCTACGACTAACATCAATGATTGTGATATTGAGAATACCACATAAGAAGTCCATGCCCAGTCAGTGTAGAAGATGTAGTCTCCTGCGTTGATTGTTAGCAGGGTTGAGTTGACTGCAACGACTACTATGAATAAGTAGTGCGTACATCGTCTAAGCCAGACCATACTCGGTTGAATCAGTCTTGAATATATAAAATTTTAGACAATTTATCACAAAGAAAACTATGCGATCATCACTTTTAGGTAATTGAAAAATGAAAATAAGAAAAGTCAGGAACCTTCCCTAAGTTCCGATGAACAGGGAGATGAATATTGTTCCAGCAGCGGTTCCGCCTAATGCTGCGGCAAGAATTGCGTTGCTCTTCTTCTTGGTACCTTCTTCCATTACTTTAACAGAGAACAGGTAACCAATTGCTTCAATGATTGTCAGGATTATGAAGGCATAGTGACCACTTGGTGTTGGATAAGCCCATGGATAATAGAAATATCCAGCTGCTGTTCCCCCAAAGGTTGCCAACCATGCTGCAATGTAAGAGGCTGTGATGATGCCGATCATGTTTTCAACACGTCGTCCAATCATTTTCTCTACATCAGCACTTGATGCTCCGCCGGAGCCACCTGAACCAAATCCTTTTGGTAGAGTCATTTGATTTACAAATCGATTATTGGCTTTTAAGTCTTTCTTAAAATCCTAGATTAGGTCGATCTTAAAAATAAGAGAAGGAGGGTATGTCGTTTATGGGATTGCTCT
>DAMC01000085.1:0-11948 GCA_002499525.1 Nitrosopumilales archaeon UBA218
CTTATCCATTGCAGCCTTCTTGTCTGCTAACTTTGTCGTCATAGTGGTGGTCTTTTTATCCACTGTAGATTTGGTGTCTGTTTTATTCGTGTCAGCATCTGCAGCATACGCAGAATTTGTCAAAGATGTACCAACAATACTTGCTATTAATGCAAATACCGCAATACTTGCTAGAATCTTTGTATTCATTGTTCTAATCGAAAAAAATTTGCATATTATGATTGATTAACTATGTTACCTAATTATGAGCATACTTGAAATAGCTGAGCATTATGGCCAATGAATTATAATTGGATTTTGACTATGATTTGCTATGGAATGTGATAGTCACACTGACGATGAAATCAAACAAATTTTAGCATTAAAAAAAGTAGCAGTAGTGGGAATGTCAAAAAACGAAGAAAAGGCCGCAAACTATGTCCCAAAATATCTGATTTCTCAAGGTTATGATGTATTGCCAGTAAATCCTACCGCACAAACTATTCTGGACAGAAAATGCCATTCTAGCATTTTGGATATCAAAGAACAAATTGACATAGTTGATGTTTTCAGACCCTCTGATCAAGTTTTGTCAGTAGTACAGGAGGCAATCAAAATTAAACCAAAAGTGATCTGGTTGCAGGAGGGAATTCATAACTTGGAAGCAGAAAATCTTGCCCGAAATGCAGGAATAAAAGTAGTTTTCAATAGATGCATGCTGGCAGAACATCAGCGGTTGTTTTAATGAGTGGTTTTGATAATTTTTACTCCGAATTGGATACTCTGGTAAAATCTTTTAAAAAAAATGATGTAATGATTAAGCTGGAGCCAGATTTAGAGTCTCAAATCATACGTATTTTTGGAGAGAAAATAACTGCGCTGGGCAGAGCAAAAACAGGTTTGGGGGATGTTTCTGAACTCTCTTTTGCTACTGCCGAACATCATCCGTATTGGGCATTACTATACCACGTATGCCAGATTGCCAGAGTAACACTTGAAAAATGGGAGTCTGATTTTACAAAAGATGATTTGAATGAAATATCTTGGTCTATTGACGAACTCAAAAACTCTTACCAGAAAATTCTGGAAAGACCTCACAATGATCACTAGTAGAGATAAATAGCATAAACGGCAATTCTCACTGTGCCAATAAAAATAGGAATTATCGGCAAGACTAACACCGGCAAAACCACCTTTTTCAATTCAGCCACTTTATCGTCGGCTGAAATCTCCACATATCCCTTTACCACAAAAAAACCAGAATCTGCAACTGCTAATGCGATCACACTATGTGTCCATCCTGAATTCAAAGTAGTCGATAATCCAAAAAACTCCCGCTGTCTTGACGGATGGCGATACATACCAATTGAACTAATAGACTTGCCAGGACTAATCAAGGATGCATGGAAAGGAAAAGGATTGGGAAATCAATTTCTCTCAGTTGCAGCACAATCAGATGCACTGTTGCATGTAGTGGATGTTTCAGGAGGAATTGACTCCTCAGGTAAAATCGCTGAGGCTGGTGCTGGAGATCCAATTTCAGATTTTGCAGATATTGAAGAGGAGCTCATCATGTGGTATCTCAAAATTCTTGAGGGTAATAGAGATAAGGTTTCCAAAACAATTCATGCTGGAACTGACAAGATAATTGCAATCGCGGATCTATATCGTGGAATAGGTGTCAACAATTATCATGTCAAGGAAGCACTTCATGCGGCAGGTATAGAAGAAAAAGAATTCGATGAGATTGGGTTTCAGGAGACTAAAAAGTTTGCAACAGTACTGCGTAAAATATCCAAGCCTACGATGATTGTTGCAAATAAAATAGATGTTGATGGGGCGGACAAAAACTTTGCACGACTGAGAGAAAAATACAATGACACAATTGTGGTGCCAGCAAGTGCCGATAGTGAACTTTCACTAAGAAGGGCAGAACAAAAGGGATTAATCAAATACTCTCCTGGTTCTGAACAATTTGAAATTATAAAACCAAATGAACTGTCCCAAAAACAAAAAGGGGCTCTAGACTTTATCACCAAAGAAATAATGGGCGAATATATGAGGACAGGAGTTCAGTTTGCGATTAACGTCACTGTCTTCAAGCTTTTAAAAATGAATGCGATTTATCCAGTTGCCGACGAGGAAAAACTCGCTGATAAAAAGGGCAACGTACTGCCTGATTTGGTTCTTCTCAAAGATGGCATGACTGTGGCCGACCTTGCAAAAGAAATTCACACCAGTCTTACGAAGGGATTGCTTTATGCAAAAGACATACGATACAACTTGCGACTACCGACAAACTATCAACTTCGCGACCGAGATGTAATATCGTTAGTGTCTGCTTCAACTAGCAAGAAAACACATTAGGGATCAGCAAGAATTTTTTCTTTTTTCATCCAGACTGTCCTATTTTTGTGATCAAGCAATACAATATTTTGTGCATGAATCTGGTCTCGTATTTTGTCAGCCTCCTGAAACTTTTTTTGACTGCGTAATGCCTCTCTCTGGTTAATCATTTCGGTGATTTCGAATCTCTGTCTTTCTGTAACTTTTTGAACCTGCAGTCCTAAAATCTGACACATTCGCTCAAAATCCGAAATCACCAAATCTGCAATGGTTTTTGTCATGGAATCTGATGCGGCGATTCTGTTAATGGCCTTGACAAGCTTGAAAAATGCATTTAACGCAAGTGATGTATTAAAATCAGATTCTAGGGCAGAATCAAACTCTGAGTTACATTCGGATAATATCTGTGCCATCTCTTTAGACGAACCTTGACCTTCCGACATTATCATTTCGTAATATGCCGTCTCAACCTGCCTCCATTTTACAAGATTCTCCTTTAACAAATCCTCTGAATAATCAATTGCCTTGGAATAGTGACCGGAAATGCAAAATAGTCTTATTACATTTGGTCCCCAGTTTGCCAAGACATGTCTGACGGATTTGATATTGCCTAATGATTTTGACATTTTCTCACCATTAATCGTGACCATTCCTACATGCATCCAGAGTTTGGCAAGAGGTTTATTGGTCACAGCTTCTGTCTGAGCTATTTCGTTTTCGTGGTGAGGGAAAATTAAATCACGTCCACCACCATGTATCTCAAAATCTTCTCCTAGGTACTTGAGGCTCATAGCAGAACATTCAATGTGCCACCCAGGCCTGCCTTTTCCCCACGGGCTTGGCCAGTTGGGCTCTGTTTCTGAAAACTTCCACAATGCAAAGTCAAGGGCATCATTTTTTGTCTCATCCACTGCGATTCTTGCCCCTGCTATCAGATCCTCGGTTTTTCTTTTTGATAATTTTCCATACTCATTGAATTTAGAGACGGAATAATACACGCCGTTCAAGGCAATGTATGCATATCCAGAATCAATTAGCCTCTGTATTAGCTCAATTATCTCTGACATGTGTTCTGTGGCCTTGGGGTGTTCTGTTGCACGCATTATGTTGAGGCTATCAAAATCTTCAAAATAATGATCAATGTACCTTTTACTTAACTCCAGTGGATGAACTCCTTCAGTTGATGCCCTGTTGATGATCTTGTCGTCAACATCGGTAAAATTCTGTACAAACTTGACATGACTTCCCTTTGATTCTAGGTATCTTCGTAAAACATCAAAAATTATGATGGTTCTTGCATGTCCTATGTGAGACTCGTCATACACAGTTACGCCGCAAAGATATATCCGGATTAGATTTGATGTGATTTCTTTTTCCTTAGTGCCAAGCGTGTCGTATATTCTCAATCATATCCCTCATAACTTGTCAGGCATTATTCTTTTGTGATTGCTATTATGATGCAACTGCAAGATTTTTTCAATTTTTTGATGACTAATTCCAGTTAATTTTTCAATTGATTCTGGATGAATTTTTTTGTCAATTATGCAGTACAATACACAATCAATTTCCTCATATGATGCTCCTATCTCTTCTTCGGCAATATGGCCTTTCCACAGGTTTGGGCTACTCTTTTTTGATATTATGGAATCTCTGACACCAAGATGTTTTGCCAGCTGTCTAACTTGCGTTTTGTATAACGATGCTATTGGCAAGACATCAGAACTTCCATCCCCGAATTTAGTAAAATAACCAATCATGAATTCGGACTTGTCGCTGGACCCAATAACGAGGTAATTTTTTGCATTTGCGTAATAATACAGGAGACTTGCACGAATTCTTGCGCGAAGATTTCCCAATGCCAAATCATTTGGCTCCAATATACTTGAAAATTGTAGATGAATCTGATTGATATCTATTAACTTGTAATCAATTCCAAGTTTGTCAACTGTGTGCAGTGCATCCTCTGTTTCCTCTTTTGGTGAGACCTTGCTGTCTGGCATTATGAGTGCAAGAGATTTTTCTTTAAACGATTTTGCGCAAATGTGAGCAATCACCGCTGAATCTATTCCACCGGAAAGTCCAAACACAAATCCGCTGCAATTGGCACTGTGTTTTTTTAAAAACGATTCAATATCTGCCTGAATTTTAGAATAATCGACATTGGTGATCTCATTTAGAATTTTTTCCATTGTTTTTCTGTGTGTTGATTATTAAAAATCGTATCTAGACGTCTATGTAGATTCCATCATTTCTTGATTCTACCTTGTACGTCTGCAGTTTGACTCCCTTTAGATAATCCAGCAAATCGCCTGTTCTGATGTCGTAATGCCAAAAATGCAATGGACACTCAACTATGCACCCATTAATTTTTCCAGGAGCAATGGAACCATCTTGGTGAACACATAGAGCATCAATTCCATGATATCCATCTTGATTGAATATGGCAATTCTTTTCTCGTCTATCTTGACTTCAATTCCGGCACCCTTTGCAATCGAATCTTTTTCGGCCACTTTACGCCAAACCATGTTATGCAAAAATTTTTGATGGTTATTTACTTTATCGATATGAAAGATTTTTTAGTATATAGCAATTGAATCTGGTGTTGAGTAGAGTAAAAGACGAAAGTCTTGCAGATCAGGGACGCCTTTCGTACGAATGGGCCCGAAATCACATGCCAATTCTGGATAAGACGATTGGAAGACTCAAAAAATCACAACCTTTCAAGGGACTGACACTGGGTTTCTGCTTGCACATTACTAAAGAAACCTCGGTATTACTAATGGGTGTAAAAGAACTCGGAGCAGAAGTTGCAGCATGTGCTGGAAATCCTCTTACCACTCAAGACGATATCGCGGCATTTTTGGCCTCTGAGGGAATCCACACGTATGCTTGGAATGGAGAGACAAACGAGGAATATGATTGGTGTATTGATCAAGTACTTGACCACAAACCCATCATTGTAACAGATGATGGAGCGGACATGAACGTTAAATTGCACTTTGATAAAAGATACAAATCACTGAAAATTCTAGGAGCCACAGAAGAAACCACTGCTGGAGTAAACAGAATTAAAGCCATTGAAAAGAAAGGCAAACTACGATATCCTGTAATTGTTGTTAACGAGGCTTATACAAAACACATGTTTGATAATAGATACGGCACAGGTCAGTCCACAATAGATGGATTTTTGAGAGCAATGAATCTACTCTTTGCCTCTAAACGAGTTGTTGTTGCAGGATATGGCTGGGTAGGGCGCGGTGTTGCCGCTAGAAGCCACGGGATGGGCTCTAAAGTCATTGTCACAGAGATTGACCCGGTAAAAGCACTTGAAGCACACATGGATGGTTTTGAGGTGATGACAATGACAGATGCCGCAAAAATCGGAGATATTTTCATCACATGCACCGGAATGCGAGATATTATCACCAAAGAGCATATTTTGAAAATGAAGGATGGTGCAGTAATGGGTAATGTTGGACACTTTGATGTTGAAATAGATTCGGAATTTTTGCTTAATCAATCTAAAACAGTTCGTGAAGTGCGACCAAATCTCGATGAATGTGTTTTGAAGAATGGCAAAAAAGTCTACCTGGTAGGCAAAGGCAGACTGGCAAACCTAGTTGCTGCAGAAGGTCATCCTCCAGAAGTAATGGCACAGTCGTTTTCAAACCAAATAATGTCTATTCTGTATCTACTCAAAAACAGCAAGAAAATCGGCAAAAAAGTCATCACAGTGCCGTTGGAAATAGATACACAGGTTGCATCTGATGCATTGCAGGCCTTTGATGTCAAAATTGATCATCTGACCAAAAAACAAATCGCTTATCGCGAAAACTGGTAACAAACCTTCTTAAGCTGCACAACTTCAATTTATCCAAATGCAAAATAAAGCAATCATTACCAGTGCACTACCATATGCTAATGGCGAGATTCACCTGGGACATGTAGCATCAACTTATTTGCCTGCAGATGTTACGACACGATTCTTAAAACAAAACGGGGTTGAGGCATACTATGTCTGTGCATCTGATGATTTTGGTACGCCAATTTTGATTGCAGCTGAAAAAGAAAAGAAAACACCGCAAGAATATGTTGCCCACTGGAACAAGCGTGATTATGAGGATTTTTCTGCATTTGATATTGGCTTTGATCTATTTTACCGTACTAGTTCTCCAGAAAACATCGAATTTGTTCGATATGTCTACAATAAGCTAAAGCAAAACGGACACATTTACGAATCCGAAATAATCCAGTTTTATTGCCCTAATGATAAAAAATTCCTGCCTGATAGATATGTAATAGGAACATGTCCATATTGCCAGGCCCCTGATCAATATTCCGATTTATGTGAAAAATGCGGTCGAGTTCCTGAAGAAATTGGCAGTCCCAAATGCGCAATTTGCGGAGCAACTCCTACAAAAGAAAAAACAACACATCATTTTTTCCGACTCAAAAATTTTGGTGACCCCTTATTCAAGTGGCTGGAAGAAAACCAAAACCTACAAAAAGATGTCAAAAAGTATGTCCAAAACTGGATTACCTCTGGTCTTGTTGACTGGGATATTACACGTGATATCTCTTGGGGGGTCCCAATTCCAGGTGATGAGTCCAAAGTATTCTATGGGTGGTTTGACAATCATTTAGCATACATTTCGTCTGCAGTAAAATTCCTAAATGACAAGGGAATCAACGGAAAGGAATTTTGGAATTCTGCTGATATCTATCATTTTATTGGAAAAGATATCGTATATCACCACTATTTGTTTTTACCAGCCATGAGGCTGGGAATTGATTCTGAATACAAGCTACCCAACTACATTCCGACACGTGGACATCTGACACTACAATCAAAAAAAATCTCTAAGAGCCGCAATTGGTATATTGGACTCAAAGAGTTTCTGGGATTTTATTCTGCTGACTATTTGAGATATTATCTAGTATCCATCAATCCATATTCACAGGATGATCTGAATTTTGATTGGGATGATTTTGCAACTAGAATCAATTCTGAATTGATCGGAAATCTTGGTAATCTGGTTAACCGTGCATTGGGATTTACAAAAAAGACATTTGATGGACAGATTCCCGTACCTGACCAATACGATGAGAAAGACAGAGAAGTCGAATCTAAAATTAAAAATCTTGCAACAGAACTATCTGATTTAATTCAAAAAAACCATCTAGATAGGGCACTCAAAAAAATCATGGAGTTTTCTGCAAACTTTAACCAGTATTTCCAGCACAAAGAGCCTTGGAAAAAAGGACCGGGTACAAGCACCTGTCTGTTCTTAACAGCAAATGCAGTTTATTCTATTGCAATAGCCTTGCAACCATTTTTGCCAAAATCCTCGCAAAAAATTTGGGAACAGCTTGGCATGAACGGCAAAGTCTCGGACAAACATTGGAATTCAATTTCTGGCCTAGAACTAAAATCAGGACACGTGCTTGGCGAGATTATCCCAATATTTGCCAGAATAGAAGATGCAGACATCAAAAAACGTAAAGAAAAATTTGAAACCAAATAAGAGAATCCCAAGAATTTCCACCCGTGGATATTATGATCTTGAGACTGGTAGAACTAAAAAAATCAAGAATTACGATTTGTATCCGGAAAAATTCTTTGATAGGTTGGGAGGAGTTTCAGAAATAACCATAGTGATTCACGGATTGCGCAACAACAAGTCAGGTGCTCTAGCTAAATTTGAAATTGCAAAAAAACGACTGGTTAATCTTGGATACCTTCATCCCATAGTTGGATTTAGCTATGATTCCAACACAAAGGGAGTTCAATACCGCTCTCAAGAAAAAAAGGCGACAAATGTTGGTGTTATGATTGCAAAAAAGAATGGAAAAAATCTGTCAGCATTTCTAATTTATGTGAAAAAAAGGTTCCCTCACCTAAAGATAAGATTGATTGGTCATTCACTTGGCTCGCAGGTAATATTGTCTGCTCTTGTAAATCTGAAAAACAAAAAGCTAGTTGAATCTGTACATATTTTTGGAGCATCAATTCCAGCTAATTCTGTATCGACAAAAAAATTTGGAACAATAATCCAAAAAACGGTCAATCAAAAATTTGTCAATTATTATAGTAAAAATGACAGTGTTTTAAAAAATGGATTTGAGCAAAAACTGATTCCCATGCCTATTGGATTTTGTGGAAAAATAGGAAAATCTGTTTCTATCTATGCCCAAAAACACGTTCATCCAGATAACCATAGATTTGTCAGCTATGCTAAAGTTCTGAATTCCTTTCCATGACGTCTGAATATATTGAAGTGATTTTCTGACTGTTGTGATGACAAAGTCAGTAAATTTTGTAGTATTGGGAGATCAAAACGTTGCAGCATCACTTGGCAAAAAAGGAACTGCAACCGACATGATAATGTACGACAAAAAAGAATCTGGGGTGATTCGTACCTATACAACACCTAGTGGATTTCCAGATAAGGTGCAGCCATTATTGCAGACAATTAATCTTGCAGAATATGTGATTTTTCACATTGATAAATTGGACAAATTTGTCGGCGAACAAATCATAGCACTGGACATGTTGCAAAAAAAGAATGGATTGCTATCTCATACGTATGATGTCGATGAGAACACATTACACACGATGATAAAAAACACAGTTCTTGCCGACTATCCAAAAATATCTCTTGATAAAATAAAAGAAGAGTCTGATAAACTGGAGCAAATATCCAAAGATGGAACTGCGCGTGTGGTGATTGACCACTGCTTTGATGTCAAAGGTGTAGGTACCGTTATTTTAGGCAAGGTTGAACAAGGCAAAATAAAACAATATGATACATTGAAGCTACTTCCTGCAGGAATTGATGTTTTAATAAAATCAATACAGATGCATGATGATCCTGCAGAGGAGGCAGTCTCCCCCGGACGAGTAGGTCTTGCAGTAAAAGGTGTCACACCAGATCAAGTAGGACGTGGTGATTTGCTGTGTGCTCCAGGCTCTGAGATTGTCTCTACAGAAATCGAGCTGAGTTTTACTAAAAGTCCATTTTACAAAGGAGATATCGCACCAAACCAGATGTGTCTGATTAATGTCGGACTACAAATCAAGCCTGCCAAATTTGCCTCAATCAATCCATTAAAACTGATTTTGGAAAAGCCACTAGTTCACAACAAAGGAGATGTCTGTGTCATTCTAAAGCCAGAGTCAACTAGCATTAGGTTGCTAGGGAGTGGACCAATCAAATAAATTTATCAAATACAAATTCAATCCTCACATGTCTTGAATTAATTCAGATAATCCCAAATCAAACCCTAACAAAAATGAATTAAACCAAAGACTCTCTAAAAAATAACAAAAATAAGGCAAAACAATATCTACAGAGTTGTGACTGGAATTCGTGCATGTCCAATTTGTCCGGCCTGTGGCTCTAAGCGATTTGAGCGATTACCAGACAAGGATGTAGTCAAAGTAAAATGTCGTTCCTGCAACAAAGTAATTTCAATTTGATGCTGATTGGGGCTGTATCGAAAACTTAAACATAGATAGTAATTGTGGTCAGAACCGAATTATTGACCTACCAAAATCACCATGTGTTTTGAACAAATTCAATTTTATCTCATGTTGCTAAGAACTGAATTCAATCTAACACACAAATCCGAGGTTTAGTTTTTGATGGTTTTTATTGTCTATATTTTGGAATTATACTATGGCAAAGACCTGGAAAGATACTGATATCAGCCTAGATCCAATAAAAAATCAAACTATTGCCGTTATTGGATATGGTATCCAGGGAGATGCACAGGCAAACAATCTCAAAGATTCCGGACTCCAAGTTATTGTAGGACTAAAAGAGGGCAGCCCTACTTGGAACAAGGCAAAATCTGACGGTCATACTGTGATGTCAGTTGCCGAGGCCACAAAAAAGGGAGACATTGTTCACATTCTAATTCCTGACATGATTCAATCCAAAGTGTATTCTGAAGATATAGGTCCTAATCTGTCAGCGGGAAAGGCATTATCATTTTCACACGCAGCGGCAATCCAATGTAACTGGATTAAAGCACCAGACAACGTAGATGTTATCATGGTTGCACCAAAGGGACCTGGCTCCAAAGTGCGCGAAACATATCAAGATGGATTTGGTACGCCAGCCATTGTTGCAGTATACCAAGACAAAACTGGTAAAGCGTGGGATAGGGTCTTGGGAATTGGAAAGGGAATCGGCTCTGCAAGAGCGGGATTGATTCAAACAACATTCAAAGAAGAAGTTGAAACTGATTGGTTTGGAGAGCAGGCTGATCTGTGTGGTGGCTGCGCATCAATGGTCACAAACGCGTTTGAAACACTAGTTGAAGCTGGATATCAGCCAGAAATTGCATACTTTGAGGTATTACACGAGCTGAAATTAATTGTGGATATGATTCAACGATATGGTATCAATGGAATGTGGCGCCGAGTTTCAGAGACTGCAAGATATGGCGGTCTAACACGAGGTCCAATGGTCATGGATAAAGAAAACAAAGCAAAGATGAAAAAAGTTCTGAACATGATTCAGGACGGCACATTCAATGATGAATGGATTTCAGAATACAAGAAAAACGGCAAGAATTCATTTGATAGATACATGAAGCAACTCGAATCACACCAAATCGAGCAAGTGGGCCGTCAAATGCGAAAAATGATGTGGCCTGATTCTAAAGAATAGACTAAATTTTTCTTAGTTTTGCAACGCCTGAATTAATGTGTTCTATAATTGATGGTAAAGGTGAACCTGGTCCGAAAACCTTGGAAACTCCTGACTTCTCTAAACTAGGTTTGTCCTCTTCAGGTATGACTCCTCCGCCTACGACTAGAACATCTTTGAGTCCTTTCTTTTGTAATTCTTTTACAACTCTGGGAAACAGCGTACCGTGGGCTCCATTGAGCAAGCTTAGTGCCACAGCGTCAACATCCTCATCTTCAGCAATCTGTGCTACGCGCTCTGGAGTAGCAAATAACCCAGAATAAATGACTTCCATACCCGCATCTCTGAAAGCCCTACACAGAACCAGCGCACCTCTATCATGACCATCAAGGCCAAGCTTTGCAACTAGAATTTTTATTCGACGAGATGCGAGTTTTTGTTTCATCTACCGTATTATCTATAATCTAGTATTTTAAAAATTGTGCTCTGAGTAGATATTTTCAAATTCTTAACTCGGGTAAACGTATTCCAAGTCGGGCTTTAATACTTCATGAATAGCGGTTGGAGGGTAATGAAAAATAACATTAATGGTGTATTGGGAGTGGACTAAAAAATCTGGAAGAAATGAATTGAACTACAATCTTCAAAATGGAACATCCAAGTATTCCTAACTTTGAAAATTAACTTTAATTCCTTAAACGATCAGTAAAACAATCTGGCAGGAACTCTATATGTAAATATAATGAGATATCTGGCTAGACATCATTGTATCCAACTGACATAAATTATGATCTTAGTTTTGAGCCAGACTTGGAAACTTTTACTTTTGTTGGTAAAGAAATAATCCGCGCTGTAATTACCAAACCCACCAACACTATCACCATCCATGCAGCAGAGCTCAAAATAAAAAAATGTCAAGTTGAATCAAGAAACAAAAGTATTACTACAAAATTTACTCTGGACTC
>DAMC01000085.1:12312-26900 GCA_002499525.1 Nitrosopumilales archaeon UBA218
TTTTATCGCAGCCAATACAAGGACAAATCCGGCAAGACAAAATATCTTGCTACAACACAATTTGAGGCAGCTGATGCAAGGAGAGCTTTTCCATGCTGGGATGAGCCTGCAGCGAAGGCAACATTCGACATCTCAATCCTGACGGAACCAAATCATAGCGCAATTTCAAACACAAACCAAACCTCCCAAAAAAAATTTGGTAAAAAAATCCTCCACAAGTTTGCAAGAACTCCTATCATGTCTACGTATTTGGTATATCTTGCAGTTGGAGAATTCGAATATCTGACCACAAAATCTGGCAAGGTGGTGATGAGAATTGTAACTACAAAGGGAAATAGCAAGAAAGGTAAGTTTGCTCTGGATTTATGTAAAAAACTGGTAAGATCATACGAAGACTATTTTGGAATAAAATATCCGTTACCCAAGCTTGATCTAATCGCTGTTCCAGATTTTGCCTCTGGCGCAATGGAGAATTGGGGTGCTATTACATTTAGAGAAACAATACTACTATTTGATGAAAAGACATCATCCACTCAGACAAAGCAATTCATTGCTGAAGTAGTATCCCATGAACTAGCGCATCAGTGGTTTGGCAATCTAGTCACAATGAAGTGGTGGAATGATCTGTGGCTAAACGAATCATTTGCTACATTCATGGCAACAAAGTTTGTTGACAAATTCTATCCAGAATGGAAACTGTGGGACCAGTTCCTAGAAGATACCATGAATACTGCAATGAGCCTTGACGCATTACACTCCTCACACCCGATTGATGTCAAGGTAAATTCCCCGTCAGAGATTCGTGAGATTTTTGATGCAATATCTTATGATAAGGGGGGATGTGTTCTCAAAATGCTTGAGAGTTTTGTTACGGAGAAAAACTTTAGGGCAGGATTGCGAGTTTATCTCAAAAAGTTCTCTTACAAAAATGCTGAAGGGAATGATCTTTGGGATGAAATTGGTAAGGCTGCAAAAATGCCTGTGCGCTCAATGGTGAATTCTTGGCTAAAACAAACTGGATTCCCACTAGTAGATGTACAAAAACAAGGCTCCAAGCTTGTTCTATCGCAAAAACGATTCGTAATGGAGCAGAAAGGAACACAAAAAGGAATCTGGGAAATTCCGATTGTAATTAGTCATGATGGAAAAACCACCAGCAAAATTCTCAAGAAAAAACAAGAGGCAATCCCAACAAAATCAAACCAAATCTTGGTAAATCCACAACGTAGTGGATTTTACCGCATAAAATATTCCGAAGAATTGATGTATGAATTAAAAGAAACGATTCGACAAAAATCGATCTCCAATATCGATCGATGGGCAATACAAAATGACTTGTTTGCGTTATGCATCTCTGGAGATGGCTTGGCAAAAGACTATCTTGATTTTACATCATCCTATGAAAATGAAAGCGATTACTTGACTCAATCAAATGTCTCTGGAAATCTTTATGCATTATACCACAGAACCATTGATGAAACTTATAATTCACAGATAAAACAAATTGCTCACACATACTTTAGAAAAATGTTTGAGACTTTGGGCTGGGATGCACAAAAAGACGAACCACATACAAATGCATTGCTTCGTAGTTATGTAATTGCCGCATTAGGTAAAATGGATGATGAGGAAATTCTCGCTGAAGCAAATAACAGATTTGTACAATATCTAAAAAACCCTAATTCCCTCAGCCCTGACATCCAAGATGCTGTATTTTCCTTAGTGGCATGGAGTGGAAAAATTTCTTATGAGAAATTATTGAATCTATACAAATCGGCACAGTCTCAGGAACAAAAAATTCGATTCCTTGGAGCATTATCGAGTTTCAAGGATCCAAAATTGTTACTCAAAACACTGGAACTGTCTCAATCCAAGCATGTCCGCTCACAAAATATGCACATTCCAATAATTAGGATTTCAGCAAATCAATACGGCAAAAAAATACTTTGGCCATGGCTAAAAAAGAACTGGAAAAAGCTTCGCATCAAAGTAGGTAGTGGAAGCCCTCTTTTGAATAGAATCGTATCCAGTATTTCTGGAGTGGCGGATGCTTCTATGCAAGGCCAAATAAAACAATTCTTTAAACAAAACCCAACCCCTGGTACAGAAATGACGTTATCACAAACGCTTGAGAGAATTCGAATTCATTCTCAGTTTATCAAAAGATTGAGAACAGAATTTGCCTAAATTAAACAAAAAAATCTTATTTGCTTCAATTGCAACATTAATTGCATTTGGGATAGGAATTTCTATCTCTCAGAGTGTGATGGTTCAAAAAAAATATGAGGAAGTTCTTTATCTAGACGGAACTTTTCATCCAGACAAAAAATATGTAGAAATTACTTTTTCTGATAAAACTCAAAAAACTACCAAAGTGGTTTTAGAAGTTTTAGGAATGGAAAAATCATTTCAGAGAACACTTGAGGGTTCATCCTTTACAATTACAGTTCCATTTGATAAAGAACCGGAATTTGGATGGAAAGTAGTCCCAATTACATTGGTTGTAACTCATCCTGACTATGGTAATGTGGGTGTCAAAACCGACATTCATGATAAAGGCAAGTCCAGCAAAATCATTTTTACCCAATTATAGTGTGCAACAAGAATTTATTGTACATGTAAACAATTAGTTTGTTTGTTACTTGATGATCTAAAAAAAGGAAAACGCGGAGCTATTGCAAAGGCCATATCGATTATCGAAAACGATGAAGAGGAGGCAAGAAAATTAATCAAAAAAATCTTCAAAACCTCTGGCAAGTCAATCATTATCGGAATCACTGGGCCTGCAGGTGCAGGAAAAAGCTCACTGATTAACAAAACATCAGTTGCGCTCAAAAAACTAGGCTTGAAAACGGCTGTTTTAGCAGTGGATCCTACTAGTCACATAACTGGAGGTGCAATCTTGGGAGATAGAGTCAGAATGACCGAATCCACAGATTCGGGAGTGTATATTCGTAGCATAGCCTCAAGGGGGGCAACTGGAGCTGTATCCCATTCTATTAGAAACAGTATTCGTGTTTTAGAATATGCAGGATTTAACCCAATAATGATTGAGAGTGTTGGTGCAGGCCAAACCGAAGTCGAAATTGCAAACATTGCCGACATCACAGTTGTAGTCTTTAATCCGAATACCGGCGATAGCATCCAAACAATCAAGGCAGGCCAAACAGAAATTGGTGATATTTACCTCATAAACAAAAGCGATTTGGATGGGGCAACCCAACTATACGAATCTGTCAAAGAATTCATTGGCATGACTGAGAGAAACCCGATAATTTTGCAGACCTCGGTAAAAAAGAACAGGGGAATTGACGAATTTGCAAAAAAACTCAAGGAATTAATGAAACAAAAAATGACTTCTAAAAAAGAACAGGAAATAAAACAATTTGAATCGGAGATAAAAGATATTGTTTTAAATAATGTCAGATTAAGAATTGATGCATTGTTGGAATCTGACAAAAACTATTCCAAATACCTAAAGATGCTCCAATCTAGAAACATGGATCCTTTTGAGGTAGCAGATAAAATATCTAGAGGTATTTTCAAGTGATATTATGACACAAAAAGAAAAAATCAAACCGAAAGAAATTCTTACAGATTCAAATTTTCCAGTTAGCCGCGTATATCATGGATCTAAAAAAGCACTAAAAGAAGAGCCAGGCAAGTTCCCGTTCACTAGGGGAATACATGCAGAAATGTATCGTGAAAGATATTGGACAATGCGCCAGTATTCTGGATTTGGAGATGCCAAACAAACCAATGAACGATTCAAATTCATGTTGGAAAAGGGCCAGACCGGACTTTCTATGGCATTTGATCTTCCAACGCAGATTGGACATGATGCAGACGCACCTCAAGCCGAAGGGGAGGTCGGAAAAGTCGGAGTCTCAATATCTTCACTCAAAGACATGCTTACTGCATTTGATGGAATTCCATTGGGTAAAGTTAGCTCTTCGATGACAATTAACTCTACAGCATCTACATTGCTAGCATATTACATTGCAGTTGGTGAATCACAGGGGTTTGCTAGTACTGAATTGCGTGGCACTACCCAAAATGACATTCTCAAAGAATACGTGGCCAGAAATACCTACATCTATCCACCAGAGCCATCAATGAGACTTATTGGAGATATGATTGGGTATTGCGCAAAACATGTTCCTCAATGGTACCCAGTTTCAATTTCTGGTTATCATATGAGGGAAGCTGGATCTACAGCAACTCAGGAGGTCGCATTTACTCTGGCTAATGCAATTGCATATATCCAAACATGTCTTGATAGGGGACTAAAAATTGACGATTTTGCACCTAGGCTATCATTTTTCTTTTGTTGCACCATAGAATTCTTTGAAGAGGTCGCAAAGTTTAGAGTTGCTAGAAAAATCTATGCCGAAATTCTCAAAGAAAAATTCCATGCCAAAGATCCAAAATCGTTACAGCTAAAGTTCCATACTCAGACAAGCGGGGAATCACTTACTGCACAGCAGCCTGACAACAATATTGTCCGTGTTGCTATCCAAACCATGGCTGCAGTTATGGGTGGCACACAATCGTTGCACACTAACTCTAGGGACGAAGCATTGGCATTGCCTACTGCAGAATCTGCAAAAATAGCATTACGTACACAACAAATTGTAGCCCATGAGTCTGGGATTACCAAGACCGTTGATCCAATGGCTGGCTCTTATTATCTAGAATACCTATGTGATGAAATTGAGGATGGTGTAAGAAAATATCTTAAGCAAATCGAAAAAATGGGTGGGGCACTCAAGGCAATAGAGAAAGGCTTTTTCCAATCTGAAATTAGGCAAAATGCATATCGTCTCAAAAAAGAAGTTGATGCCGGAGAAAGGGTGTTGGTTGGTGTTAACAAGTTTTCTGATGAAAAAGAAGCAAAGCAGGAACTACTTCGTATCGATGATAGTGTCGAAAAGAAACAAAAAGCAGCACTCAAAAAACTCCGCTCAGAGCGAGACAACAAAAAAGTTCAATATGCATTATCAAAAATGCAGAGCGCTGCAGAAAAAGAGCAAAATCTAATGCCGTTCATTTTAGATGCAGTAAAATCCTATGCTACCACTGGCGAGATAAGCAACACTTTCAGACAAGTGTTTGGCGAGTATAGGCCAAAGGAAGTATTTTAGATGAAAATAGATCATATTGCAATCGCAGTAAACGATGTAGAGCAAGCAGCCAAACAATACAAGGATGCATTGGGAGTAGACAAAGTAATCTTTGAAACTGTGGAATCGGAGGGAGTAAAACTTGCAATAATAAAACTAGATAATGGAAGAATTGAACTTATGCAGCCCACTCGTGAAGATAGTCCAATCAAAAAATTCCTGGAAAAAAAAGGTGAGGGATTGCATCACATGGCATTAGCTACGGAAAATATTGAGTCCGAGTATACTAGAATGGAGGGATGCGGAATCCAGTTTTTGGGAAAAATCAGACCGGGTTCTGAAGGAACTAAAATTACATTCATTCACCCAAAATCCCTTAGCGGTGTCCTAACAGAACTCTGCTCTCATCCGACTCACTAGTTCTATTCGAGCATCTTTAATGTGTCTGAGGCAGTAATGATTCCTATAATTTTGCCTGATTTAGCAACCAATATTGATTTTGAATAACGTATCAGCGGGACAAGAGCCCTTGCTGGTGTCTGATAGTCAACAATAGGGGGTCTTGCCTCCATGACGTCTGCCAGTTTGATTTTTTTCCATGATGACTCATCACTGTCTGCTAGGTGTCTTACAACTCCATCTTCAGAGATGGAACCTACTGGTTCAGAAGAGCTAAAAATTGGAATCTGGCTAATTGACATTACACGCATTTTATGTATTGCATCATGCAAGGAATCGGTTGGTTTGAGTTTGACGATTTCTTTACTGCAGATATCTCCCGCCTTGTTAGGATCAGTCCGTCCCTCTAATGTAGCTAAACTATCAAAGATTCTTTTTGCAGTCTCATAACTAGGCTGGCTTCTGCCTGACTCTATTTGGTTTATCATAGATGTACTGACTCCACTCATCTTTGCAAGCTCTTTCTGTGTAACTCCGATTTTGATTCGAGCCTGCTTGATACTGTCAATTCGTGGAAGCATGACTACATTTGTGGTGTTGTCGCTATGAATTTTACTGCAAAACTCATATTCTTTCCTCGTTCAAAAAATTAATGGGTATATTTGGCAATACTGCAAAAAAATACCCCGATTGTAAAAGTAGGGAGGATTGGTTTTACAAAGCAAATTCGCTTATAGCGGAAAATCAATTCGACGAGGCAATAATTTGTTTTGATGAGGCATTAAAACTAGATCCAAAAAACCCCCAAATCTGGAACAACAAGGCGTTTGCTTTAGTAGAATCGGGAAAACCGAAAAAAGCAATACCCTGTTACGACATGGCTCTAAAACTAGATCCAAAAAATGCTGATACTTGGTACAACAAAGGAACCGCAGCGGGCAAAGCAGGAAAATTCAAAGAATCAATCATCTATTTTGATGAGGCAATCAAAATTACACCAAATAATTCCTTGGCCTGGAATGGAAAAGGCTTCGCACTGGGAAAAATAAAAAAAATACACGAATCAATAGTCTGCTTTGATGAGGCAATAAAACTGAATCCTCAATATTTTGATGCTTGGTATAACAAAGGTTATGCATTAAAAATTCTAGGTTTGAACAAGGATGCAGAATATTGTTTTGTAAAGGCAACAGAACTCAAGCAGAAATAATAAAAAAGTGAGGATACCTAAACAACGAGATGTCGACATTGATATCCTCACTTGATTTGGTTGGTCTTGGCAGTTCTATGCTCGGTATTACCGAAAGAACCTTACAAATGGTTGTGAGTTTTACAAATAAAGGATTGCGTAGAAATTATCAGTGACCATATTTTCTCTAATAACTTGAATCTTTTCTCAAGAGTGTAGTCTATGAATAATTATTATGGATGATTATTTTTTTCGGTACTGACCAGACAGACTATCGACGCTTTGATTTTTTCTTGGATTTGATTGAACGTTTCTTTGATTTTGAGTTATTTTTCTTTGGCTGTTTGATAGCATCCCCAAGTATTTTTGCCTGAGCAGCTGATACTATGGCAATTGGAATTCTATGTGGTGATGCACTAACGTATGACACGCCTGCACTGTGGAAGAATTTGATAGAGTTTGGGTCGCCACCATGTTCACCACAGACACCAACCTCGATTCCAGGTTTCACAGATTTGCCGTTGGCAATTGCTATTTTGACCAAGCTGCCTACGCCATTTACATCGAGCGTTTGGAAGGGGTTTCTTTCCAATACTTCCTTTTCCAAATATTCTGGAAGGAATTTTCCCTCTGCATCCTCTCTAGAAAAACTAAACACTGCCTGTGTTAGGTCATTTGTGCCAAAACTAAAAAATTCGGCAGTACTAGCCAACTCGTGAGATGTAAGACATCCTCGAACAACTTCTAACATGGTTCCAAAGTTAATGTTTAATTTTTGTCCATATCTTGTTTCTACCTCGGATTTTACTTTGTTATAGATTGATTTGATATGATTCAGCTCTGCTACGCTACCAACCTGAGGTATCATGATTTGTGGAAATGCATTGACTTTTTGTTTTGAAAGTTCGGCAGCTGCTTCAAACACTGCCCTGATCTGCATTTCGTAAATTTCTGGATATGTTATTCCGACGCGTACCCCTCGGTGCCCCATCATGGGATTAATTTCTGCTAGCTCTTTCGCTCTTGCAAGTATGATTTTAGTTTGTTCAATATCACTTGCGCCAGATTGGTTTTCCAGTTTGTGTATTTTGTTGATCAATTCTTCTGGATTTGGCAAAAATTCATGAAGCGGTGGATCCAATAGTCGTATTGTCACTTTGTATCCTTCCATTGCTTTGAGAATTTCTATAAAGTCACTTTTCTGTAGTTCTTGGAGTTTTGCCAAGTGTTCTTTTCTCTCCTGGACAGATTTTGCCATTATCAACTTGACAAAAAGTCCCAGCCTATCGGAAGCATTAAACATTCTTTCAGTCCTGCACAAGCCAATTCCTTGAGCACCGTATGTTCTTGCAAGTTTGGCACCATCTGGAGTATCAGCGTTGGCACGAATTCCAATTGATTTTGATTTTTGCGCCCAACTCAAAATTGTTTTGAAATCTTCAGTGATTTTGGGCTCTATAGTTGGAACTTCGCCTACATACACATCTCCCAAAGAACCGTCAATTGTTATGGAATCACCTTCACGAATAGTTGTCGAGCCTGTTGTGGCTTGTTTTGCATCTACTGATATTTTCAATTCTGCACAGCCTACGATGCATGGCTTACCCATTCCCCTTGCAACCACAGCTGCATGTGAAGTTTTACCACCACGACTGGTGAGGATGCCTACTGATGCAAAAAATGCTGGGACGTCTTCAGGTTTGGTCTCTTCTCTGACCAGAATCACCTTGGCCCCATTTTCACCCATTGCCACTGCCCTTTTTACATCAAACACTGCAATACCACTAGCTGCGCCTGGGGATGCGGCAATGCCTCTCACGATTTTTTGAAATTGCTTTGCTTTATCCAAATCAATTGTCTTATGAAGAAGTTGTTCTAACTGATCTGCGTTTAGCCTGGTTAACGCTCTGTCTTTGTTAATCAGTTTTTCATTTACCATGTCAACTGATGTCTTTATCATTCCCTGTGCATTCATTTTGGCAGATCTTGTCTGAAGCAAGTAGAACTTTCCTTGCTCAATGGTGAATTCGATATCTTGCGGTTCTTTGTAATGTCTTTCGAGTTTTTTGCATGTTTCTAATAATAATTCATAGCTCTTTGGCATTTCTGTTTTCATTTCATCAACAGGTTTTGGAGTTCTAACGCCAGCAACGACATCCTCACCTTGTGCATTAACTAGATACTCACCAAATATGTGATTCGTTCCATCTCCTGGGTTTCTAGTAAATACCACTCCTGTAGCAGAATCATTGCCCATGTTTCCAAAAGCCATAGCGACCACGTTGACTGCAGTTCCATCAGCAATGTCTTTTGTGATGTGATTTTTTTCTCTATATACGATCGCACGCTCTCCCATCCAACTATTGAATACTGCCTTAACTGCTAATTCCAACTGTTCATTAGGATTAGATGGGAATGGTTTGCCAGTGTGGGTCTGACAAATTTGTTTATACTGGGATACTATTTGTCTTAAAGATTGTTCATTTAGGTCGCTATCGTTTATGACTCCCTGTAGTTTCTTTGCTCCCTCTAGAACATGGTCGAACTTTTTATCATCAATGCAAAAAACTACCTTTCCGAATAATTGGACAAATCTTCGATAAGAATCCCATGCAAATCTTGGGTTGTTGGTTCTTCTTGCTAAAGCTTCAACAGTAGTATCGTTTAGACCTAGGTTCAAAATGGTATCCATCATACCGGGCATTGAGAGAGCAGCACCAGAACGTACTGATACTAGCAGAGGGTTTTCAGAAGAATTCCACTTTTTTTTGGTTACTCTTTCAAGCTTTGAGATGTTTCTTTTTACTTGGGACCAAAGCTCCTTTGGAACAGATTTGTTATTTTTGTAATACAGTTTACAGACATCAGTAGTAATTGTGAAACCTTGTGGCACTGGTAGTTTTAGCTGAGTCATTTCGCATAAACCGGCGCCCTTTCCGCCTAAGAGCTTCTTGTTTTTACCGTCACCCTCATCAAAAAAATAAACCATTTTCATTATTTTATCACGAATTTTTCTATCCCTTTAAAGGGGTTTTAAGCATTGCTCGCAGAAATCTGGCACGAATGATCCACTGATCGTGTTACTATCCAAATCACACGATTATCTTGAGATTTTAACTAGTCATGCCCACACTCGAATTCTTATCAACGCGAGATGAAGAATTCTGTTATTTTGATTGCCTCAATTTCTATACTGCGCACAAATCTAGCATGTCTGGCCAGACACTAGCTTTCAAAAACAGGCACTATCACATTTATCAAACATGAAAAAAATCAAGGTCTTAAATAATTTCTGGATAATTATTAGATCTATTCAATGGCTCCAGATTCTGCCAGAGTAGGCAATGTGTTGACTCAAGATCTTTTTTCAAAATTAGAGACCTCTGATAATGGCATTTCGAATTCAATAGCTGAAAAAAAATTACAAAAATATGGACTAAATACATTTACGAAAAAAAAGAAAACCGAAACACTCAGAATACTCTTCAATCAGTTCAAGAATCCAATAATTTTGATTCTTGTATCAGCGTCAGTTCTTTCATTATACATAGGAAATTCTATTGATGCCTTGATGATTCTGATAATTGTCATAATAAGCGCAGCACTAGGGTTTTGGCAAGAAAAAACAGCCTCTGATGAAATCAAAAAACTTTTGTCAATAATCCAAGTTAGAGTCACAGTAATTCGAGATGGAAGTCATACAACAATTCCAATAGAATATGTTGTGCCGGGCGATATTGTGTTCTTAAGTGCGGGGGATATAGTACCAGGTGATGGCGTGATTCTTGACTCTAAGGATCTTTTTGTTAACGAATCGATTCTGACAGGCGAAACATATCCTGTAGAAAAGGCACCATTACTAGTAAAAGCTGAAAAACAAAATCATGTGTTTATGAGCAGCCATGTGATCAGTGGAACTGCGCGAGTTTTAATTACTGGAACCTCAAGAAATACTGAAATCGGAAAGATATCTGAACGACTCAGATTAAGGCCACCTGAAACAGAATTTGAGCGCGGAATCAGAAAATTTGGTTATTTTCTAATGGAGGTCACATTTGCTTTAGTGATTGTAATTTTTGGTATTAACACGTATTTTGGAAGGCAAGTCATGGAATCTTTTCTGTTCTCTATAGCACTTGCAGTTGGGCTCACTCCGCAACTTCTTCCTACAATAATAACTCTGAATCTTTCAAAGGGGGCAAAAAGAATGGCGAAAAGTAAAGTCATAGTAAAAAGATTAGAATCAATTGAAAATCTTGGAAGTATGAATGTACTCTGTTCCGATAAAACTGGAACACTGACCTTGGGTGAAATGTTGATAAAATCAGCAACTGATATTATGGGAAATAATAATGAAAAGATTCTATTTTATTCGTTTGTTAACGCATCTTTTGAATCGGGATTTGTCAATCCAATAGATCAAGCAATTAGAACACAAAATAAATTTGACTTGAAAGGAATTGCTAAACTGGATGAAATTCCATATGATTTTATCCGAAAACGTCTTAGCGTTTTGGTTTCACATCAAAACAAAAATTTGCAAATTACCAAAGGTGCGGTCAGAAACATATTGGAGATTTGTACTTTAGTTGAATCCAATGGTGAAATAACCCCAATCAATCAGATGAAAGAAAAAATCCAATCACAGTTTGAATCTTTAAGTGTCCAAGGTTTCAGAATCATAGGAGTTTCATACAAGTATGTAGATGGCTCACAAATTACTAAAGAGGATGAGTCAAAGATGGTGTTTTTAGGTTTCATTTCATTTTATGACCCACTAAAACCCGACATTGTTGAAATGATTGAGAATCTGAAAAACATGGGAATTGAGACTAAAATAATTACCGGTGATAACAAATTTGTAGCAAAATACGTTGCCAGTCAGATTGGGCTTAACAGTGAGTTGCTTCTCACCGGAGATGATTTGAATAAATTTAGCAATGATGCGCTTGTCAATACTGTCAACCACACGAATATTTTTGCAGAGATTGAGCCAATTCAAAAAGAACGCATTATTCTAGCACTCAAAAAATCAAACAACGTAGTTGGTTATCTCGGTGATGGAGTAAATGATGCAATAGCCCTTCATGCAGCTGACGTTGGAATATCTGTCGAAAGTGCAGTCGACGTGGCAAAAAACAGTGCAGACATGATACTGCTTGAAAAAGACCTTGGAATTCTTGCAGAGGGAGTATCCTTGGGACGGAATACGTTTGCAAATACGTTAAAGTATGTCTTTATGGCTACAAGTGCAAATTTTGGAAATATGTTTAGTATGGCTGGAGCTTCACTGTTTTTATCGTTTTTACCATTGCTTCCAAAACAAATACTAATTGAGAATCTAATGACTGATCTCCCCGAACTTACGATTTCAACAGATAATGTTGATCAAAAGCTTGTGCAAAGACCAAGGAGGTGGAATATCAGCCTAGTACGTAAATTTATGATCACATTTGGTTTTTTGAGCGTAGTTTTTGATTTTCTAACATTTCTGGCATTGAGAATATCAAATTCAACTGAGCAGGTGTTTAGAACAGGTTGGTTCGTTGAATCAGTAATCTCGGCATCGATAATGGTATTGATAATTCGTACGCAACAACCATTCTATAATAGCCGTCCAAGCAAATATCTTCTAATTGCTACACTGAGTCTGGTCGTATTTACCCTGATTTTCCCATTGACTCCTATTGCCTCATTGTTTGGGTTTTCCCCCATGCCGATTACACTCTATCTTTTGATTGGAGTGATAGTGACTATGTACGTTGCAAGTGCAGAATTGATAAAAAGAAAATTTTATTCTAGCATAAAGTTGTGATGATAAAAGACAGTTAAAGGTTCAATTGAAGTAATATGCGGACATGGTAAAAAAATGGAAATTCTCAAAAAATGTTACATAACCAAGACCTGCAATGAAAATATGATTTCCAAATAATCAGCTGAATAAATTTATTTGAAAAAACTATTTAGATTTTTTAATAACTGCTTTGGCAAATTCATCAACGACATCATTCCAATTTTTTGACTTGATTATGCCACTGGCCACAAGAATTCCAGATGCACCCAACTCCATGGCTTTTCTTACGTCATCTCCTGAAACAATTCCAGCACCGCAAAGAAGTTTCGTGTTATTTCTTGCGTCGTGCACAGCTTTTACTGCATTAGTGATTAATTCAGGTCTTTCTTTTGAGACTGCTTTGCCTGAACCTATCAACTCTGGTGGCTCTATTGCTATGAAGTCCGGATTTTCTTTAGCATAAAGACTAGCCTCAGAAACGTCTTGAACACAAACAACTGATACCATGTTGAGTTGGCGCAATCTCTCGATTAACTCCTTGATGTCTTTGGGCGGAATCCTATGTTCACTATGATTAATCAATGATCCAGATATCTTTGATGCCTTTAGCAATTCTGGAATTACAAATCCAGTAGTGCTACCTGTTTTTGAATTATCCACGTGCTGGGCAAGAATTGGACCCGCATATTTGATTCCCAAAAGATTCTGTGGTGGGGCAATTGCAATTTTGGTTTTATATTTTTTAGAGATTCTCTGTGCTACGGCAGCAAGCTTGGCAGCTTTTGGACCGGAGATTTCCTCATAATTTTTGAAATTTATTATAAACAATATCTTTGTCTTTTGGAATGTACATTCTATTTATTGTTTATACCCAAAGCACATCATTTGCAATATTCCATGCATAAATCGTTCAAAAAAACTAATTCCAGAAAAACTGGTCCAAACCAGTCTGCTTTGGTTTTCCAACCATACTATCAAAATCAAGATCCATCGACGAAGTGATTTGTTCTAGTGTGGCCTCCATGAACTCCATGTATTTTTCAGAGTCGATTTCATCAGGCCTTGCCATCTCAACAGGTTTTACCCCAGGTTTGTTTAAGATCTTGACATAAGAAATTATGTCACCACGTTTTATCTCGCGCTGTTGTTCTAAAAGTTTTGCAGCTCGTATGTGCTGTGGCACAGTCTTGTCATATTCAGATGGGGCTTTGCTTATCATTACATTGAATGCTAGTTCGGGAATTGGAATCTTTCTTTCTTTGACTTTGATTGCACATGCAGAAATTTTCTGGCTAATCTGTTTTTTTGCAGTTTCAAAGTCTTGTGATGTCTGAACATTGGATAATATTTCGAGGATCTCAAAAAAGAGACTTCTAATGAATGGTGGTGTATGAGATTTTTTACCAGTTAATCCCTTGACATCGACTTTGCCTTCCTTGGTTACACCGAGATAATTTTTCTTTCTTCCGCTGAGTACTACGTAGCGGTATTCTTTATCAATCTCTAGGTCTACACCTTGCTCCATTTTAGTATCTTCTATGACTTTTTGAATTTGCTCTACAGTTGGATTTTTTACAAAAAGAGAATCAGTATCGCCGTATAGTACCTCAACACCACTAGTCTGACATTTTTTTATTGTCTCTGTGATTATGTATCGTCCAACCGCAGTGGTGGCTTCGGCAGCAGGTAAAAAGTACAAGGGGAATATTTCTGCCCCCATTACTCCATAGCTAGCATTTAGGATGACTTTGAGTGCTTGACTTACTACGGTATACTGTTCTTTTTGTTCTTGAGTATTGGCTTTCTTTGCTAGTGATTTGTAGTAATTCACTCTGAGATCACGCAAAGACCCTATGAGCATTGAAGTTAGACCATTGTATCTTGTACAAACCCAATGGTTTGTGTCTGGAATTTTATTTTGTTTGCACTGCTCATGAACACATCTGACTGTCTCGTAAGAAAGATTTCTGACTTTGATAATACTTGGATATAGACTGGCAAAATCCATTACTGTGACATTAAAATGAATTCCCTCTGTAGGCTCCACCACTAATCCGCCACGGTATTTTTTGTCTTTGATCAC
>DAMC01000085.1:27227-33047 GCA_002499525.1 Nitrosopumilales archaeon UBA218
CTATGTTCATAGTATAGCAAGCTTCGAATCCACTGCGATACGCCCATTCTGGCTATGTCGTCAATTGGCATACGGGCAATCCTGGTTATTACTACCAGCAGATTCATCAGCAAGTCATTGTTGAAACTAGTTAGTTTGTATGTGAGTCGAGCATCGTTGTAACAATAATTCGCAAGTTGATAATTCGTGAGTTCATCCAATTCCAAGCCATAGTTAATTTTAGATTCGTTCAAAAGAGCTAAAGATACACTGTTTAACGAAAAATCGGTATATTTGTGGGAAAACGCATAGATCTGAAATGATCTATTTGACATAGTTCTGTACAGGTCAATGTGAACTCCGTGTTTTAGTGTGGCAGAATCTCTCATCATGTATAGCGGGTTTTCAGAATTTTTTATTCCCAGTCTTTCAGCACGATTGTAAAGATATGGCATATCGAAATCATCTCCATTATAAGTAATCACAAAAGGATATTGAGAAATAACCTTGAATGCATCCTCAATCATTTTCTTTTCATCAGATTGGGAATAAAACACAGCTTGGACGCCGGTAGGAAGCTCATTTTTCCCATCATTGGAACCATCCTTGCGCATTACCAAGACTTGCTTTAGACCATCTGTCCCTTCGAAGCCTATTGCAGTGACGCGCTTTTCTGCAATCTTTGGATCAGGAATTCTTCCTATTTCAGATTCTACTTCAATATCAAAACTGAGTCGTTTTATTTTTGGAATTGGCTGATTCAGTAATTCTGCCCATTGAGAAATATATTCTTGGAATTCTTTAGTATTGACTATCCCTTTTGCAGTGTTGACATCAAGTAACAATCCTTTCATTGCAAGAGCTACATCCTCTGTTACTTCAAAATCATGCGGCAGTATTTTGCCATCTTTGATTTCATAAAATTTGCCAACTACTAGGCTGTTATCATACAAATAATTCTCGTAATATTTTATGTCCGATTCCCAAGTTTCAATAATGTTTCTTATGCTCTTATCTGTCTGGGTTCCACCAATTGCCAAGGGATCCGATACCGTGATTTTTGATACTTCAACTTGTTGGTCCTTAAGAAAATCTCTTTTTTTTACAGTTTCGATTTTCAAGATATCTTTTCGGCTTGTGAGAAATCCAAGTTCCTCAGGTGGTAATTTGGAATAGCAATATGGTTTATGATTTGTTTTGTCTGCCCATAAAATTACCTGCTCTGATTTTGGATCATAAAATTTCAGGATGGCGGACTGTTTTTGGCTATCATATGTAGCAGATACCAATAATGACGGCCCAAGTGAATGGATTTGCTGCTCAGGAACCTGCGTCATGTCTTACCTTTTCGGCTCATCTAATAACGAACTTGCCCATCTCTGAATCTTTTTTTTATCCAGTTTGATAATTTCTATTCCAGCATCTTTCATTAAATCATAGTCGGTCTCTGGATACGTGTCAAGACAGACGATTCTTTTAATTCCAATCGTGATGGCCATTTTTGAGCACTCTAAACACGGAACAAATGTGGTGTAAAGTATGGCATCCTTCGTCCCCGCCTCAATACCCATTATTGCACAATGCATTATTGCATTTGCCTCGGCATGATTGCACAAGCACCTGTCCAGACTTGCACCGGATTCTATTTTTCCTTCCATTCTGAGTTGGCATCTTTTACACCCTCCCTCAAAACAGTTTTTCACTCCTGGTGGTGTGCCATTATACCCTGTAGCAATCTGACGATTATTGCGAACAATTACTGCACCTACCTGCCTAGTCATACAATTTGATCTGAGCTTTGCCAGCTCTGCTTGTAGCATAAAATATTCGTCCCAACTAGGGCGCTCAAATGACCCACTCATGTATGCTAACATTAAATCTGGATATTTAGGTCGATCCCCTGTTTATTGACAGTTAACCTATGGATTACTTTTCACAAGTAGAAACTATAAAATTCAAAGTTCTGATTGATCGTTCAGTTGGCAGATTACATACAACACAAGTTCGTTAAGCCAAATACGGTAGAACATAGAGAATACCAGGTCTCACTTGCTGAACAGGCAAAATCTGAAAACTGCTTGATTGTACTGCCCACAGGTCTTGGTAAAACAACCGTGGCCTTGCATGTGATTGCACATTATCTTTCATTGGGGGTTGGCGGGGTTCTCTTTTTAGCGCCTACCAGAGTATTGACAAATCAGCATTATGATTTTTTAAAAAACAATCTAAATCTTGAAGATATCGGACTAGTTACAGGAGAAGACTCGATAGAAAAACGTAGAAAAAATTGGTCAAACTCTGTTATTTGTGCGACACCGGAAATAACAAGAAATGATCTTGATAGAGAAATTGTATCGCTAGATCAATTTTCGTTGGTAATTTTTGATGAAGCGCATCGAACTGTGGGTGATTATGCTTATTCTGCTATTGCAAGTAGATTTGTTGGAAAAAAAACTCGAATCATAGGAATGACTGCAACACTTCCAGCAGATAAAGAAAAAGCAACCGAAATTATCACAACTCTTCAGATTGCAAGTGTTGCACAACGCAGTGAGGAGAGTCCCGATGTGGCACCATACATACAGAAAACAAACACCAATTGGGTCAAAGTAGAACTTCCAAACGAAATGAAAGAAATCCAATTTTACTTAAGAAAAGCCCTAGAAGTTCGTCATACTGAACTGACAAGATGTGGTCTCAGGCTTTCTTTCAATGTGTCCCTCTCACAATTATTACGTGCAAGAGATTTTGTATTAAGACAAAATAGAAGGGCCGCTAAACCACTATTTACCGCAATTAGGTTACATTACGCACTTAACATTTTGGAAGCACATGGTGTTACTTCTTTTCTAAGATTCTGCGATAGGACACGTGAGAAAAAGGGGGTGGGAATAAACGAACTGTTTCAAAGCGACTCTAATTTTCTTAGAGCCCTTGCACTGGCTCATGATGCGCAAAAAAAAGGAATTGAGCATTCAAAGATTACAAAACTTGCCGAAATCATAAAATCGATTAAAGGTCGTGCTATTGTTTTTACTAGTTATCGAGACTCTGTAGAAGTAATTCATGAAAAGCTCTTAGATCTTGGAATATCTGCAGGTATTCTGATAGGAAAGGCCGGAGAAACAGGCCTAAAACAAAAGCAGCAAGTAGAAACCGTTCAAAAATTCAGAGACGGCCAGTATCAGGTATTAATTGCAACCAGAGTTGGAGAGGAAGGACTAGACATCTCCGAGGTAAATGACGTAATATTTTTCGATAATGTCCCTAGCTCAATTAGATTTATTCAAAGAAAGGGTCGTACTGGGAGAAAATCTACCGGTAATCTCACTGTCTTGATTGCTAAAGACACTATAGATGAAGCATATTATTGGGTAGGCCAACGCAAAATCAAAGCAGCGCAATCAATGGGGGAAAAATTAACCAGGGATTTGCAAAAGCAATCAGGTACCGTCACTACTGGGCTTGATGCATATTTTTAGGCAAATCTTTTGATTATGTGGTAACCAAACTCTGTTTTTACAGGTTCTGATATCTGTCCAATCGATAAGGCAAATGCTGCCGATTCAAATGGTTTTACCATCTTGCCACGGCCAAAGTAACCCAGATCTCCTCCTCTTTTTCCACAGCCAGTATCTAGTGAGAGTTCTTTTGCAATATCTGCAAACTTTTCACCTTTCCTTAGTCGTTCTAATATCGCTAGTGCCTGACTTTGTTTTTCAACCAGAATGTGAGAACACTTTATCTTATCAACCATGTATAACGATTTTTTAGGGCATTCAAAAATCTTATGCCAGTCCCCAGGATGTTTTTGTGATTGGGACTAGTTTTAAAAATGGTGCCTCGCCCTCTGTCCAAGGTTCACGTCTGACCCAATCAAATTTTTTAAAAAACACATCATAGATTTTTTTAAACTCGGGACCTTTTTCTATTATTTTGATTTTTCCCTGAGATAATATTGCCTTGTGTTTTCCAGGCCTGTAAACATCAATACTTATTGCAGCAACTAGATTTTGTTCAAGATTTTTGTAGGTTCTAGTCTTGTAATCTGTTGCAATATAAAAAAAACCGTCTTCAAAAACAAAAGAAACCGGCTTTACATGAGGAAGTTTTTTACCAATTGTTGCTATCCTTGCCTCTTCAATACTCTGAAGAAATTTTTTTTCTTGCTTGGAAAATATCATCGGTATATTTTCTCCCGTATTTGAGGAATCTTTGTATAAATAATATCTCGGATTTTTGTTTGATCTTCCTCGGAAGGCATTTCATCTTTAAGTGAAGCAATTGCCGCGCTTGCCAACCCAAAAGTCATTCCCATTATTACGCCAAAAACAAATTCTTTGACATTTTCTACGCATAGTTTGTCCTTGTCCATTTCTATATCTGTGAGATATACAGGTACTGCGGAAAGAGTAGCGTCAAGAGTTTGATTTACTAACTCTTCAATAGTGGTATCTTCATCCATAGTGATTCTTGATTTACTCTGCTAATAAGTTTGAAGACTAGGAACAACAATCCTTTTTATGATCCAGTTTTGGATTAAAAATATTGCCGACATATTTTACAATTCAAGAAGCTAATGCCGCACTGCCAGCGGTTATTCAGAAATTTAAATTACTACAAAAACAAAGAGTTGAAGTTCAAAAATTAGAAGCCCATTTGAGTTCTCAAATGTCCATGTCGTTTAATCTGGGAGAATATGCCACGTTGAAAAAACAGTTGAATATGGAAGTGACTAAATTTTATTCGGCAGTAGAGGAACTTGAAAACTCTGGAGTAATACTCAAAAGTTTGGAGGAGGGACTGCTTGACTTTCCATCAAAAAGATTCGATGAGGATGTATGGCTTTGTTGGAAAGAGGGTGAAACTGAAATCAAATTCTGGCATGAAAAAGACGTTGGCTTTATGGGCAGAAAACCATTAAGCGTAAGCGACGAATCTCTAGTATGAGTATTTCAGTCTGGTTCAGAGTTATTCGAATCAAATTTCTTCTAGCATCTGTAATCGCAGTGTCATTAGGGCTTGTAATTTCATACTGGCAGACAAAATCAGTAGATGTCGCATCTGCCGCAATAACGATGGGGGGAGTAATGGCATTGCATGCAAGTGTTGATCTTCTGAATGATTATTCTGATTACAAGCGAGGAATCGACACCATGACCAAGAAAACCAAGTTCTCTGGTGGAACTGGGGTCTTACCAGAGGGTTTGCTCAAGCCGTCAACCGTATATAGTGCAGGTGTGATTTTTTTGGTCTTGGGTTCGCTAGCAGGTGCATATTTTGTTATCATCCATGGCTGGATAATAGCTACCATTCTGGGATTTGCAATTATGTCCATCTATTTTTACTCTACAAAGATAGTAGATTCTGGACTGGGTGAACTGTTTGTTGGAATTAAGGGCACGATGATTGTTCTTGGAACCATGTTTATCCAAACCCAACAAATTTTGCCGACAAACATTGTGGCAGGAGTAGTTGCAGGAACTCTATCCTCATTCGTGTTGTTCATCACATCATTTCCTGATCATGATGCGGACAAGGCAAAAGGAAGAAAAACACTAGTCATAGTTGTTGGAAAATTACAATCTGCAAACATGTATTGGGTATTTCCCGGTGTGGCATATGGTCTTGTCATATTTGGAATATTATCGGGATTATTTCCAGCGTATAGTAGTATTGTGTTTGCTACTATTCCACTGGTGATAAAATCTGGAAGAAAAATAAAACAAACGCTAAACGACCTTGATGAATTTGTCGCAATAATGAAGTCAACTGTTTTATTTTCAAGAATAACTGGCGCATTATTCGTGGTGTCGTTTTTGATCAGCATACTAAAGAACA
>DAMC01000085.1:33333-33584 GCA_002499525.1 Nitrosopumilales archaeon UBA218
AGTTAAATCAAACGCATCGACCTAGTATACCATGATAGTAGGTTTTGCAACTCCGGAAGGAACAAAAAAATTTTCCACAAGACCTGATTCCATACAGGAAAATTATAGAACTATACAAAATCTCTTACTATCGAATGTTGGAATTGGCACATATCTCGGTAACCCAGATTCACACACTGATACTTTAGTTGAAGAGGCGGTAAGAAAATCTATTCTGTCCGGAATTAATGTAATTGATACTGCAATAAACT